>NZ_JBAKFR010000008.1:0-171344 GCF_053484295.1 Martelella sp. AMO21009
GAAGTCCTTAGAATCAGCGTTATCCAGCCAAAAGGACACTTGACGCATAACCTAAAATATGCACCCTCTCGATCAATTCCGGGCCTTTCAGGACATGTGCACCAAAGGCATGACCGAGGAAGAGATCGCCGCCGCCTTCTTCGTTTCGGCCCAGGTCGTGAAGCAGCGGCTCCGGCTTGCCTCTGTCTCGCCGGCGCTGCTCGACATCTATGCCGAGGACGGCATGACGCTGGAGCAGCTCATGGCCTTCACGGTTTCCGGCGACCATGACCGCCAGCAGCAGGTCTGGGATGCCGTGAAGGATTCCTGGTCGAAGGAGCCCTATCAGATCCGCCGGATGCTGACCGATACCACGGTCCGGGCCTCCGACAAGCGCGCCGTTTTCGTCGGCCTCGACGCCTATGAGGTGGCCGGCGGCATCATCATGCGCGACCTGTTCCAGTCCGACGATGGCGGCTGGCTGCAAGACGTGGCGCTGCTCGACCGGCTGGTCGCCGAGAAGCTGAAGGCCGAAGCCGACACAGTTGCAGCCGAAGGCTGGAAGTGGATCGAGGTCGCCGTCAGCTTTCCGTATGGCGCGACCCATGGCCTGCGGGCGCTGGAAGGCGAGCCGCTCGACCTGACTACCAATGAACAGGCGACGATCGCAGCCCTGAACGCTGAATATCAGAAGCTCGAAGCCGAGTATGAAGGCGTTGACGACCTGCCGGAAGAGGTCGATCAGCGTCTCGGCGAGATCGAGACAGCCCTTGCGGCCTTCGATGAGCGTCCCATCCGCTTCGAGCCCGCCGACATCGCCCGCGCCGGCGTCTTCGTCAGCGTCGGCCATGACGGCCGGCTCGACATCGAACGCGGCTATGTCCGCCCCGAGGACGAGGCGCCCGAACCGGTGCACGACATCGAGGACGGCGAGACCGGCGAGGTTCAGCATGATCCGGCTGATCCGCGTGTGCAGCGCGCCGTCATCACCATCGGCGGCGAACCGGCCGACAGCGAAGACGAGGAGGAAGAGGCGATCAGGCCGCTGCCCGACCGTCTGGTCACCGAGTTGACCGCGCACCGGACGCTGGCGCTGCGCAACGCGCTGGCTGAGCATCCGCATGTCGCCATGACCGCGTTGCTGCACAAGCTGGTCTCGGACACCTTCCAGCATCGCATGTGCAAGGGCGCGCTGGAGGCGAGCGTCAATCACATCTTCTTCCCCGTGCAGGACGAGGGGCTGAATGACAGCCCATCGGCTCGTGCGGTGCAGGAGCGTAACGAGGCTTGGGCAGGCGACATCCCCGCCGAAGACCAGGCGCTGTGGGACTGGCTGGCCGGGCTCGACGATACCAGCCGCATGGCGCTGCTCGCCCATTGCGTCAGCTATGGCGTCAACGCCCTCTACGAGAAGCCCAACCCCTATGGCGGCAACGGCGTCTCGCAGCACACGCTGGACATGCGGCTCGCTCAGGCTGACCGGCTGGCGCGCGCGACCGGTCTCGACATGGTCGAGGTCGGCTGGCGGCCCACGGTCGGCAACTATCTCGGCCGGGTCACCAAGCCGCGCATCCTCGAAGCGGTACGCGAGGGTGCGGGCGAGCAGGCCGCGCAGCTCATCGACCATCTGAAGAAGGGTGACATGGCACGGGAAGCCGAGCGCCTGCTGGCCGACACCGGTTGGCTCCCGGAGCCCCTGCGCCTGGCAGCCGAGGCCGAAACCGCCACGCCCGACGTCGACGCGGGTGCTGAGGATGACGGGGCCGACCTGCCAGCCTTCCTCACCGAGGGCGATGAGGATGAAGACGTCACCGCGGACGAGGACGACGAAGTCCACGCCATCGCGGCCGAATGATCACAGGAGGCGGGGTGGCTCCAGCCGCTCCGCCCCATTCCCCTCTCATCGAGCCCGGCCATCGCGCCGGGCTCCTTTCGTTTCAGGAGCCTGACATGGCCGACTACTTCACTCATTTCTCGTGCCTTCTCGATGTCGGCACGCCTCAGAACGCCGCTCGGGCGCTCGATCTCTACAACGTCCTTTCGGAGGAAGGCGTCTCGGAGGAACCGCCTTCAGACGGGTTCCTGCTCTCGATCCAGCCCGAACATGGCGGCACGAACCTCTGGATGCGCGATGACGTCACCGGCGATCCCGAGCGGCTGATCCAGTTCGTCAAACGGTGCGCTGTGGAATTCGGTCTCACCGGCCGCTGGGGCTTTCAATACGCCAATACCTGCTCGAAATCTCGGCTCGATGGTTTCGGCGGCGGCGCGCATGTCCTCGATCTCGCCACGGGCGAGACCGTCGACTGGACTTACACCGATGGCTGGCTTGCCGAGCTTCTCTCTGGCGATGGAGAATGGACATGAGCATCCCCGACCATGCTAGGTGCAATTTCCAGACGCTGCTGCGCGCGGCGGCGGATGGCAATCTCGCGCTCATGGAATGCCTCGACGCCGAGACCGGCGCCCATCGCTATGTCATCTGCGCCGTTGGGCGCGATAGCGGAGATTATGTCTTCACTCCCTTCGGCCATCTCGCCGTCGACAATCCCTATGACGCCTATCTGCCACCTGATCCTGACGATCCGGGCGGTTTCTTGCGGCCCGAAGCGCCATCATAGTTGTGGTAGCCAGCCCCCTTCCCCCCGATCGGCAAAGCGCCCCGCCTCGCGGCTGGGCGCTTTTTTCATGCCCGCCTTCGAGAGTGAGAGGCCCGCCGGGGCGGAATGAGTCCGGGGGTTCGAGAGAGAGCGCCGGCCGGACTTATCCGTTCACGCTCTTTCGAGGATCTCCCGATGACTGTCTTTTTACCCGTGGCCGCTCCAACAGCGCCCGTCGCCCGTGGGCCTGCCATCCTGTCGGCAGCCCAGAACCTGCTCGGCCATCTCGAACGCGGCGAGCGCATCGATACGCCGCTGCTGCGTGCGGTGATAGAAACCGCGTTCTGCGCTTCCGATTCCGCTGGCGCATGGGATTGGAAGACCGCCTACGAAGCCTGCGAGGTCGCCGCCGTCCTGTTCCTGCGGAAATTCGGACGCGCACTTTTCCGCAAATCCGTGTCTCCGGCGGCACGGCTCTCCACGCTAGCGAAAGTCGCGGCGCTTTTGCCCACCCATACTCGCCGATCCGAGGAATCTCAGGAGCTCCAGCAATTCTCGACACCAGTGCCGCTTGGCCTCGCTGTGGTGACGGCGGCGGCGATCACGCCGGACGACATCGTGCTGGAGCCTTCAGCTGGCACTGGCCTGCTCGCCATTCTCGCATCGATGGTCGGCGGATCGCTGATCCTCAACGAATTGGCCGACCTTCGTGCAGATCTACTCGCTTCGCTCTTTCCGGCCGTCACTGTCACGCGGTTCGACGCCGCGCAGATCGACGATCACCTTGCCCCTGCCGCCACTCCCTCCGTCGTCATCATGAATCCGCCATTCTCGGCCATGACCAATGTCTCCGGCCGCGTTGCTGACGCCGGCTTTCGCCACATCGCCTCGGCCCTGAACCGGCTTGCGCCCGGTGGCCGGCTCGTGGCGATCACCGGAGCCAATGTCGGGCCGGACACGCCTAATTGGCGCAGTGCGTTCGAGCGCCTGCAGAAACGGAGCACTGTCGTCTTCTCCGCGGCAATTGCCGGCTCGGTCTATGCCAAGCACGGAACGACCTTCGCGACACGGCTGACCGTCATCGACAAGATGCCGGCTGGCGATCCGGCCACCTTTCCGACGTCGCCCGGCATGGCGCCCGATGTCGCCACGCTGCTCGGTTGGATCGAGCGCGACACGCCGGTCCGTCCACCCGTCGCCCTGCCAGCGATCCCCGTGCCGCTCTCGGCCGCGCCCCCGAAATCCGTGCGCGGCTATCTTGCCCGCACCGCAACGTCACTTCCGGCGGCGCCGATCGGCATCGACCCCGATGGTGTTAAGCTTGGCTACGAGACCGTGGACTGGACGCCAGCCGAGGGCGCGCATCTGACCGACGCGATCTATGAAGAATACGGATTGCAGTCGATCCGAATTCCTGGCGCGCAGGCCCACCCGACCAAGCTCGTCCAGTCCGCCGCCATGGCGAGCATCGCGCCGCCGAAGCCGGGCTATCGGCCGACCCTACCGGCGAACATCCTGGCTCTCTTGTCCGACGCCCAGCTTGAGACGGTGATCTATGCCGGCGAGGCCCACAGCGATTATCTCGCCGGATCGTGGACGGTCGACGAGACCTTCGATGTCGTGAAGGCCGCACCCGCCGAAGCGCCCGACACCATTCGATTCCGCCGCGGCTTCATGCTCGGCGACGGCACCGGCGCCGGGAAAGGCCGCCAGTCGGCCGGCATCATCCTCGACAATTGGCTCCAGGGCCGGCGCAAGGCGGTCTGGATCTCAAAGTCCGACAAGCTGATCGAGGACGCACAACGCGACTGGTCCGCGCTCGGCATGGAACGCCTGCTGGTCACACCGCTGTCGCGGTTCCCCCAAGGGCGCCCGATCACGCTGTCGGAAGGCGTCCTATTTGCAACCTACGCCACGCTGCGGTCCGATGACCGTGGCGAGAAGGTTTCGCGCGTCCGACAGATCGTCGATTGGTTGGGCTCCGATTTCGACGGAGTGATCATTTTCGACGAGAGCCACGCGATGCAGAACGCCGGCGGCGGCAAGGGAGAACGGGGCGACGTCGCCCCATCGCAGCAAGGTCGCGCCGGCCTACGGCTTCAGCATGCCATGCCGAATGCCCGCGTCGTCTATGTCTCCGCCACTGGCGCCACCACCGTCCACAATCTCGCTTATGCCCAGCGGCTCGGCCTTTGGGGCGGCGACGATTTTCCCTTCGCCACGCGCGCGGAATTCGTGGAGGCCATCGAGGACGGCGGCGTTGCAGCGATGGAGGTGTTGGCGCGCGACCTGCGTTCGCTCGGACTCTACACTGCCCGTTCGCTCTCCTACGACGGCGTGGAATACGAATTGGTCGAGCACGCGCTGATCGATGAGCAACGCCGCATCTACGACGCTTATGCCGGCGCGTTCGCCATCATCCACAACCATCTCGACGCGGCGATGCAGGCCGCCAACATCACCGGGTCGACCGGCACGCTGAACCGGCAGGCGAAATCCGCCGCCCGCTCGGCCTTCGAATCCGCGAAGCAGCGCTTCTTCGGGCATCTGCTGACCTCGATGAAGACGCCGACCCTGATCGGCTCCATCGAGCACGACCTGGCGGCGGGCCATACCGCTGTCGTGCAGATCGTGTCGACCGGCGAGGCATTGATGGAACGTCGCCTGGCCGAGATCCCGACCGATGAGTGGAACGACGTGCGCGTCGACATCACGCCGCGCGAATATGTTCTCGACTATCTCGCCCATTCCTTCCCGGTGCAGCTCTACGAGCCGTTCACCGATGGCGAGGGCAATCTGTCGTCTCGCCCCGTCTATCGCGATGGCCAGCCCGTCGAGAGCCGCGAAGCCGTCGCCCGCCGCGACGAACTGATCGAGCGCCTCGCGTCGCTTCCGCCCGTGCCGGGCGCGCTCGACCAGATCGTCCAACGCTTCGGCACCGATATGGTAGCCGAGGTGACGGGCCGCTCGCGGCGGATCGTCCGGAAGGGCGACCGTCTGGCCGTGGAGAACCGCGCGCCATCAGCCAACCTCGCCGAAACCGCCGCCTTCATGGATGACCTGAAGCGCATCCTCGTCTTCTCGGACGCGGGCGGCACCGGCCGCAGCTACCATGCGGATCTGTCGGCGAAGAACCAGCGGCTGCGCGTGCATTACCTGCTCGAACCGGGCTGGAAAGCCGACGCGGCGATCCAGGGGCTGGGCCGCACCAACCGCACGAACCAGGCGCAGCCGCCCTTGTTCCGTCCAATCGCGACCGACGTGAAAGCGGAAAAGCGCTTCCTCAGCACGATCGCGCGCCGGCTCGACACGCTCGGTGCGATCACACGCGGGCAACGCCAGACAGGTGGCCAGGGCCTGTTCCGGCCCGAGGACAATCTGGAATCCTGCTACGCCCGCGATGCGCTGCGCCAGCTCTATCTCCTGATCGTGCGCGGCAAGATCGAAGGCTGCTCGCTCCATCGCTTCGAAACCGCCACCGGCCTCAAGCTGATGGACGACAACGGCATCAAGGACGAGCTGCCGCCGATCACCACCTTCCTCAACCGGCTGCTGGCGCTGACTATTGAGCTGCAGGGCATTCTCTTCACCGCCTTCGAACAGCTTCTCGATGCGAAGGTGTCGGGCGCGATCGCCAGCGGCGTCTACGACGTTGGCCTCGAAACCCTGACGGCGGAGAGCTTCGTCGTCACCGATCGCACGACCATCTACACGCACCCAGCATCGGGCGCGCAGACCCGACTGCTGACCATCACCCAGCGGACTCGCAATCGCCCGCTGTCGCTCGACGACGCGCTCGGCTGGCTAGACGATCGCGGGGCGAAGCTGCTGGTGAACGAACGATCCGGGCGCGCCGCCGTGCAGATCCCTGCACCGTCGCTGATGCTCGACGATGGCGAGATCGAACGTCGCGTTCGGCTGATCCGGCCGATGGAGCACCACCACGCTTCGTTGAAGTCGATGGCGGAAAGCCATTGGCAGGAGGCCGACCGCAGCACCTTCGCCGCAGCCTGGTCCGACGAACTCGCCGATGTGCCCGCCTACAGCGACAGCACCATCCACATCGTCGCCGGATTGCTGCTGCCGGTGTGGAAGCGCCTGCCGAACGAGTCGACCCGCGTTTACCGGCTTCAGACCGACGATGGGGAACGCATCATCGGCCGCCGCGTCTCGCCGGCCTGGGCCGCAAACGCCGCCTCGACCGGCACGACCAGCCTGTCGGCCGACGACGCCTATGCGGCTCTGATTGACGGGCGGACGATCCTCGACCTCGCGGAAGGGCTTCAGCTTCGCCGCGTGCGTGTCATGGGCGCCAACCGCATCGAGCTATCCGGCTTCACCGAGGCCATGCGGGATCGCCTTCGCGCCTATGGCCTCTTCACCGAGATCATCTCCTGGTCGCTGCGGTTCTTTGTTCCGATCGACAGCACGGGACCGACCGTGCTCGACAAGCTGCTCGACACCTATCCGGTGGCCCGGATCGGCGAGCGGGAGGCCGCGTAATGGCCCGCCGCGACGCTTCCGACCTCGCAACCCGTCTCGGCCTGCAGGCCGAGGCGGTGTGCAAACGCTATCTCGGCGCCGGTCGCCGCCAGGGAAACTATTGGCAGGTTGGCGATGTTCGCAACACGCCGGGCCAGTCGATGTTCGTGCGCCTGAAGGACACCGCCAAAGGCCCCGCCGGCAAATGGACGGATGCCGCGACGGGCGAGCATGGCGATCTGCTCGACGTGATCCGTGAATCGCTGGGCCTCATCGACTTCGCGGATGTCGCCGAGGAGGCCCGCCTGTTCCTTAGCATGCCTCCCGATCCCGAACCGCAACTGGGGCAGCACGCGCGCACGCCGGCACCATCAGGGTCGACCGAAGCCGCACACCGGCTCATCGCGATGTGCCAGCCGATCGGCGGGACGCTCGTGGAAGCGTATTTGCGCGGACGCGGCATTACGGCTTTGCACGGATGCGGAAGCCTGCGCTTCCATTCCCGGTGCTACTATCGGCCCGACGAGCACAGCCCGACCGAGACCTGGCCGGCCATGGTCGCCGCCGTCACCGATCTCACCGACAAGATCACCGGCGCGCATCGGACCTGGCTCGCGCCCGACGGTTCAGACAAGGCGCCAATCGACATCCAGCGTAAGGCGATGGGCGACCTTCTTGGGCACGCGGTCCGCTTCGGGCTCTCCGGCGACGTACTGGCGGCCGGCGAAGGGATCGAAAGCGTCCTATCGGCTCGTGAGGTCATGCCCGGCATGCCGGCGGCTGCGGCACTCTCCGCGGCGCACCTCGCCGCCATCCAGTTCCACGATGCACTGCGCCGGCTCTATATCGTGCGCGACAATGATCGCGCCGGGGACGGTGCGAGGAACACGCTGATCGAACGGGCGAACGCGGTCGGGATCGAGGCGATTGCCCTGTCACCCATGCTCGGGGACTTCAACGAGGATCTCCGCACCTATGGCCGTGACACGCTGATGGCGCATATCCGGGTGCAGCTCGCACCGCAGGACGTCGCCCGCTTCATGCTCCTGGCGGCGTAGACCGGCGACTGAACGGCGGCGGCGCGCGGCCGCCGTCATACTCGCACGGATGCACGGCCCCTTGGAGAGGACCGCGCCTCGGCCTTCGAGAGGGCGATCGGCCCACAAGCGGCTCGGACAGGCAATGCCTGCGGCCGACTATTTTCCGGCGGCGGCCGAGGCCGCCTTTCCATCGCGAAACAAAATAGCCGGCCTCCGGCATCCTCCGCGTTGCTCCGGCCCGGCGCCCGCGCCGGGTGCAGGTCCGCTCCGCCCGTGGGCTCCGTCGCCATGAAGGCCGCGACGGTCGCGGTCCAGCCAAGGGAGCATCCCATGAGCGAGCACGACGACTACGAACCCCACCACGAATCGTCACCCACCGATCACGTCCTCAACGAACTCCAGCTCCACGGCTACCGCCCCTTCGCCGACGAGCCGGATCAGCGTCTCCTGCCAGACGGCAATCAGGTCACGGGCGCTGTCGCAGACATCTTCGACGCCCTGATCTCGACCCTGGAGGACACCCGCCTCGAACCCGACCTCGACGATCTCCTGTGGTCGACCGTCAACATCTTCCACCGCGCCACCGAACGGATCGCTCGCGAACTCGACGACAACGAGCAGGCGCAGAAACGCTCACAGCGGCAGCAGGACGGCAGCGAGGTGAAGTCGGTCGAACTCGAGCGCCAGATCGCGGAGGGCAAGACTCTCATCGAACGGCAGAACGCTTTCGAACTGATGCGCGACCAGGCCGCCGAACACTACGAGCGCCAGATCGGCAAACCCTGGCTTCCTCGCACTGGCTCAAAGGTCAACCATCGCAACCTGACCTCCGCGATGATCGACAGCCGCGACTTCCTCATGGCTAGGAAGCGCGCCGAGCAAGAAGTCCTCCTCCCTCCCGGCCCGAAGATCGTCGTCACCGGCGGACTCGACTTCGATGACCACCAGCTGATCTGGGCCAAGCTCGATCAGGTCCACGAGAAGCACTCCGACATGGTGCTGATCCACGGCAAATCCCCGAAGGGTGCCGAGAAGATCGCTTCGCTCTGGGCCAAGAACCGCAACGTACCGCAAATCGGCTTCGCACCGGACTGGACGAAGCACGGTCGCGCCGCGCCCTTCAAGCGCAACGATGACATCTTGGCGATCGTCCCGAAGGGCGTAATGCACTTCCCCGGCACCGGCATCAACGACAACCTCGCCGACAAGGCCAAGAAACTCGGCATCCCGGTCTGGAAGTTCGGCGGCGCGTGAGCGCCGCCCGATCTGCACCGAGCTAAACGAAAACTACTCTTCCTGCTCTGAATTCAAATGCTTCGTCGCAAACCAGCGGTTGCCGATTTCCTTGAAAGCGACCTCAATGCCAGTTATTTCATACGGGGCACAATTGATTGCGTCGGCGGCGTCCGGGCTGAATAGGACAATATTGAAGCCTTTTTCGCCGAACTGGCTCTTATAGACTATGGCCTCATAACCGCTGTCTCGAAAGAGTTCCGCCAAGATTTGCGTAGGCACGTAATCGGCGGCATCGTCGGAAACAGTGACAGGCCGGGAAAAAGCACTGTCGATGTCGACCCACACCGCTTTTTCCTTCACCTCAGCGCTCACAGGCGTCCCGTCGAGAAAGTGTCGGAGGCCGACCTCGCTGAAGGATGATTTCCCGTGACCGCGCGACAGGTCGATTGCTCTAAGTGTTCGCAACAGCTTAAACTGGGCGACTGAAACAGAAGCCCCGACCCAAGGCCTCACCTCCGAAATCGCCGTTTGTTCCGTCGTGCCGAGATAAAGAACCGGGATGCCAGCGGGATTGGCGCGTCCCTCGGTGGCTTGATTGGAACGGGGTTTCATGCGCGCAGCGCCGTACCCAGCGGGCTCTTCCCCCAGTTCGTTTCCGTCCTCATCGGTCGGCGTGTTCCAGTCAATACCCCGCTGCGCGCGGAAGAGGATCATTCCTGCTGGTAGTTCGACGTCGCGACCGCGGTTCGTAGCGCGGACAGTGGCGAGAAAGACCTCTTCCTCTCGTGTCAGCACGTACCGCCGCTCATGCCGCACGCGACGAGCGAACTTCAAATAACTATCCCATGATGCAAATTCCGGTTTCTCCGGATCATCGAGTTCCATCGAACGGTCCCCTACTTGTATTCCTTAATATAGAAAGCACAGTTTTTCAGCAAACGTCCCGCCTACGAAGGAGCTCAGCTCTGACATTCCAGGCAACAATACGGCCTGGGATCAGATCGTGGACGTTCACCCCGCTACTGGCGTTGATCCTGGGGCGGACTGATCGCATGACGCCGTCACCCCATGAAGGGTCGGCTATGCTAGCATGCCGCCGCTTTGGCTGCGACTGGGAGGTGATTGCAGCGTTGAGTCCGACACTTTGGGCGCCGGTTAGCGGGGCCCCGACGCAACAAACCATGACGTGATGGCGGGCGCTCATGACGCGGAAGAGCGTGGCGGTGGAGAAGCACATCCGGTCAGCCGGTAGGGAGGGATGAGCCGGTGAGACATCGAACAATCTCCGTGCCGGTCGTGTCAGGTCGCCATCATCTCCGTGAGACATCCGTCCGCCGACCGCTCCAAACGGCCTCTCCAATGGGCTGATCTGGCCAAAGAACAGCTTCGCCTCGACCGCCTATGCCGCAACGGCGCGTCCCGACTTTCTTCCCCTGTCGGCCAAGGCCGTCATTCCTCGCGAGGCAAGAAACTCTTGCCTGCGCCATCCTCCGCTTCGCTCCGGTCGCAAGCGATGCGTCGTCGGTCGTCTCCGGCCAACCGATCGCCATCGAGGCCGCATGGTGCGGGCTCGAAAACGGAAAACGGAGATTTGAACATGGCAACCATCGGCACCTTCAAGAAGACCGGCTCGAACGAATTCACCGGCGAAATCGTCACCCTCAGCGTCCAGGCCAAGGGCGTGCGCATCGTCCCCGACCAGCGCGCCACCGGCGAGAACGCCCCCAGCCACCGGGTCCTGGTTGGCCGCGCCGAGATCGGCGCCGCCTGGACGAAGCGCTCGGGCGAAGGCCGCGACTATCTGGGCCTCAAGCTCGACGATCCGAGCTTCAACGCCCCGATCTACGCCAACCTCTTCGACGACGAGGAAGGCGACACCCACTCGCTGATCTGGTCCCGCCCCAACCGCCGCAACGGCGACTGAGGCCCGCAGCCGCCCCGCCCGGACAATCCGGGCGGGGCCGAAGCGCTGCTGCCGCAACCGAATCAGTTAAGCCGAAACGACGGCTGAAGCTGGCCAATCAGCAGAAATAGCTTGGCTTGCGGCCTCAAGAACGACTATTATAGTCGTAGTTCTGGCGTGCGTGCCAGCGTGAGTGGGAAGTGATCATGCATGATCACCGCCCGACAATCACGGGCCGCACGCGCGTTGCTGGGTTGGACACAGGAGACGCTCGCTGACAAGGCCCAAGTATCACTGACCGCATTGAAGCGCCTCGAATCCGAAAACGGCCTCGAGGTGTATGAAACGACACGCGATCAGGTTCGTCGGGCCTTTGAAGGCAACGGCATCGTTCTCCTCACATCCGACCAGGGTGAAGGTGTTATGCTCGTCCGTGCGAAAATCGACAGTCGCAAGTCTTCGTGATTTCTGCCCGTTTGAACTGACAGGCGATACAGGCGGCGCATCGCCTGATGTGTGGCGATGCTCGCTGCTTCGCATCCAAATCCAATGGTTAACACCGGGATTTAGAACGGCTATAAATGGGTACTGGGGGACAATATGACGGACATAGATTTTCTCGACGAACCGCCGGAAAGCGCGGTGCTCACGGCATATGACCGTAAGCACATGGTTCTCTATCTGCGCCTGCTCGACGCGGCGACGGACGGCGCCGACTGGCGCGAAGCCGTCATGATCCTGTTCGGCCTCGACCCCACGAACGAGCCAGAACGTGCGCGCCATGTCCATGATACCCATCTGGCCCGCGCGCGCTGGATGACGGAGCACGGCTATCGCTTGTTGGTGCGCGAAGGCCATCTTCATTGATTAATTGCGATGCAGTCACGGCATCGCATGTTGCAACCCTCAGGGCTTCCGACCGGTATTACAATCGGGAATCATCACAGGCCGCGATACGCACGAACGATGCGAGCCTGGAGGTAACATGACTCCCGATATATCGAACTGGAGAGCATCACCGAACTACGACTATATTGATCGCCTTGTGGCGCCCGACCTCGCCTGGGAATGGTTGCGGCGCAACAGCGAGTATCAGCATGACTATTCCAAGGTCGAAGGTCAGACGGATGAGTCCGAACTGCTGGTGAACGCGGTCCGGCGACGCTGGGGCCTGCAATTTCCTTGTCCACCCTATTTTCACCGCCGTTGAGACCCCCGTCTTCTGGTCGCCAGAGGAAGACAGCAGCGTCGTCATCCTGACGGATGTTCCCTCGCTCCTTCCCTCCGACAACATTTTCATCGACGCACTCGATCCGAACGCGCCCCGCCGCGACGAAACCGGCGAGCATTTTCTCCATGATCTCGGCAACGGGCAGTCGCTGCACCTGGTCCGCCTGATTGGCGTCGATGGAGCCCGGCCGCTGGCGGCTCTTGTGCCCCTCGACGCGGACGGCCTTGATCGTGTCGAAGCGGTCAGCCGCCTCGTCAAGGCGCTTCATGGGCGCGCGGTGCCACAAGATGCCCGATTGACCGATCAGCAATTGCGCCGTGCACGCCATATGCTGCAAGCCGTCGATGGCCGGACCAGCGGCGCAAGCTACCGCGAAATTGCCGAGGCCCTCTTCGGCGTGCGTCGCGTCGCCGATCAGCCGTGGAAAACCTCCGCGCTGCGAGACACCGTCAGGGATCTCGTCCGCGACGGCCTTGCCATGATCCAGGGCGGGTATCGTCAGCTTCTTCGTCATCGCCGCCGATCCTAGCGAATTCTCCCTTTTCGGGAGGGGGGAGAATTTAGCCCTTCCATCTTCGCCCTCCCTCCTGCCGGGCCTTCTTCGCCACCGTGCTTTTCGTCCGCCGCCGATCCTCGACGGCTCTAACGAACCCCACGGAGGCTCGATCCATGCGACCCGATCTCGCCGTTTTGCCGCCGCGCTTTCTGCGCACCAAAGAGGCGGCCGAATTTCTCAGCCTGTCAGCCCGAACCCTCGAAAAACACCGGACCTATGGGACTGGCCCGGCCTACCGCAAACTCGGCGGCCGGGTCGTCTACGCGGTCGATGACCTGCAGGCCTGGACCGAACGCGGCGCCGTCACCTCGACCTCCGATCCGCGCGGCGCAGTGCTGCCCGCCAAGCGGCAAGAGCCGACGCAGCCGGCCCATGCCGGCCGTTACGCCCGCTGAGCGGTCGACCATGACGTTTCACCGTCACAGCAGCGAGCGGGATCAGCTCGATCTCTTCCGGACATTGCCCGGCGATCTCGCGCCGCGCGACGCCCAGGACCTCATGGCCTATCCGTTCTTCTCGCTCGCCAAGTCGAAGCGCCTGGCGCCGATCGACTTCAAGGCCGGGTCGATCGTCATCCGGGTCGAAGCCGTTGCCGAACACGGCATGGCGACCATCTGGGACGCCGACGTGCTGATCTGGGCGGCGTCCCAGATCGTCGAGGCGCGCGATCTGGGTCTTCGCCCGTCGCGCCTGATGGCGACGACACCCTACGAAATCCTGACCTTCATCGGCCGCGGCGTCAGCCTGCGTGATTATGACCGCCTCAAGGCGGCCCTCGATCGCCTTCAGTCGACCACCGTGGCGACATCGATCCGCCAGCCAACCGAGCGGCGGATGCATCGCTTCTCCTGGATCAACGAGTGGAAGGAGAAGGCCGACCATCGCGGCCGTCCGCTCGGGCTCGAACTGATCCTGCCCGACTGGTTCTACGCCGCCGTGCTCGACGACGCGCTCGTGCTGACCATCGACCAGGCCTATTTTGATCTGACGGGCGGGCTTGAGCGCTGGCTCTACCGGCTTGTGCGCAAGCATGGCGGCCGCCAGGAATATGGCTGGAGTTTCGATCTCCTCCATCTGCACGCCAAGTCGGGGTCGCTCTCGCCCCTGAAGCATTTCGCTTACGACCTGCGAGATATCGTCCGGCGCCAGCCGCTGCCCGGCTACCGGCTCGTGATCGAGCAGCCGTCAGGTCTTCCCGAACGCCTTTCCTTCGCTCCGACCGATCCGGCGCCCTTCGGCGTGCCCCGGCTTCGCCGTCGCCGTGCAACCTCTCGCCCTGGGGATAAGCTGTGAATAGTCTCGTGCTATCAGGGACCGCGCCTATCGTGCCATCGGGAACCCGATCCTCGTGCTATCGGGGACCGGAATCGTCGATTCCTCGCCTTGAATCAAAAGCTTGTGGCGCCCGTAACTTATCTAACCAGAATTCCTATGGAATTCTTCTAACGCACGCCGCCGTTTCTGCGATTGCGGAAAACCGCTCACCGACGATCGGGAGCGCGTCATGATCGTCGCGCTGCTCAATCAAAAAGGCGGTGTCGGCAAGACGACGTTGGCGCTGAATCTCGCCGGGGAACTGGCCCGTCGTGGTCAGCGCGTCACCCTGATCGACGCGGACCCGCAAGGTTCGGCGCTGGACTGGTCGCAGCAGCGCAGCCGCGAGGGCCTTCCCCGCCTGTTCGGCGTCGTTGGCCTGGCTCGCGACACGCTGCACCGGGACGCGCCGGAACTGGCCCGCGACGCCGATCATGTCGTCATCGACGGGCCGCCGCGTGTCGCCGCGCTGATGCGCTCGGCGCTGCTCGCCGCCGACCTGGTCCTGATCCCCGTGCAGCCGTCTCCGCTCGATGGCTGGGCTTCGGCCGAAATGCTGGCGCTCGTCACCGAGGCGCGCATCTACCGTCCGGAGCTTGCCGCCCGCTTCGTCCTGAACCGTTGCAGCGCGCGTACCGTGCTGGCGCGCGAGACGGCCGAGACGCTGGCCGATCACGATCCGCCGGTGCTCTCCAGCACCATCGGCCAGCGCATCGCCTTCGCCGCCGCTGCCCAGTCCGGCCGTCTCGTCTCGGAGCTCGACGACGACACGCCCGCCGCACGCGAGATCGCAGCACTGGCGGACGAGCTCGACCGGCTTGGCATCGGGAGGGCCGCGCGATGAGCGAGCATCCGACGCGCCGTAGCTTTGCTGCCCGTCCAGCCGATCCCGAACATTGGATCAAGGCGGCCGACACTCCGTCACGCGAGGGTGAGGCCAGCGGTTTCACCGCACGGCTCACGATCGATGTGACGCCGGAGCTGCGCGGCCGGATCAAGATCGCCGCCTTCCGTCGGGGCATCACGGTCGCTGACATGCTGCGCGACCTGCTCGCGCGCGAATTCCCCCAAACCGAAGGAGATCATCCATGACCAGCGCCGCGGTTCCCACCGCGCGCGGCGGCCCGGTGCCGCGCGCGCATTCCGCCGACAGCCTTACCCATGTCGAACTGACGCATATCGAGAAGCGGATCGAGAACTGGATCAGATTCGGCCGCGAGGTGAGCGAACAGGTGCTCGACCGCAGGCGGCGCGTCTTCTCCTACCGGCCGGGCAGCATCTTCGCCTTTGTGCGTTGGGCGGCGAACGACTTCGGCACGATCATCTCGCGCATCGACATCGTTCGCGCCGTTGAGCCAGGCGAGCCTTACCAGACGCTCCCCTTCGTGCGGCCTGGCGGCGACATCCTGCTCAAGATCGAGGGTTGGCCCAAGGTCGAACAGGTGCTCCGCCACATCGACGCGGTGGAAGCCGCCGGCATCGATGCTTGCGACGTTGCTCCCGATCACTGGCGGCATGTCGCCAACCGGATGAGCGCCGGTCATGAACCGCGCGCTTACACGGCAGACCGTCATCAGGCATGGCTGAAGCGGCGGGAGATCGAACAATGACCCGCTTCGGCTATGTTATGGCGACGTATTTCTCCGTCATGGGCGTCGTCATCGCCGCGTTCATTCCGACGCCGCTGCGCCTCGTCTGGAACGCCTCGGCCAGCGTGCCGATCGGCCTCTACGATCTCGAACGCCCAAACGACCTGGCCGTCGGCGATCTGGTCGCCGCCATGCCCGACAAGCCACTCGCCGACTTCATGGTCGAGCGCGGCTATATCGGTCGCGGCGTGCCGCTGATGAAGCGCGTCATGGGGCTTCCCGGTCAACGGGTTTGCCGCACCGGCAACGCCGTCACCGTCGATGCCGTGCCGCTCGGAGATGCCCTCGATCGCGACAGCCAAGGTCGAGAGCTGCCCGTCTGGCAGGGCTGCCGCCGCATCGCGGACGGCGACATCTTCCTGATGAATCCTGACGTGCGCGACAGCCTGGACGGCCGCTACTTCGGCCCGATCCCGGCGCGCACCGTCATCGGCAAGGCGGCGCCGATCTACACCGACGAGGCCGGTGACGGTCACTACGTCTGGCGTGCCGCCACGCGCTGATCGCTTCCCCATCGGCGGAAGCGGTGTCTGCCGATGGGTTTCCCAACGCCGCCGCCAAGGAACCCACCATGCCCCAGATCGGCCAATTCACACGCGAGACCTCCGGCTTTGTCGGGCGCATCGAGACGTTCACGCTCTTCCGCGACATCGTCATCGTTTCGGCAGAGCCGTCCGATGCCGAGAACGCGCCGGACTTCCGTATCCACGCCAGCGACGACGGCAAAGCGGAGGCCAGCCCGGAAATCGAAGCGGGCTGGAAACGCACCGGTGAACGCGCGGGCGAATATATCGCCTTGCTGATCGACGATCCGGCTTTGCCGCAGCCGATCCGCGCCAACCTGTTCCGTGACGACGATGCGGGAAGCGCATGGTCGCTGCACTGGAGCCGCCCGCAGGCGCGCGGCAGGAAGGACTGACGCCATGCGCCGTCCCGCCCTCCTTCTCCTTTCCGGCCTGACCTTCGCCGCCCCGTGGGCGACCTCCGCACTGGCGCAGGCGGAGCCGGTGCAACGTCCGGCGCCTGTCGATCCCTATGCCGCCCATATCGCGGAGGCCTCGCAGCGTTTCGGCATCCCGACGGCATGGATCAGGGCCGTCATGCGGGCCGAGAGCGCGGGCGACCGCCAAGCAGTCTCGTCGGCCGGCGCGATGGGGCTGATGCAGATCATGCCCGACACCTGGGCGGAACTGCGCGTCCGACATCGGCTCGGCAGCGATCCCTATGACCCGCGCGACAACATTCTGGCGGGCACGGCTTACCTGCGCGAACTCTACGACCGTTACGGCTCCCCGGGATTTCTTGCTGCGTACAATGCCGGTCCCGGCCGTTACGAAGCCTCGCTTTCCGGTCGCCCGCTGCCTGCCGAAACCCGCGCCTATGTCGCAGCCATCGCGCCGCTCATCGACGGCGGCGAAACCATCGAGCCTGTCATGGTCGCCTCAGTTGAGGTGCTCGCCTGGACCCGCGCGCCGCTGTTTGTAGCGCAACGGATAAGCGCCACGGCTGCCGATCCCGTGTCGGCAGATCGTCCAGCGAATGACGCACCGACAGCAACTTCCGTGCGCGATATCTCTGCCATAGCGCCGCAGTCCGGCGGCTTGATCGTGCCGCGCCCTGCGGAAAGGCCGGTCCCATGACCGCATTGCCTCCCATTCGCATCCTGTCGGGCTCTGGCGCAACATGGAGGGTGCTGGGGGTGGAGGCAGGCACCACGACCGAAGGAGGGCAGGATAAAAGGGCGCACATTGCGCTTCGGTCGGTTGGTTGTTTTTGCTGGATTTTCTGGAAGGTTCCGCACCTTGCGGCCTTCATCGGCAATGTGCGCTACACGACCAAGCCGCTGTACTCCCTAGAGCTTTTGCACATTGCGGGGCCGCGCCATGTCCGATGAGCGCGAATTCCGTGTCCGCCCGGGCCGCATCCGCTCGTCGGGCGCACAGCGGGCCAAGCCCTTCATCGCGCAGGCGCTGGCGGCGGCGAAGAAGGCTGGCGGCGGCGTATCACGCTCAGGCCGCATCGTGCCCGGCAACCGCTCGCGTTTCGGGCACGGCCAGCGCGCAAGCATCCAGGCCAACCGCCTCATCACTTCGCGCTCACGCGGAGCCGTCATCAAGGCGCGCGTCGTGCGCCATTCGGCCCGGACCGCCCCCCTCGGGCAGCATCTCAACTATCTGCGCCGCGAGGGCGTAACCCGCGATGGAGAGAAGGCCCGCCTGTTCGGGCCGGAGACCGAGAATGAGAACCCCGGCGCCTTCGCCGAGCGCTGCCAGGGCGACCGGCACCATTTCCGCTTCATCGTCTCGCCTGACGACGCTCTGGAGATGGCCGACCTCAAATCCTTCACCCGCGATCTCGTGGCTAGAATAGAAAAGGATCTCGGCACCCGGCTCGACTGGGTGGCGGTCGATCACTGGAACACCGAGCACCCGCATGTCCATCTGATCGTGCGCGGCATTCGTGACGACGGCCAGGACCTCGTCATCGCGCGCGACTACATCAAGGAAGGGATGCGCGACCGGGCGCGCGATCTCATCACCCAGGAACTGGGGCCACGCACCGATCTCGACATCCGCCGCACCCTCAAGCGACAGATCGAAACGGAACGCTGGACCCAACTCGACCGTCAGCTTGCCCGCGACGGGCGCGATACCGGCATCATCGACCTTGCGCCGGTTCCCGGCCAGCAGCCCGACGAGTTCCACGCCCTGAAGGTCGGGCGCCTGCGCAAGCTAGAATCCCTCGGCCTCGCCAGCCAGGTCGGCAACGCGCAATGGTTCATCAAACCCGAGGCCGAGAAGACGCTGCGCGAGCTGGGCGAACGTGGCGACATCATCAAGCGGATGCACAAGGCGCTGACCGAGCGCGGTATCGACCGCGGCTCCACCAACTATGTCCTGGCGGCCGAAAGCCTCGATCTGCCCGTCGTCGGGCGGCTGGTCGAACGCGGTCTCGATGACGAGCTGAACGGCACGGCCTTCGCCGTGGTCGATGGCGTGGATGGGCGCACCCATCATATCAAGCTGCCCGACCTCAATGCGGCCGGCGACAGTGCGCCGGGCTCGATCGTCGAACTCAGGAAGTTCGATGACGCGCGTGGCCAGCGCCGCGTCGCGCTCGCCGTGCGCTCCGATCTCGACGTTGATGCTCAGGTCACGGCGTCGGGCGCCACCTGGCTCGATCGGCAGAACATTGCGCGCGAGCCGGTCGCTCTCTCCGAAGGCGGCTTCGGCGCCGAGGTGCGGCAAGCGATGTCTGCCCGCGCTGAGCATCTAATCGAACAGGGTCTTGCCGAGCGGCAGGGCCAGCGCATCAGTTTCGGCCGCAACCTGATCGACACGTTGCGCCGCCGGGAGCTGGAGGCGGCTGGCGACAAGCTCGCCACCGAGACCGGCCAGCCCTTTAACCGGTCAGGCAGCGGCGAATATGTCGCCGGCAACTATCGTCAGCGCCTCACGCTCGCCTCCGGCCGCTTCGCCATGATCGACGACGGGCTCGGCTTCCAACTCGTGCCCTGGACGCCCTCGCTCGAAAAGCAGCTCGGCCGCCATGTCTCCGGCGTCGCCCGCGACGACGGCGGCATCGACTGGAGTTTTGGCCGCAAACGGGGGCTCGGCCTCTAACCCTTCATTCCCAAGAAAGGACCGTTGCCATGTCGGCCACCAAAATCCTCTGGGGTCAGATCCTCACTGTCTTCCTGATCGTTCTCGCCACCACCTGGGGCGCCACCGAATATGTCGCGTGGAAGCTCGGCTTCCAGGCGCAGCTCGGGCCGCCGTGGTTCACTGTTCTCGGTTGGCCTTTCTACCTGCCGCCGGCCTTTTTCTGGTGGTGGTATTTCTACGATGCCTACGCACCGGACATCTTCACGAAAGGCGCGTTCATCGCCGCCTCCGGAGGCTTTATCGCCGTGGCCGTCGCCATCGGCATGTCGGTCTGGCGGGCGCGTGAGGCTAAGAAGGTCGAAACCTACGGCTCCGCCCGCTGGGCCGAAAGGCAAGAGGTAACGGCCGCCGGGCTCCTCGGCCCCGATGGCGTGGTGCTCGGCAAACTCGATCGCGACTACCTGCGCCACGACGGGCCGGAGCACGTGCTGTGCTTCGCACCAACGCGATCCGGCAAGGGCGTCGGCCTGGTCGTGCCCTCGCTGCTGACCTGGCCGGGCTCGGCGATCGTCCACGACATCAAGGGCGAGAATTGGCAGCTCACCGCCGGCTTCCGCGCCCGGCACGGCCGCGTGCTGCTGTTCGATCCGACCAATGCGAAGTCCTCCGCCTATAATCCCCTGCTCGAAGTCCGCCGCGGCGAATGGGAGGTGCGCGACGTCCAGAATATTGCCGACATCCTGGTCGATCCGGAAGGCAGCCTTGAGAAGCGGAACCATTGGGAGAAGACCAGCCACGCGCTTCTGGTCGGCGCGATCCTCCATGTCCTCTATGCGGAAGAAGACAAGACGCTCGCCGGTGTCGCCGCTTTCCTCTCCGATCCCAAGCGGCCGATCGAATCGACGCTCGCCGCGATGATGAAGACGGCGCATCTCGGCGAGGCCGGGCCGCATCCCGTCATCGCCAGCGCCGCGCGCGAGCTGCTGAACAAGTCGGACAACGAGCGGTCGGGCGTGCTGTCCACCGCCATGTCCTTCCTCGGCCTCTACCGCGATCCCGTCGTCGCTGAGGTAACGCGCCGCTGCGACTGGCGCATCACCGACATAGTGACGGCCGAGCAGCCGACGACGCTCTACCTCGTCGTACCGCCGTCCGACATCAACCGCACCAAGCCGCTGATCCGCCTGATCCTCAACCAGGTCGGCCGTCGCTTGACCGAGGATCTTCAGGCCAAAGCCGGGCGGCACCGACTGCTCCTCATGCTCGACGAGTTTCCGGCGCTTGGACGACTCGACTTCTTCGAGTCGGCGCTGGCCTTCATGGCGGGCTATGGGCTCAAAAGCTTCCTGATCGCGCAGTCGCTAAATCAGATCGAAAAGGCTTACGGGGCGAACAATAGCATATTGGACAACTGCCATGTCCGCGTGAGCTTCGCGACCAACGACGAGCGCACCGCCAAGCGTGTCTCCGATGCCCTCGGCACCGCGACCGAGATGAAGGCGATGAAAAACTATGCGGGCCACCGGCTCTCGCCGTGGCTCGGGCACCTGATGGTGTCACGGTCGGAAACGGCGCGGCCGCTGCTTACCCCTGGCGAGATCATGCAGCTTCCGCCGACCGACGAGATCGTCATGGTCGCGGGCACGCCACCGATCCGGGCGAAGAAAGCCCGCTATTATGAAGATGCCCGCTTCAAAGAGCGCCTTCTGCCACCTCCCGCACTCACCGCGCCGAAGCAGGGACGACCGGACGACTGGACCACGCTGCCGACCCCGGCGCGGCCTGTGCTTGCCGAGACAATAGCGGCCTCCGGTGCCGAAGACGACGATCCGACCGAATCCGAACGCCGCCAGCAGCCTGAACTCAACCGCGTGAAGCCGGTCGAGAAGGCGCCGCACATCGAAAACGAGTTCGAGATCGATGCCGATCGCGATGACGAGATGGAGGACTCTGCCACCCGCAACAGCCGGATGACTGGGATCATGCAGGGCGTGGCGCGGCAGGTCTCGCTCGATCCGAACGACGGCATGGAGCTGTGACCGTCATGGAGACCCGCAAGAAGAAGTCCCAGATATCCGTCTATCTCGATCCGGCGATCATGACGATGCTTGCCGACCATGCCGCGCGCCGGGATCAGTCGCAGTCGATGATCGCCGAGGCAGCGATCGCGTCCTTCCTGTCACCGGATGCGGCTGAGCGCCGGGAAGCAGTGATCGCCAAGCGTCTCGATCAGCTCAACCGGCGCATGACCCGGCTCGAACGCGATAGCGGCATCGCGGTGGAAAGCCTGGCCGTGTTCATCAAGTTCTGGCTCGCGACCACGCCAGCCTTGCCCGAACCCGCTGCACAGGCGGCACGCGCCAAGGCCGGCGAGCGCTATGACCAGTTCGTCACCGCGCTCGGCCGGAGGTTGGCCAAAGGGCCGAAGCTCCGGCAGGAAATCAGCGAGGATGTGGGTGATCCCGTCGGTTGTCATGAGAACGCAAACGAACCGGAATGATATCGCCGCTCAGTGTGTTTAGATATTTGCCTCGAAATTCTTGAAAGGACTTGTGTTAACCGCGAGACCAGTGGCAACGGTGGCCACCTCCCGATGATCTAGCTTCGCACGGCGCCGGTCATAAGTTTGCGAATTTGTGTCGATAGCGTTCAACAACTTGGTCATGCGTGCCGCATCGATCCTGTCGAGGATCGGCGAGATGAAGCGTCCAAAGCGCATATCTGCGTCGTCGTAGCTCCCGCACTTGCCATAGTTCTGGATAGCAATATCACATGCCTCTGGAAGCAGACTTTCTTTCGCAGCATTGTCGAGAAAGTCGGCCCAGTTGTCGGCCGTTACGCCGTCGAAAGCATCGGGGCTCTCCCCCGCCATAGCAGCTATGAGTGCCGCGAAATCCGTATGCAGGAAGATCGCCGTCAGCTTAAGGTTAATGTTGGCGTCTATCTGTGCCTTGATGAGGATATGCGCGGCATTGTTGAGCGAGCCGTGCAGCGCAGGATACTCGGTCAGGAAACCGATGAGGGCGATGAGCACGTCCGCGTCCGGTCCGACATCGCTGAAATAGGCCCGGTCTCCGTCAATCGTGGCCCGGATCGCTGCAGGGTTGCGGTCGCAAATGACGCCAAGGGCGGCAACATTGATGTCGCGATGCGCGTCGGTGTCGGCGTTGCGAAGTTTGAAGCAGAATTTCCAGAGTGCCCGGAACAGTTCCATTTCAATCGCCATCGGCATGTTCGGGAAGTAGCGCGCATCGAGATAGGTTTTGAGCGTGCCCTTCGAGATCAGCGATGCCTTGTTGGCCGCGATGTCGCCGACGAGAGCGTTGACGACTTTCTTTGAAAACAGTGGTGGTCGCAGCAGGACCGCCTCCAGCGCGGTACGGATATGGGCGCGTGCAGCTTCCTTGGTGGGATGGAAAAGGAGGTTAGTCCCCGTCAGGACGGGATGGGCTGACAGGTGCCGCAACTTCTGCAGGCCTTGTAGTTGCGTATGTTCACCTGCTTCAAGCAGTTTGGTGCGCTTGAACACTTCGTCCAGTAAGTATACTTCCCAGTCGGGACTTGTGGGATTGGCTACCTGCTTTGCCTCAACGTCTTTCAGAAGACTATCGGCCGTTGTGTCGCCATGCATGTCCCGTAGCGTCTGGAGTTTGTAGACAAGATCGCAAACGACGACGGTCCATAGCATAACAAGGCTGCTACGGTAGCAGCCATTGGCGAACGATCGAACAACCTCGCCAAAATATTCACGCGAGCGCCTGTCGATGATTCGCTCTGCCGCAAGATCAATAGAAAATCCTGACATACTTCTCTCGATTACCTCATTTCAATGACAATCGTAGCGATATCGGCTTGGGAAGCGTCGTGCCGCCGTTCTCCTGTATTTGCACGCTACACTACTACGCCCATAAATCCTTGTTGAATCGGCCCAAAATCCGGCTCTTTTAATCAACCCCGCAAGGGGAAGGTCTGTCGATCCCCGCTGAACTCGGGGCGACATGAAGGCTTCACCTCAAAATCTGGAAGGACTGGCACGCGGCGCGCGGATGCTGCGCACGGCGCTCGGCCCCGCGATTGCCCGGCTTCTCGAAGACCCTGCCGTTGTCGAGGTGATGCTGAATCCGGACGGCCGCATCTGGATCGATCGGTTCTCCGAGGGATTGGCCGATACGGGCGAGCGGCTGTCGCCTGCCGACGGCGAACGTATCGTCCGCCTGGTCGCGCATCACGTCGGCGCCGAGGTCCACGCCGGCGCCCCGCGCGTCTCGGCCGAGTTGCCCGAAACGGGGGAGCGGTTCGAGGGGCTGTTGCCGCCTGTTGTCGCCGCGCCCGCCTTCGCCATCCGCAAGCCTGCCATCGCGGTCTTCACGCTCGACGATTATGTCTCCGCCGGGATCATGTCGGCGGCCCAGGCCGAGGCGCTGCGCGAAGGCGTTGCCGCCCGCGCCAACATTCTCGTTGCGGGCGGCACCTCCACCGGCAAAACGACGCTGACGAATGCGCTGCTGGCCGAGGTCGCAAAGACCTCCGATCGCGTCGTCATCATCGAGGACACGCGCGAACTGCAATGTGCCGCGCCGAACCTCATCGCCATGCGCACGAAGGACGGCGTCGCCTCGCTCTCCGATCTCGTTCGCTCGTCGCTCCGCTTGCGCCCCGACCGCATCCCGGTCGGTGAGGTGCGCGGCTCGGAAGCGCTCGACCTGCTCAAAGCCTGGGGCACCGGCCATCCGGGCGGCATTGGCACCATCCACGCGGGCAGCGCCATCGGCGCGCTCAGGCGCATGGAACAGCTCATCCAGGAAGCCGTCGTCACCGTCCCGCGCGCGCTGATCGCCGAGACCATCGACCTCGTGGCTGTTCTCTCCGGCCGCGGTTCCGCGCGCCGGCTCTCCGAATTCGCCCGCGTCGAGGGCCTCGGCCCAGGCGGCGATTACCACGTCGCGCCGGCCATCATTGAGGCCGACGGCGGTGCGGCCCCCACCAGCCAGGCCCCCAGCACCAGCCACGAAGGAGAATCCCTGTGATCCAGCACCTACGCCCCGTGCGCCTCAATGAACTGCATCAGCGCCTCGCCACGACCGTATCGGTCGCCATGGTTTCCGTGGTGATGGCCGCGCCCGCCCACGCCTCCGGCTCGTCCATGCCGTGGGAAGCGCCACTGCAATCCATCCTCCAGTCGATCGAAGGCCCGGTCGCCAAGATCATCGCTGTGATTGTCATCATCTCAACTGGCCTGGCGCTGGCCTTCGGCGACACGTCTGGCGGTTTCCGCCGGCTGATCCAGATCGTGTTCGGCCTGTCGATCGCGTTTGCCGCCAGCTCGTTCTTTCTCAGCTTCTTCAGCTTCGGCGGCGGGGCGCTCGTCTGATGGCGGGCGCTGTCGATCAGGGCGGCGAGGTTCCGGGCTTCACCGTTCCGGTCCACCGGGCGCTGACCGAGCCGATCCTGCTCGGCGGCGCTCCCCGCGCCATTGCGATCATGAACGGCACGCTGGCCGGCGCGGTCGGGCTCGGCCTGCGCCTCTGGCTGGTCGGCCTCGCCATCTGGGCGATCGGTCATTTCGCAGCCGTGTGGGCTGCCAAACGCGATCCCCTCTTCGTCGATGTCGGCCGCCGTCACCTGCGCATCCCCGCGCATCTCACGGTCTGAGGGGAGCGCACCGATGATGAACCTCGCAGAATATCGCAATCGCAACAGCCGGCTTGCCGACTTCCTGCCCTGGGCCGCGCTGGTCGGCTTGGGCATCGTGCTCAACAAGGACGGTAGCTTTCAACGCACCACGCGGTTTCGCGGTCCCGATCTGGATTCGGCCGTGCCCGCCGAACTGGTCGCCGTCGCCGGTCGCCTCAACAACGCCTTCCGCCGTCTCGGTTCGGGCTGGGCGATCTTCGTCGAGGCACAGCGCCATGCCGCCGCCAGCTATCCGGCCAGCACTTTTCCAGACGCCGCGTCGGCGCTGGTCGATGCCGAGCGCAAGGCCGATTTTGAGGAAGCCGGGGCGCACTTTGAATCCAGCTATTTCCTGACCTTTACTTATCTGCCGCCTGCCGAAGATGCCGCTCGCGCCGAGACGTGGCTCTACGAGGGCCGCGAGAAGGCCGGCATCGACCCCAACGAGGTGCTGACCGCCTTCGCCGACCGTACCGACCGGCTGCTGCGGCTGATCGAAGCCTTCATGCCGGAATGCCGCTGGCTCGATGACGGCGAGACGCTGACCTATCTGCATGACTGCGTCTCCACGCACCGCCACCGCGTCCGCGTCCCCGAAACGCCGATCTATCTCGACGCGCTGCTCGCCGATCAGCCGCTCACCGGCGGGCTGGAACCGAAATTGGGCACGTCGCATCTGCGCGTCCTCACCATCACCGGCTTTCCGACTGCGACCACGCCCGGCCTGCTCGACGAGCTGAACCGGCTGGCCTTTCCCTATCGCTGGTCCACCCGAGCGATCCTGCTCGACAAGACCGACGCCACCAAGCTGCTCACCAAGATCAGGCGGCAATGGTTCGCCAAGCGCAAGTCCATCGCCGCGATCCTCAAGGAGGTGTTGACTAACGAAGCCTCCGTGCTGGTCGATACCGATGCGGCGAACAAGGCCGCGGACGCCGACCTCGCGCTGCAAGAACTCGGCGCCGACTATGCCGGCATCGCCTATGTCACCGCGACGGTGACGGTATGGGACGCCGATCCGCGCATTGCCGACGAGAAGCTGCGGCTGGTCGAAAAGGTCGTCCAGGGCCGCGACTTCACCGCGATGGCCGAGACCATCAACGCCGTGGACGCATGGCTCGGCAGCCTGCCGGGCCATGTCTACGCCAATGTCCGGCAACCGCCGATCTCCACGCTCAATCTCGCCCACATGATCCCGCTTTCGGCGGTGTGGGCGGGGCCGGAACGGGACGAGCATTTTGCGGCGCCCCCACTGCTCTTCGGCAAGACCGAAGGCTCGACCCCGTTCCGGTTTTCCCTTCACGTCGGCGATGTCGGCCACACCCTCGTCGTCGGCCCGACCGGCGCGGGCAAGTCGGTACTGCTGGCGCTCATGGCCTTGCAGTTCCGCCGCTACGCCGGCGCACAGGTCTTCGCCTTCGACTTCGGCGGCTCGATCCGCGCCGCCGCACTCGCGATGCGCGGAGACTGGCACGATCTCGGCGGCGGCCTGACGGACGGCTCAGAGACCTCCGTCTCGCTTCAGCCGCTGGCGCGCATCGGGGAGACGAGCGAACGCGCTTGGGCCGCCGACTGGATCGTCGCCTTCCTGACACGGGAGGGCATCGCCATCTCGCCGGAGGTAAAGGAGCATATCTGGACAGCGCTGACCTCGCTGGCTTCGGCGCCGGTCGAGGAACGCACGATCACCGGCCTCTGCGTGTTGCTCCAGTCCAACGACCTGAAGCAGGCGCTCCGCCCCTATTGCATCGGCGGCGCCTGGGGGCGGTTGCTCGACGCCGAGAGCGAACATCTGGGTACTGCCACCGTCCAGGCCTTCGAGACCGAAGGTCTGATCGGAACCGACGCCGCGCCCGCCGTCCTCGCCTATCTCTTCCACCGGATCGAGGACCGGCTCGACGGATCGCCAACCCTCATCATCATCGATGAAGGCTGGCTGGCGCTCGACGACGAGGGTTTTGCCGGTCAGCTCCGCGAATGGCTGAAGACGCTCAGGAAGAAGAATGCCTCCGTCATCTTCGCCACGCAAAGCCTCTCGGATATCGACGGCAGCACCATCGCACCTGCCATCATCGAGAGCTGCCAGACCCGGCTCCTGCTACCCAACGAACGGGCGATCGAGCCGCAGATCACCGCCATCTACCGCCGCTTCGGTCTCAACGACCGCCAGATCGAGATCCTCGCGCGGGCCATGCCCAAGCGCGACTACTACTGCCAGTCCCGGCGCGGCAATCGGCTGTTCGAATTGGGCCTGTCGGAGGTAGCGCTAGCGCTCTGCGCCGCATCCTCCAAGACCGATCAGGCAGCGATCGCCCGCATCACTGCCGAGCACGGCCCGGATGGCTTCCTCGGCGCATGGCTGCGCCTGCGCGGCGCCGGCTGGGCCGCCGACCTCATTCCCAACCTCACCAACCTGGAGACACCATCATGAAACTGCGCCGTTCACGCGCAGTGCGGCTCGCTGCCGCGCTGTTTACCGCTCCCGTCGCCGTCGCGCCCATGCTGGCGACGCCGGCTTACGCCATCATCGTCTTTGATCCGACGAACTACGCGCAGAACGTCCTTCAGGCGGCCCGCGCGCTCCAGCAGATCAACCAGCAGATCACACAGCTTCAAAACGAAGCGCAGATGCTCATCAACCAGGCCCGCAACCTCGCGAGCCTGCCCTATTCCTCGCTGCAACAGCTCCAGCAATCCGTGCAGCGGACGCAGCAGCTTCTCAGCCAGGCACAAAACATCGCCTACGATGTCCAGCAGATTGACCAGGCGTTTAACCAAAAATACGCCAACGTCTCGCTCTCCGCGTCGGATGCGCAGCTCGTCGCCGACGGCAAATCGCGCTGGCAGAACACCGTCGGCGGTCTGCAGGACGCCATGAAGGTGCAGGCTGGTGTCGTCGGCAACATCGACACCAACCGCGCCCAGATGTCCGCGCTCGTCGGCCAGAGCCAGGGCGCCACCGGCGCGCTTCAGGCGACGCAGGCCGGCAACCAGCTCCTCGCTCTTCAGGCCCAGCAGCTCGCCGACCTCACTGCCGTCGTCGCGGCGAACGGTCGCGCGCAGGCGCTGCAATCGGCCGAACAGGTGGCTGCGGCGGAACAGGGCCGCGAACAGCGTCGCCGCTTCCTGACGCCGGGAACGGGCTACCAGCCGGGCAACGCCCGGATGTTCCCCGGCAGCAACTGAAGGGGGGATAGCCATGGACGGCAAGATGCTCGCCCGGCTCGGCGCCGTCGTCTTCGTCGGCGCCGCCATCACCGCCACGGTCATAGAACTGACCCGCAAGCCCGAGGAGCCGCAGGTCCGCACGCTCCTCCATGAGCGCGACGACGTCGATGCGCCTCGCCAGATCCTGCGCCGGTGCCGCGACATGGGCGAAGCGGCCACGCGCGATCCCGCCTGCCTCGATGTCTGGGCAAAGGCCCGCGACCGATTTCTGGGTCAAAGCCCGAAGCCTTCCCAACCGGGCGGGACCAGGACGTTGGCACCGGAAGCGCCGAGGACTCTCTTCCCGGACGAAGCCCCCGCCATGAAGGAAAGCGCGGCCACACCCAAGGACACCGCACCGGTCGCACAGCCCGAACCCGTCCGGCCGGGAGCGCACTGACGATGGGCGGCACCGGCGTCATCGACCATTTCCTCGAGGTTTTTACCCGCTACATCGACGGCGGCTTCGGCCTGCTCGGCGGCGAGGTCGCCTTCATCGCCACCACGCTGATCGTCATCGACGTGGTGTTGGCAGCCCTCTTCTGGTCGTGGGGCGCCGATGAGGACATCATCGCCCGCCTGGTCAAGAAGACGCTCTTCGTCGGCGTCTTCGCCTACATCATTGGCAACTGGAACAATCTTGCCCGGATCGTCTTCGAGAGTTTTGCCGGCCTCGGCCTGAAGGCGTCCGGCACGGGCTTTACCGTCACCGATCTTCTTCGCCCCGGCAAGGTGGCGCAGACCGGTCTCGACGCCGGCCGCCCGCTGCTCGACTCGATCTCGAACCTGATGGGCTACTGGTCCTTCTTCGAGAACTTTATCCAGATCGCCTGCATGCTGTTTGCCTGGATGCTGGTGCTGCTCGCCTTCTTCGTCCTTGCCGTCCAGCTCTTCGTGACGCTGATCGAGTTCAAGCTGACGACGCTCGCGGGCTTCGTGCTGATCCCCTTCGGCCTGTTCGGCAAATCCGCCTTCATGGCGGAACGGGTGCTCGGCAACGTGATTTCCTCCGGCATCAAGGTGCTGGTGCTCGCCGTCATCATTGGCATCGGCTCGACGCTGTTCTCCGAGTTCACTGCCGGGTTCGGCGGCGCAACCCCCTCGATTGACGACGCCATGGCGATCGTGCTCGCTGCGCTATCGCTGCTTGGCCTCGGCATCTTCGGTCCCGGCATCGCCAATGGCCTGGTCTCCGGCGGCCCGCAGCTTGGCGGTGGCGCCGCTGTCGGAGCGGGTCTCGCCGCTGGTGGCATGGTCGCGGCGGGTGCGGCCACGGTGGGCGCAGTCGCATCTGGTGGCGCTGCCCTTGCTGGCGGCGCCGCTGCCGCTGCCCGTGGCGGGGCCGCGCTCGCCGGTGGTGCGTCCACCGCCTACAGCCTAGGTGCTGCCGGCCAATCCGGCGCATCGGCTGTGGCGTCGGGGCTTGGCAATGTCGCCAATGCCGGTGCGCAGGCCGCAGCCTCGCCGTTGAAACGCGCGGCTTCCCAGGCCGCTGATGGCCTCAAGTCGAGCTACCAGTCTGGTGCGCGTGCAGCCTTCGAAGTGACCGGCGGATCGTCCACTGCCGGCACCATCGGCGGCGAAGCCGACGCTGAGACCGCTTCGGCTTCCACTGCATCCCAATCTCCCGCCAACGACGGCCCACCCGCCTGGGCGAAGCGCATGAAGCGCTCTCAGCAGATGTCCCACGGCGTCCAGGCCGCGGCTCACGCCGTCAAGTCGGGCGACAGCCATGGCGGCGGCTCTTCCGTCAACCTATCCGAAAGCGACTGACCATGTTCAAACGACCGGCCACCCATTACGGCAGATCACCACAACCCGAGACGCCCTACCAGCGCGCCGCCCAGGTCTGGGACGACCGCATCGGCTCCGCCCGCGTGCAGGCCCGCAACTGGCGCTTCATGGCCATCGGATCGCTGGTGCTCTCGGCAGGATTGTCGGCCGCACTGGTCTGGCAGTCGATGAGCGGCTCGATCGTTCCCTGGGTGGTTCAGGTCGACAAGCTCGGCCAGGCACAGGCGGTCGCGGCCGCTGTCGCCGATTATCGCCCGACCGATCCGCAGATCGCGTTTCATCTCGCCCGCTTCATCGAAGAGGTCCGCTCGATCCCCGCCGACGCGATCATCGTCCGGCAGAACTGGCTCCGGGCCTATGACTTCACCACGCAGGCCGGGGCATTGGCGCTCAACGATTATGCCCGCGCGAACGATCCCTTCACCAAGGTTGGCAAGCAGCAGATCGCCATCGAGGTCTCCAGCGTGATCCGGGCCTCGCCGGACTCGTTCCGCGTCGCCTGGATCGAACGCCGCTATCAGGACGGTTCGCTCGCCTCGACCGAACGCTGGTCCGCCATCCTCACCGTCGCCGTGCAGATACCACGCGACCCCGAAAAACTCCGGGCCAACCCGCTTGGAATCTACGTCAACGCCATCAACTGGTCGAAGGAGCTTGGACAATGACACCGACCTTCCGCGCCGCCGGGAGGCCGGCTTTCCGTAAATCCGCTTTCTTGACTCTCCTCGTTTGCACCTCGGCGCTCGCCGGTTGCACCACGATGCAGAAGCCCCCGGAAATTTCCTATGACGATGCCGCGCCCGCCGTGCAGGCAGTCGATCCGCCCGCACCCGTCACGGTGGTCGAACTGCCAAAGCCGCTGCCGCTTCCCGGCCAGATGAAGCCGGTGGAAGTCTCGCGCCGGACGCCCGAGCCAACCGATCCCGCCGCCCGCGTCAATCAGGCTAATGCACAGGCTCGCGTGCAGCCCGTCCGCAACGGCTTCATCAACTCCATGCAGGTCTATCCCTTCACGACAGGCGCTCTCTATCAGGTCTATACCGCTGTCGGGCAGATTACCGACATCGCCCTGCAGCCTGGCGAGACCCTCGTTGGCTCCGGCCCGGTCGCCGCCGGCGATACAGTACGCTGGATCATCGGCGACACAGAGAGCGGCACGGGCGCGACCAAGCAGATCCACATTCTGGTGAAGCCCACGCGCACCGAACTTATGACCAACCTCGTCATCAACACCAATATGCGCACCTATCATATGGAGCTACGCTCGACCGAGAAGACCTACATGGCCTCGGTCTCCTGGCAATATCCGCAGGACCAGCTCATCGCGCTGCGTCGCCAGAATGCGGAGGCCCAGGCCACCCAGCCGGTTGCCAGTGGCGTCGATCTATCCCGCGTCAATTTCCGCTACGAAGTGACGGGCGATCGCGCGCCGTGGCGGCCGCTACGCGCCTTCGACGACGGCAAACAGGTCTTCATCGAATTCCCGCGCGGCATCGGTCAGGGCGAGATGCCGCCGCTCTTCGTCGTCGGCCCCGAAGGCGACACGTCCGAGCTGGTGAACTACCGGGTGCGCGGCAACTACATGGTCATCGACCGGCTGTTCGCCGCCGCCGAGCTACGCTTCGGCGCAGCCAAGAACCAGAAGCGCGTGCGCATCTCCCGGACTGACGGGAGGCCTGCGTCGTGAACGAGATCGATCCCGATAAGGAGGAAGGCTGCAAGTCCGGGCTGGAACCCCAGCCGGAGTCCGACGATGATGCCCGGCCGTTGACCGGAGAACCGGCGGCGCCGATGCGGCTGCGTCCGGAGCCGCCGCGCGTCACCCGGCTCTCGCGCAAAGTGCTGACTGGTCTCGGTCTGGTCGCCGGTGTTGGTATCGGTGGCGCGCTGATCTATGCGCTTCAGGTGCAGCATGACGGCCGGTCGAACGAGGAGCTGTATTCGACCGACAACCGGCCGACACCCGATGGCCTAAACACGCTTCCGAAGGACTATACCGGCCCGGTCCTCGGCCCACCGCTGCCAGGCGATCTCGGCCGCCCGATCCTCGATGCGCAGAACCGCGGCCAGCCTGTGACGCCGTCAGGGATCGGCCCCCCCGCCGCGCAGCCCGGCCTCAGCGCCGAGGAACAGCGCCGATTGCAGGAGTTGGAGGCCGCGAGGACCGCGCGTCTCTTCACTTCGACCGAGACGCGCAACATGGCCTCGCCCGCCACCACGACAACAACCACAACGACACCCTTGCCGGATCTGACCGGTCTCGGCCTCGCGCCGCAGCCAGCGACGCCTTCAGCGCAGGATCGGCAGCTCGCCTTCCTCAATCAGGCGCCCGACAGACGCACCGTATCGACCGATCGCGTTGCCGCTCCGGCATCGGCAAACATCCTTCAGGCCGGCGCGGTTATTTCCGCCGCGCTCATCACCGGCATTCGTTCCGACCTGCCCGGCCAGATCACGGCGCAGGTGACGGAGAACATCTATGACAGCCCGACCGGGCGCATCCTTCTCATCCCGCAGGGCACGCGCGTCATCGGACAGTATGACAACGGCGTTGGCTTCGGCCAGCGCCGTATCCTGCTCGTCTGGAACCGCCTGATCTTGCCGAACGGCCGTTCGATCGTGCTGGAACGCCAGCCGGGCGCGGATACGCAAGGCTATGCCGGACTGGAGGATGGCGTCGATTATCACTGGGGAGAACTGTTCAAGGCAGCCGCGCTCTCGACGCTGCTCAGCATCGGTTCGCAAGCCGGTTCGTCGGACGAGGAAAGCGAAATCGTCCGTGCCCTGCGCCAGGGCGCTGGCGACAGTATCAGTCAGACCGGCCAGCAGATCGTTAGCCGCCAGCTCAACATCGCGCCGACGCTGACGATCCGACCGGGCTTCCCCGTTCGCGTCATCGTCACCCACGATCTCGTGCTCGAACCCTATGGAGGCTGACATGGCGAAGTTGAAACTTGGTCCGATCGCTGATGACAAGCCGGTCAAAGTCACGGTGGAACTGCCTGCGAGTCTCCATCGCGACCTCGCCGCCTATGCCGAAATCCTCGGCAGGGAGGGAGGGCACGCGCCCGCCGATCCCGTCCGCTTGATTGTGCCCATGCTGGAGCGGTTCATTGCGACAGACCGGGGTTTTGCGAAGGCCAAGCGCCAAAGTTCGTCTGCCTAGAGATCTTTGATTTCGATAGATGCTTGGCCAAGCTCAACAACCTGCGAAAAGCTGGATTGTCGTTCCGAGGAGACCATACGGCACAAAATGGCAGACGTTCTCCTTGGATAGGGCGGTAGGCAACACCAGGAAAACAGGCAGCTGTCGTGGATTCGCTTGTAACCGTGAGTCCGCGGCCGAATGCCACCAAAGGTAGCAGATTATCTCTCCCTACACATTGGGGCTCGATTTGCGGATGATGTCCTAGTTCGGCCAACCGCATCACGAGAAAATCGTGAATTTCCTGGCCTGGCGGCGCGTCACTGACAATAAACGTTGAATCAGTTAGATCAGTCCATTTTACTTCGGTTTTGGCAGTCAAGTGATGATGCTCGGGCAGAGCGACAAACACCTTCTCCGACCACAACTCTGCGGAGTCGTAATCCGGACGTTTGGAAGTTCCAGTTAAAAAGGCCACGTCAATTTCAAGGCGGCGGATAGCTGATAAGTGATCCGCAGGGCTGCCATCAATGAAGTCCATCCGAACCTGAACGTGATTGGTTCCATATGCTTGGAACAAGTCTGCAAGAAATCCCGATGCCAGCGAAGAAAATATGCCGATCCTTACCGATCCCAGGTCGCCTCGCGCGATGACTTGGATGTCTCTGGTTCCCTCCGTCAGGGTTCTGAGAGCCTTACGGGCGGCAGGAAGAAAGCGTTCACCAGCTACGGTAAGAGCTACGCCGGAGCTGTGGCGGTGAAAGAGCGAAGCGCCGATTTGATCCTCGAGATTACGAATTCGTCTACTGACGGAAGACTCCTGCACCGATAAGGATAGCGCCGCTTTGCGGAAGCTCCCTTCCTCCGTTGCGGCAACAAAGTATCGTAGGTGACGTAGCGCGATGGCATTCGGCATCTGTGTCAAGGAGGGGGAAAGGGGTACTTCACACACAACTCGTTCCTTTCAGACCCTGCGTCTACACACAATGCAACCACCTATTTGGGGTTAGCGTGCGACAGCGAATCCCGGCGGCCCATCATGCAAATGAGCGTTTGCTGACCAATTGCCACAAGCGTTCGGCCATCAGCAGAGTCGGCAAACACTTCAAATTGACAGATTGTGAGCGTCTTTCCGGCCTTGATCACTTTGCCTAGCGCTTCGAGTTTATCGCCTAGAGCCGGGTTCAGCAGATTGATCTTGAATTCCACGGTGAGAACCGAGCTGAACTCTGGGAAAAGCGTAAAAGCGGCATAGCCGCCGGCAGAATCCGCGATCGCGGAAGTTCCTCCTGCATGGAAATAACCGTGCTGTTGGGAAAGCTCAGGCCGGAAAGGCATCTGGACAGATACCAGTCCCTGGCGAATTTCGGACAGTGTCGCGCCCAAATGGCTCATCAGCCCCTGGCGACGAAAACTGTCACGAACCCGCTGCTCAACGCTCGCGTCTACGGCACTGCCAATAACCCTTTTCATGACCCCTCCGGAGCAATGACCCTGGATGCCAAAACTACCGGGAGGTGGCGACATACTGGAGTGAAAAGCCCTGACAGGATGCTGAGAAAAACTCAGGTTCTTTCCGTCCACCATCGTCGTTGAAAGTTCTACTGGAGAGGGAAACTTGCCAGAATTTCGACTGGCGGAAACTGCACAAGCTCGATCGCCGTAATATGACCGTCGTGATGGTCGAAATTGCGCATCGCCGCTTCCAGAGCCTTCTCCGGCTTTCCTTTGAGCGTTGCGACCGTGACATGAGGTACCCAACTACCAACCAAATGATGTTCGTGTATTTGCTGCCCTCGAACGGCTTCCACAATATTCTCATGAAGTGCAAGGAGCGATTGAGTTACGACAGGTGCCAGAAAAACATAGGATGGGGTCCCTGAAAATATTCCAAAGTGACTCATTTTTATTTTGAGCTGGCCAATATTTTGGCAAGCTGCGGCGAGTTGCTGAATTATGGGATCAGCACGTTCACCGTCCTCTATCACTGCCAAGGTGATGTGTGGTGGATAGTCCAGCTGCTTTTCTGCGTTCGGAGCCCGAACGAGGAGATCGTACCTTAACCGGTCTATTGTCTTGGAAAGGTTATCGTCCAATCGTGCAGCTATAGCCAATGGCATGGGTCCATCTGATCCTTGAAAGCGCTGGAAATTCATTGTGTTCCCGACATCGTGCATTTGGTTGGCCGGCAAGCGAGAGAGAAAGGCTCATCTTTGCATGATGAATTCTCAGCAGCGTCTCTCTCCATTCAATGACAGGTATGTATGGCCATTTTTCAGTATCGAGATGGCCTGCAAACGGATCTCTGGATGGAAACCGCAACACTTACCGGCCTTGCACTTTATGCTTTCGTGATGACGATCACGCCGGGGCCGAACAACCTCATGCTCACCACATCAGGCCTTGTCTTTGGCATGGCACGAACATGGCCACATATTCTCGGAATTCCTTTTGGTGTTGCCGTTCAATTGATGTCGGTCGGAGCTGGCCTTGGGGCTGTCTTTGCACTTGAGCCCCGTATCCAGATTTTTTTGAAAATTATTGGCACGGCTTACCTGCTCTGGCTTGCTTACAAACTCTGGCGTGCCGCCGAGATGCCCGATGCCTCTTTGGCAAAGCCGGTTTCTTTTTTCCAGGCTGCCGCATTCCAGTTCGTAAACCCCAAGGCCTGGCTGATTGCGGTAACCGTCATCGCGGCCTTTATTTCTCCAGATAACGGCTATCTGATCCAGCTTGTCTTTGCCTCAGCGATTTTCACCGTTGTCGGCATTCCATGCTTGGCAGTGTGGGCGGCCTTCGGGGCTGGACTGCGACAAGTGCTTCACGATCCATCGAAACTTCTTCTCATAAATCGCAGCATGTCCGCGCTCGCGGCACTGACAGCAGGATTGTTTTGGCTATGAATTTTCTTTCACGCAAAGATCTCGAAAATCATACAACTACATGGATCGAAGCATGGAACCGCCACGACGTCGATGCGGTGATCACGCCATTTTCCAAGTCGGTTGTATTCGTTAGCCCGAGGGCGGCAATCGTGACCGGAGACGCAACGGTGCGAGGCCGAGATGCGCTTTATGACTACTGGACGAAAGCCCTCGCCGCCGTTCCCGACCTGGAATTTAGACTTGAATCCATCACCTGTGACGAGAACGCGCAAACCGTTCTGGTCCACTACGTGTCGCATGCCGGTGGAAAGACTCTTCGAGCATGCGAACTCATGCGGTTCGAGAATGGACTGCAAGTTTATGGCGAGGCGTTTTATGGCGCGGATGTTTCGGAGCCGTCGCAATGAGACCCGTCGAACCTTCAAGCGAGAATTTCTATCGTTGGGGAAACGGCTGTTCGGGCTGGCGCCTGCTCGACCTCGAGCACCTTCAGGTGAGGCAGGAAACAATGCCGCCGGCGACGGCTGAAGAGCCCCATGTACATCGTGAGGCGCATCAATTCTTTTATGTGCTGGATGGGCAAATGACGATCCTCACCCCCATCGGCGTCACTCTCATTAGTCCGGGCCAAGGAATGCATATACCGGCCGGGCAACCGCACTGGGTCAGAAACGACGACGTTTCCGATCTTATATTCCTGCTCTCATCCAGCCCAAGTACATCCGGTGACCGCTACCCCGCCGACCCAACGAATTGGGGGGCTTGAGCTTGGATCGACGGCTATCGTCACGCAAAATTGCCTCTGGTGATCAGGTTGTGCGATCAGCGACACTGTAAAACGGTCAGCAGCCCCATTTCGATATGCCCTTCGCTGAATTCGTGCACAACCTCGCCTTGTTCAAGAAGCTTGAAGCCTGAGCGCTCGGCTATCGCCTCAATATAGGCGGAGCCGTGGGAAAAACAGCCCGCCTTGGCGAGTTCCGGGTTGATGCAGGGACCAAAGCCAAGACGGTCTCCTTTGTCATTTGGATAGACTGTGAAGGCAAACAGGCCTCCGGGATCCAGGATATTGGCGACGCTCGGGAGGATTGTGGCTAGGTCTCCGAAATGGATCAGGACGGCCGCAGCCGCGACCGCATCGAACCGAAGCGCGGTGGCAGAGAGAAACGACGCCAGATCGTCGCGGACAAGTGTGTCGTAAAGCGATTTTTGTCTTGCGACTGACAGCATCGCCTCGGACAGATCAATGCCCGCCAGATGCGCGGCCCGATCTCGCAGCAGGCCACCGACCAGTCCGGTTCCGCATCCTATGTCGAGAATCCGGTTGCCGTGTCGGGGCAACAGCCGGGCGAGCGCGTCGCCGACATGGCGATGCGCCAGATAGCCCTCCGCCCGATCCCAGTCGCGCGCCCTGGATGAATAGAGTTGGTCGAGCTGCGCCGCGGGAGCACTAAAGGGGACCGGCCCCCTGTTCATTTGCGCCAGACGCATCCGGGCGCCATCGACATCACCCGGATTTTCGCCCAGATATCTCTCCAGATGGGCGGTGGCCTCTTCATGATCGCCGGCATCGACCAGCAGATCCCCGAGCAGGAAGCGGGCGCCGGCATGGCCGGGCGCGTGTGACAGGCACCGGCGCAAGGGTTCGATTGCCGAGCCTCTGTTGCCCGTATCGGTCAATGCGACAGCCAGGTTGTAGAGAGCGTTCGGATAAGTCGGGCGGCAGGCGACGGCGTTCTCGAACGCGGCGATCGCTTCCGGCAATCTGCCGTGCTTCCGCAGCGCAATGCCGAGATTGTTCCGGGCCGTTGCGTCGTCGGGTTGAAATTTGGTCACGGCTGTCAGCGTTTCGATTGCTGCCGCAAGCCTACCTTGCGCCATTTCGATCAGGCCGAGAAGGTGCATCGCGTCGACTGGCGGCGGGTCTTGCGCACAGATAGTGCGGCAGATGCTTTCGGCCTCGCCGAGGCGACCGGCACCATACGCCTCCAGCGCAAGGCTCAGATCAAAGATGGCGGTGGCATGGGTCATGGGTGGTTCTCGCCATTGGCAACCCTCAGTCAGCCATCTCGATCTGGTAAGTCGCCATCGGCCTCAGCGTCGCCACGCGGTCATACAAGTGCCGGGCGGCCGCGTTGTCCTCGGCCGTTTCCCAGTAGAGACGCCGCCAGCCCTCCTGCCTGCCCAGAACCTCCAGATGTTCGATGAGCTTCGTTGCAATGCCCCGGCCCCTGTGCAGGGGAGAAACCCAAAGGTCTTCGAGATAACAGACGAGGCGTAGCGAGAATGTGTGGGGATGGAGAATTGTGTGCGCCAACCCGACCGGTTCCCCGGCCCGAAACGCGAGCCAGGCATTCATCGGTGAGGAGGGATCGAGAACGCGCTGCCACAGCCCGGCGATGACCGCCTCGTCCATGTCCGCGGCGCCGAAATGCGCGCAGTTTTCTGCCCAGAGTTTTTCCCAGTCGCTTCTGTCTTCGTGGCTTGCGGCCTTGATCGTTATCGTCATGTCGTTGTCTCAGGAATTGCTTCATCGAGCAGCCGGCCGGGCGCGTCGGCCGGGATCTCGCCCGCGCGCAGCCAGTCAAGCGCGAGCGGCCACAGACTGTCCCTGAACCGGTCATGGAAGAAGGCGAAATGTCCGATGGAGGATACGTCAATGTCGGCCGGGGCAATGCGCCAATGATGCCGGTGGCTGGACGTGAAATAGGCGAGCAGCCGGTCGAGGGCTGCCGGGGTGCCGTGCGGATCGTCTTCAAGGCCAATCGCGAGTATAGGCGCCGTCACCCTGGCGAAGCGTCTTTGCAGGATTACAGATTCCCGCTCCCCACCAATGAAAAGATCCTGCCGCACGGTATACTCGAACCGGGCCTTCATCCGGCTCCAGTCCCGGACCACGCCGGCGGGCGTGTCCTCCATCCAGCCAAGCCGTTTGGCCGGAAAAAAGCCGAATATCCTTGTCAGAAACGGCATGACGATGTGCCACTTGATATACATGCGCCGGCGTTCGGCCTCGCTGTAATCCCGCCAATAGGCGAATTGGGATCCGACGGTAAGAATGCGTCCTATCCGCCGGTTCGAGGGCGCAAGCCCGATGGCAAAGCCGCCGATCGAATGGCCGACGACATGGATTTCCCGCCCCGGAAAAGTGCGTTCAGCGTATGCGAGCGCTGCCTCCAGATCGTGCGCGCCCCAATCCACCCAGTCGGCACGGAATCCGCGCAGGGATTTCGGTCGGGATTCGCCGATCCCCCGGTAATCGAAGGTGAGCACATCGAATCCGTTGAGAAACAGGTAGTCGGCGAAGCGCGAGTAGTAGCGGCACTTTACAGACGTCGCGGCGCTGATGATCACGATCGGCCACGCGGCCGAAACACCGCTGTGTCGCCATAGAAACCCGCCGAGAAGCCGGCCATCGTCCGTTTCCAAGCGCAGAGGCAAGGCCTGGCCTGCCACCTCCCGGACGCTGGCGATGTCTTTCTCGTGTCCGGGGTTGATCACGCTCGCGCCCCTCGATTGTTGCTTTCAGATATCCGTTTTTGCTTCGCCAGAATGGAGATTGTCGAATGAGCATCCCTCCATATGGCGTGAGAAGCACTCATTTGTTTTCATCTTCGATTGCAGGTTCTTTTGCTGAAAAGCTTGAAATCAGCCAAGGAAAGTCGATGCATCCAATCGTTCACCTTCGAGAACTACCGCTTCAGACACAATCGCATGGTGGAGCTTATGAAGCGCGCACGGCTGCCGTCGCAGCGCCGTCTGGCGCGAAGCGGCTTGGCGCTCGCTACGTTGAAATACCCCCGGGCAAGAAGGCTTGGCCCTTTCATTGCCACCATGCAAATGACGAGCTCTTTGTCATTCTGGCGGGGGCCGGTGTGCTGCGATATGGCGAGGAAGAACATCGGGTGAGCGCTGGTGATGTCGTCGTTTGCCCCGCCGGCGGCGTTGAAACAGCGCATCAATTGCGGGCAGGAGGCTCCGAACCGCTTTGCTATCTGGCGATCAGCACCATGAATGAGCCCGACGTCCTGGAATATCCCGATAGCGGCAAAGTGGCGGTTTTTGCTGGCTCCGCCCCGGGTGGGGAGAAAGACGCCCGACGCCTGGAACTGACCGTGAGGAAAAAAGCCGCGATCGGCTATTGGGAGGGGGAAGAATGAAGCTGCGACGAAATAAGGGACATGCGCTTGCCGCCAACCCTGCCTGTCTGGCGCTGGCGCTTCTCGCCTTCGCTGCCCTGCTGCCCACATCAGCGCTTGCGATGGAGCTGACCAGTCCATCCTTCGATGACGGCGGCAGGATTCCTGACCGCCATGCGTTGCGCGGTCTCGGATGTCTTGGCCAGAATGTCTCGCCTGCCCTTCATTGGAAAGACGCTCCAGAGGCGACGAAGAGCTTTGCCGTGACCATGTTCGATCCCGATGCGCCAACCGGGAGCGGCTGGTGGCACTGGGTGCTGGTCAATATTCCCGCCGATGCGACCGGTCTGGCCGAAGGCGCACGGCCGGGAAAGGCAATCGCCACGCGGACTGATTTTGGCATGGCCGGTTACGGCGGCCCCTGTCCGCCGGTCGGCGCTGAACCGCATCGCTACGTCATCACCGTCTATGCGCTCGATGTCGACAGCCTGCCGCTGGACAACTTATCTTCAGGCGCGATGGCAGGCTTCATGATCAATAGCCACTTGCTCGCCAAAACAAGCATCACTGGATATTTTGGACGATAAGCCCAAAGCGCGGTCGAGAAAAAGATCCCAGGTGGAAAAATGTCGGGCTCACAAGATGGTACAGCGAGAAGCCCGTTAATACGCCGTCTCTCCAGCAAGGACGCTGCCCACCTCGCGCCGCTCCTTAACGCTTATCGCGCAGAAATGTACCCCGCCTCACAGACAGAGAACCTCCGTCAGGAAGCTGCCACCGCCTTGCTGTCGAGCCAGACGGCCGAGGTGATAGGCGGTTTTCTGGACGGCAAACTGTCGGCATTCGCCGTTTTCTTCGATCTACCGGAAGCAATTTCAAACGGACGCGCCGGACAGCTCGACGACCTCTATGTGGCTGCTGGCGCTCGCGGCCAACGTCTGGCCCAGCGATTGGTAGAGGCGATCGCAGCGATCGGCAGAGCGCGCGGCTGGGTTCATCTGAGATGGCTTGTGCCAGAGGACAATGAAGCTGCACTTCGGACCTATGAGCGCTTTGCCAAAGCAGCATCCTGGAAAAGCTACGTGTTGTGGTTGGGCGATAGCGCCCCTTGGTGAGGGAGAATATCTTCAGTCTTTTATTCAGAAGGTTTGCGGGCATCTATCTCATCGGAGCTCTTCCCTTTCGCCCTTGCTGAAAGGTCATGATCTTCGCGACAAATAGAACGCCATGGCGGCCGAAGTTGCGCCGAAGACGCATGTGCCGGTCCAACCCCACGCCGCATAGGCAACGCCTCCAACGCCGGCACCGACCGCCCCCCCAGCGAGCATGGTCGCCATGAACACGGTGTTAAGCCGGCTGCGGGCGGTCAGATCGAGTGCATAGACACGCGTCTGGTTCGCAACCTGCGAGGACTGTACGGCACGGTCCATAACTAGGATACCGAATACCAAACTGATGAGAGAACCTTGCCAAAGCCCGAAGACGAAGAAGGCGAGCGTCACGAGGCCAGCGCCGACTGTCACGACGACGGCGGGTCCGCGTCGATCCGCAAAACCCCCGGCAATTGGCGCGGCAAGCGCCCCGCAAACTCCGACAAGCGTCAGAAGGCCAACCGCCGTTCCTCCAAGCTGATAAGGTGGTTCGGATAGCAACAGCGCGAGATTCGACCAGAAGCCAATAAAGGCTGCGAAAATCAGGAATTGCACTGCGACTGCTTCCCGGAGAACACCATGCGTTCGCAGAAGCGTCCATAAGGAACCAAGCAGCCGCAGATAGCTCAAGTCAGTTGTTGGCGGCACACGAGGCAGCCAGAGCGCAAGCGCCACACCAATTACCGTCATCATTGCTGCCGAGAACCAGAACACGAAGGGCCAGCCCCAAAGGTCCGAGATTGTGCCGCTGACCGTGCGGGCAAGCAGGATGCCGATCAATATGCCGCCCGTCACTTTGCCAAGAATGCGTCCACGCTCGGAAGGTGGGGCAAGATGCACGGCGAGTGGAACGATTTGCTGCGTGACGGTGGTAAATAAGCCGACAGCGAGACTGGCGACCGCCAGCCACACAAAACTCGGAGACAAGGCCGCACCAATCAACGCGATCACCAACGCAACGAAAGTACGGAGAATGAGAGATTTGCGCTCCAGCCGGTCTCCGAGTGGGGCGAGAAGCAACACGCCGAAGGCATTACCTGCCTGGGTGAGAACCGGCACGATGGCAGCAGTCCCCGCGGCCAGCCCAAAATCTGCCGTCAGATGACCGAGGAATGCCTGATTATAGTAACTGTTGGCGACGGTCGCACCCGCACTGACCGCGAGAAGGCGAACCAGTGCAGCGGACAAATGTTCAGATAGGGAGCTATTCGGTTTCATAGCAGCCGCTGGCCCGGATGTACTCGATCAGGGTGCGTTCCAGATTTCTGCCCCCAAGTGTAGCAATGTTCGGCATGACAATACGCCGGGTGGTTTTATGTCTGTCTTTACAGAAGGAAGTGATTGGCTGGCGGATTGGATCAGACCGGAACTCAGCCTTTCGATAGTCCACATTGACGAGGAGAGGTCCTGACCACAGCAGCGTTGGTGTTGAAATATCGACGTCTTTCCAGGGTATTGGCTTGCCGCCAAAATACCGCCCGACGATGAGGCCGTTGGCCTTGAAAACATACATCGGGCCACGGCTCCGGCGGTAGCTGAACACCCCAAGCAGGAGCACCAGCGTCACTGTTATAAAAAAAGCTCCGGGGATGGCCGCCGTTGCAAACTCTGAAAGTGACTTGGCTTTGAAAGAGGCGATGGACATGCTGATCGCACCAAGCAGAAACGGTAGCGTGAAGAAAAGAAGCAGTGCCGCCCGCCAATAGGACAAGTAGATCGGAAAATCAGGAAGATGCGTGGCGTTGGCGCGTTCCTCCGGTGCCATTATCGTTTCTCTCGCTCCGCTGGTCGGCATGTCTTTGCGGCCTCTGCCAGCATCCAGGTCCTGACATTCCTGATGCGGCGGTCGCGCTCAAGGGCCGGCGGATAGCAGAGGTAATAGCCTGCGTTTGCCGGCACTTGGTGCGGCATGATCGGGCCGAGCCGTTCGGCGGCTATGTCGCATGCGGCAATTTCGATGCCCGCAAAGGTAATTCCTGCGCCGTCGATCGCGGCCTTGAGGCCAAGGCCCGAAGAGTCGACGATTGTGACTGCCGCAGGGCGGGTCGGACCGCCCGGGAGCGTTTCGTTCCAACGCTGGAAGTCCTCGCGCCGATGCTGGGACAGAAACAGGTTGGTTTGCGAGATGGCTTGGCGAATATCGATTTCGTCATTCGTTTGCCAGTCATCCGGACGGCCAAGCAACGCCACATTTTCGTCGAACAGGCGCTCGGAGAGAACACCAGCCCATTGCCCAGAACCATGGCGCACAGCAGCATCTGCAACGCCGGCGCCAAGATCGACGGCGGTTTGGGTCGTCGAGATCAAAAGTTCGAAGCCGGACCGCGCAAATGGATAAGACGCCATCCTTGGCGACAGCCAATGAACCGCAAATGTCGGCAGCATGGACAGGCGCAAGGGACCAAGCTTCCGTTCCTGTTTCACTGTCGCGACGGCCTGGATGATCCGCGTGAAGCCGATGGTGAGATCCGGAGACAGTTGCCGTCCGGTCTCCGTCAGTTCCAGGCGCGGCCCCACGCGGCGCATCAGTTCCACCCCGAGCAGATCCTCGAGGATCCTGAGTTGATGACTGACGGCGGAGGGCGTCACGCCGATTTCCTCGGCCGCATCCTTGATCGACATGTGGCGTGCGGCGGCCTCGAAAGCGCGCAGGGCATTCAGCGGCACGGACAATCGCATCGTTTCGGTCATGGCGCGCTCGCTCTCGTATTTTCCGTCCTCGCCGGATGCCGCCGTTCTCCTCCTGCACTTGGCATCGAACAACGAAATCTCAGCTTTCTCTGAGGATTGCTCACTCGCCAGGCACGGATGTTGGGTGACAATGGGGTGTCTTTCAAAGGGGCCAAATTGCTATGAGTAACGTGCTTGCTTTCGATGATCGCGATGGCCTGATCTGGCTCAATGGAGCACTCGTTCCCTGGAACGAAGCCCGGCTCCATGTCATGACCCATTCGCTGCATGCCGGCGGGGCCGTGTTCGAAGGAATTCGGGCCTATGACGGAGGTATATTCCTGTCCAACGCGCATTTCTCCCGCTTCCAGCGTTCTGCCGAGATCGTCGGGTACACGCTTCCCTATTCCAGCCTTGAGCTCGTCAAAGCATGTGAAGCCGTTCTCTGGGCGAACGAATTGAAGGATGCCTATATCCGTCCCATTGCCTGGCGCGGCAGCGAGAGTGTGACGGTGGCCGCCCGCAACGCCACTATCCACGTTGCGATTACCGCCTGGGATTGGCCGACGCCGGCCGCCGAGGGAAGGAGCACGACGGGTATTCGCCTCCAGCTCTCCTCCTGGAGGCGTCCGCGTGCCGATACGGCGCCGACGGCCTCCAAGTGCTCCGGCCTCTATATGATCGGCACACTCGCGCGGCATGCCGCAAATGATGAGGGTTTCGACGATGCCCTGCTGCTCGACGTCGACGGAAATGTTGCCGAAACGACCGCGACGAACATCATACTGGTCGAGGGTCGCAAGCTCGTGTCCCCGGTAGCAGACTGTTTTCTCGACAGCATCACCAAACGCCATGTCTTCGCTCTCGCGCAGAAGGCTGGCCTGGAACTCGAGGAGCGAAAAGTCTCGCTGGAGGAGTTGTGCGCGGCAGATGAAGTCTTCGTTGTCGGCACTTCGATCGAGATCCAGCCCGTCGTCGAACTCAAGGGGCCAGCGATTGGAGCCCAATGGAGCGTTGGCCCTCTTACCCAAAGCCTCATCGACAACTTTCAGAACTCGGTTCGCCAACAATGTCCCGCATAGGCGGACACCCTTGCCAAAAGGGCCGGGTTTCGATGCGTTCTCCATGTCGTTCTTCTCGGAGCAAAAGATTTTTCGTGATAGCCAATAGTATTTGATGTTACACTTCTCGTAAAATGTAAAAGCGTAACATGACACTATCGGGCTACTCACATGCGTCTACAATCACCCTGGCAACCTCGCCTTACTGGTGACATGGACTCTCCATGCGATCGGCTCGTCGCCGCCGTGTCGGAGGACATCGCAGCCGGGCGATTGGAGGTTGGAGACAGGCTTCCGGCCCACCGCGATCTTGCCTGGCGTCTCGGCATCGGCCTTGGCACGGTGACGAAGGCCTACGGAATCCTGGAGCGGCGCGGCCTGCTGCGCTCGGTCAAGGGACGGGGCACGTTCGTGGCCGTTACCGAAGCCCGCAGAGGCGACGTCATCGATCTTTCGCGCAACGCGCCGCCCGCCGTCATCAGCGAGAGGCTTCTGTCCCGATCTCTCAACGCGATCGCCAGGCGTATCGACGCGGATGTTTTCAATACCTATCCGCCCGTAACCGGGCATCAGAGGTTCCGCCAAGAAATGGCGCGCTGGTTTCGCCGTCTCGGTCTGGACGCCGACCCTGCCTGCCTGCTTCTGACCAATGGTGCGCAGCACGCGCTGTCCGTCAGCCTCTCCACGCTCTGTGGTCCCGGCGGTACGCTCTATGTGGAGGATCAGACCTATCCCGGTGTGATCAACGTTGCGCGCCATCTTGGCGTCAAGCTCACTTCAATTGCTATGGATGACGAAGGCATGCTGCCGGATCAGCTTGAACGGGAACTCGCGACAAGTCGCGGCAGCAACGCGGCAGTCTATCTCACGCCGACGATGCAGAACCCGACCACGGGTTCGATGAGCAAAGCGAGAAGGGCCACGATCGCGCAAATCTGCCGCAAGTCAGGCATAATCGTGATCGAGGACGACGTTTATGCCCTCGCGCCCGACCCGGACTATCCGCCGATCGCGAGCCTTGCGCCTGAGCATGTCTTTTATATCAACAGCCTTTCGAAGACCCTCAACCCGGCTTTGCGGATCGGCGGTCTCGTGGTTCCGCGAGTGTGGCTGGAACGCGCGGAAACTGCGATGCATGCCAGCGGGCTGATGGTCAGCCCGCTGAGTTGCTCGGTCATGGAACAATGGCTTCTCGATGGAACGGCCGATGCCATCAGCACGGCTATACAGGAAGAGGCCATTCGCCGCCGTGCGATGGCAACGGGCTTGTTGGGGCAAGCTGTACGCCAACCTATCCATGTCGGTTATCATCTGTGGGTTCCGCTAGGCCATTCCCATGCCGGGGCACTCGAGACTGCGGCGAAGGCCTTGGGCATTCTGGTTACGCCGCCGTCTTCAACCTCCGCAAACGGCATTAGCTCCGGAATCCGTCTTTGTATCGGTGCGCCATCCTCTGAAGATCTTGAGCAGGCGCTTCCCGCGATCAGGCGCATAGTCGATCGCTTCAGGATCGAGACCGGCGCAGGGACGGCCAGAAATACCAGACCACTGCTGCCACTACGATAAGACCACCTGCGATCGCCGATTTCCCCGGATCTTCGGCGAAGGCCAACCAAACCCAAAGCGGACCGAGAACCACATCCAGAAGTGCGATCAAAGCCGACTCCGACGAAGCGACATGGCGTCCACCTGCAAGAAATAACAGGAATGCGAGCGCGGTCGTGAGAAAGGCCAGCATGAATATCAATCCGAGCGCACCGCCCCCCGGAAGCTGGCCGGATGAGAATGGGAATGCCGCGATCGCACACAACGCTGCCCCCGCAGCATTCACGTGAATGAGATTCAGGGCTCGATTACGGCGTGTGACGATGAGAAGCGCGCCAAAGCTCAGCGTCATTGCGAAGGCCAGCAAGTTACCCTTGATATCGCTCGCCGCCAGTGCAGTGCCTGCAACGAACACGATCCCGATCATAGATACCGTGCTCGCCATCAACAGGCGTCGCGAGGCCGCTTCCCGACCGACCGCGAAGGCCAATGCGGCTGTCACGAAGGGAAGTGTCGCGTAGATGATCAAAACGTTTGCGACCGTCGTCATCGTGAGTGCGGCGACATAGCAGAACATTGCGGTGGCGGAGAAGCAGGCGGCCAGGCAGAAGCGCCAGTCGAAACGCACCGCTTCCGCCGGCCTTGCGATGGCGATGGCAACAAGGCAAAGGCAGGCGAAGAGAGAACGCCACAGGATCAGATCCCAAAGCCCAAGATCAATTGCGCGTACGAACAGGCCAGCAAGGCTCCAGAGCACGGTTCCTGCGCCAACCAGTATCAGACCGTAGACGCGCCGCTCCCCACTCTGTTCCTCTGACCGCCGCATATCAAAAATAGAACCAGGTCAGGCCAAACCCGACGGCAATGACGATGCCGCGCAGGATGGTCGGATTGATCCAGCGAGCGAAGCGCGCACCGAGATAGCCGCCCGCAATAGCGCCTACCAGAACCGCGAATGCGGGCCCCCAGGCTATGATCCCTGTGGCAATGAAAACTGTGACCGCGAGACTCGAGACGATTGTTGCCAGTGCATTTTTTACCGCGTTGGCCTCGTTCACGTCGCTAAGCCCGATCAACGTCAGAACAGCCATGAGCAGGATACCGAGGCCCGCACCGAAATATCCGCCATAGATTGCGACGAGCAGATCTGTCGCAAAGATGACTGGCCTCGGCAGCATTCCGGGGCGGTCCCTTCTTATCCAGGAGCGTAGCCTGGGACCGAGTGCGAACAGGATCGTCGCGACGAGCAAAAGCCATGGTATAAGCTGGCGGAATATTGCATTCCCAGTGATCGAAAGAAGTACCGCGCCGATAAGGGAACCGAGAACGAAAGCAGGCGCACTGGACTTCAATCGTCCGGCATTCCGGCGCAATTCCTCCCGATAACCGAACAGGCTGGTCGCATGTCCAGGCCAGATCGAAATCGCACTTGTGGCATTGGCGACAACCGGAGGAACGCCAGCCGCAAGGAGCGCCGGGAAAGTAAAGAAAGTGCCGCCCCCGGCGACTGCATTGCAGGTTCCGCCAACAAGACCGGCGGCGACCAAAAGGGCCGTGGTATTTATATCCATACCTGATCAACCCCGTTCTTCGAAAGCCAGCCGGACACCGAAGGCGATCAGGACCGAGCCAGTCACTCCATCGACGCCACGCTTGAATAGTGAACTATGGAAAACGCGCGTGAATGGCCGCGTCGCCGCCGTGATGGCCGCGAACCAGATGAGCCCCATGAGCGCATGAATAGCCGCCAGGGCCATGCTGAACATGACAACCGGGACATCCTGCGGAATGAACTGCGGCAGGAAGCTGACGTAAAACACGCCGACTTTCGGATTGAGAAGATTGGTCATCAGACCGCGCCAAAACCAGTTGGCACTTTTATTGGCCGATTTGCCTGCCTGCACGCTGTGGAGCGCCCCTTCCTCCTCGACGGTTCTACGGATTGCGCTCCGAATCATCCGCGCGCCCAGCCAGATGATGTAGCCAGCGCCGAGATATTGAAGAAGCCGGTAGCCGACTTCCGATACGGTGAGAACGGCTCCGAGGCCCGCCGAAGCCAACAGTCCCCACGCCAGAACACCTGTTACGACCCCGGCGCCAGCCTGCATGGCCTGCTTGCCGCCCTCAACAGTGGCAGTGCGCAAGACCATGGCCGTGTCCAGCCCAGGCGTAATTGTCAAAAGAGCGGCGGCGATCGAAAAGGCGGCAACGGCGGAAAAGGCATCCATGTCACGACCTCAGGCCAGCGCAGAATGCACCGAAGAGCATCCGCCCCTGGTCCCAGATACCGAGGCCGCTTGCGCCATTGATATGGCCGCACGGGCCAATCTCGATGCAACCGGCACCCCATTCTTCAGCGCGTGCCTTCACATAGTCCGGGGTGGCATAAGGGTCGTTGGCGCTTGCGACGATGAGGGCCGGGAACGGCAGACGATGACGTGGCGGGTTTGCGAAGCTGGCCGCTGCGGCCGGGAATGCAGCGGAGGCAGGATCAGGGACTGCGACCAGAAAAGCACCCATAACCCGGCCCGCGACCATCTCTGCCGCGTGCGCGACGAGCAGGCAGGCCAGACTATGCGCGACGAGAACAGGCGGCGATGGCGAATTGTCGATTTTCCTTTCCAGCGCGTCTTGCCAGTCTGCAAGATGGGGCTTGTCCCAGTCGGAAGGATGGAACCGGGTAAAGCAAGGGTCTGACGCCTCCCAATGCGTTTGCCAGTGGGTTTCACCGGAACCGCCGATACCTGGCAATGTGATGAATGAGGTCATTCCGTCGCCCTTCTATTGTTGGGAAAGATCCATCGAAGGCTCGTAACTGCGGTCAGGAACATCCTTCGTGATCGCCTGCCCGCAAGTCACGGCCTGACGCACGCCGTCGTAGGTCAGGACCGGGCTCCCGTGCAGGCTCCAGCCCAGGTTGAGGGCCTCAGTGATGCGGTGACAGAAGGCAGCGTCATCGACGCCGGTCAGCAGACGATAAGCTCTCATCGTGAGGATCCCCAGTTTCCTGCTCGAAATCATAAGCATCTTCGGGAAGCGCTAAACTGAAGTCATCTCAGCCGATCCGCAGTATTTCTCATTTCGCCATTTCTTGGACCGGCGAGCAGTGCGTAGTAAGCAAGGGACATGAACGAGATATCCGACGGCTCCGTAAGGGTTACGGCGCTACGCCTTTTGGAAGAGGATCCACTCCTTGCCGCTTCCCGACGGGATTGGCCGGAGGCGGCCGGCGCTCTTGGTTGGCGATGGGAGACATTCGTCGGCGAGGAGCTCATCAATCCATTTTGCGGCAGCCCGACCGATCATGAACTCGACGCCTGCACACGGTGCCTGTTACGATTCGGTCGCCTGAGTTTTCTTTCCTCGGACGCCGAGCCATTCCGCTCGGCCGGCCACCAATTGCTGGAGACTGGTAGTCGACCGAATTTGCTAGGCCGTATGCGTAAGCTGCTGTTCAAAGAGCCGCTTTGGCTTGTCTCGGCGGTTCATGAAGTTGCGATGAGAGAGGCGTATTTTGCCTACGGGCGATGGGACTTCGGGCACCAGCCCATGCTGGTAATGGACAGGGGCACCAAACCCGCCCCAGATGAAGCTGATTTCCTTGTGGGGCTCCTCGCGGGCGACGAACGAAGGTTGCGGAGAAGGCCGCGCGGCATTTTCGCCTGGGTCGCGCCCTTGGTGGATGGCGTCGGCATCTTCGTTGTTCCGGCCCGATCGGGGAATCGAACCCGTCTTGCGCAGGATTTCATGGCGACTTTTAGAAGTTGATCTGACATAGATATTTTGTGGAAGCTATCACCGATAGCGCCAGACAGGTTTAATTGACACTTCTGCCCCGGCGTCAGAAAGCGAGACTTTCGCTGCAGCGATCTTGCGCGCATCGCCAGAGCAGACGAAAACGGGCCGATCCTCCGCGCTAAGCAACTTTTTCTTTGCCTCAATCCAGTTGCATTCTGCAAGAATCGCGAAATTCTTGATCAGCTTGAGAGAGATTTCTGGCGCGAACAATGAAAGCCGGTAAACAGTATTATCGAGATCCATCGCTGATATATTTGAGCGAATAATGCTCCAGCCGCAGGCCTCACAGACAAGCCCCGCATTCGTCTTGTTTGTAAATGACCGGAGCTCTCCGCCGCAAACTTCACACTTGACGGAAGATTGATGCGATTGCGGGGGTATTTCCGTCATCTGTTCTTTGCACTCAGCAAATTTTCGGCGCGAAACGAGAGCGGGCACCCATGCTCTGCAAGCCGTTTGATCGCGTCGCGTGCGATATCCCTGTTGCCCGTGTTGCCGACGAAGCTCGACAGAGAATCCGAAAATTCCAACACGATATTGGCCGTCCCGACAGTTTGTCGGTAGTCCACACGGGAAACCACGTCATAGGGTTTCCTACGCCTCCTGATTACACGGCACTCGATATGGTCGCCGTGCAAAATAAGCGTTGGCTTCAGGTCACTCGATGACCAGCAAATCCAGGGTACGCCCCGCCAGCCCGAAAATGCAGCAACCAACGGAATGTTCGCGACCTCTCCTGCGGTCTCGATCCTGCTGTGCCTCACCACCGACAGGCGGTTCTTGATGGTGAGAAACAACGTCAGCCAGCCGACACCGATAAGCAGGACAATGGCGAAAATGAAAATCGTTGCTTCCGCTTTGCTCATCCGAGCTGGCCTGCCGTTTTGTAACTCGGAGGCAAGGCGCATTCTGCGGGACGCATCTTCCAGCCAATCATCTCAATAATCGTAGTTTTCATATTCGCGGGTACTCAGTTCATCGTCCGGAATGAATTCTTCTTCATCTAGGGTGAACGCCACCCAAGCCCGCATATGAAGTGTGAACAACGGTTCGTCTGCCGCCCTGGCAAGGGCAAGAGCGGCGCTGCGGGCCTCTCCGATCGACCAACCCGTACTGTTGAGGGTCAACCAGGCTTCCTTTAGACGACCGCTTTTAAGGTACTCTCCGAAAACCTGGTTCAGCGGCGCATTCGCGACAAGCCAAGGCGGCAGTTGAGATGCCCCATTTCTCAGCCACGAGCGCCCGTGCTCACTGAGCTCGAAATAGGCGACATCATTTGCATTCTCGTCAGATAAACCGGACAGGCTGATCGCCAACGGCGCAGCCCGTCGTTCGCCGATGCCAATGGGCACGCGTACAGTATACGCGGCGAGCTTATCCAGCTTTTCCGGATCGTCACCGAATTCGAGGGTATGTGCGTCTATTTCAGCAAATTGACGACTCGAAATCCCGGCCGCCTTACTAAATGACGCTATTTCTTTGGCCTCGTCGTTCCCATCCCTATAAACGAGCGCCCGGACCAACAGCCAGTTTGCAAATTGCTCATCATCAAGAGCGATTTCCTCCAGCAGGAAGTGGTCCTCCGGCCCCGCGCAGACATAGCGTCGGATGTGGTCCGGCTCGTCACAGAACCAGCGCATCCAGATCCCTTCATATTCCGGCAAGCTACCATTCGAGGTGATGGGAATGAGAGCGGGCGGGCAACCATAGTATTCGGCAGGCTGACCGATCAGAAAGGTTTCTTTCAGGTGTGACCCGAGCCGGTACTGCCGGAGCCATAATGGGGCGCTCAATTTCTGGAGGAGTACGTCATATCGATCAAGCATGAGCATCCACTTTTTGCAAAACCCTCAATTCGATATTGCTAATTCACCTCAGTGAACACTGAAGTCTTCTCAGTTCAGATGAAATAATCCTCATTCAAAAACCGAGCGTCAGAAGAGCGCGACGGAACTCCGGTTCGCTCAACAGCACTTCGCCGGCGCCGAGGGCACGGGCGTGGTCCATCGCGCGCGATGTGAGGCGCTGCGCTGCTTCGACGCTCTGCGTCAAGGGCAATCCGCGCGCGAGCCCCGCGACGATCAGCCCGGCGAACAGATCGCCGGTTCCTGGAAGCGCGACCGGCAGGTGCTCCACCGGATGACGGCTTGCGTCGGCGGCTCCGAGTATGACGCTTTCGATATGGCCGGCGGGCGTATCGTCGAGCGTGCACCCCGTGGCGATAAGATAGGCGCCGGGCGCGATGCGGAGAAAGGCTCGCGCGGCTTTGAGGTCCGCCATGGACACGATCGGCTGCCCGGTTAGCCAGCCCAGTTCGAACGGGTTCGGCGTCGCGATATCGGCCATCGGCAGCAATCGGTCGCGCATGACGTCGGCGATCGCCTCCGGCACATAGAGGCCGGGGCCTGTGTCGCCCATCACCGGATCGCAGAGATAGACAAGGCGTGGATTGACGGCCTTGGCCTCGGCCACGAAATCCGCGACCATCAGCGCCACATCGAGCGAGCCGATATAGCCGGTCAGGATGAAATCCGCGCGTTCCGGCAGGCCGCGCTCGCGTGCCCCCTGCAACAGGTCCGAGAAGAGTTCCGGCGGTAGCGCCCGGCCACGCAGCGTCGGATAGTCGGGCGTGTTGGAAAAGATGACGGTCGGGATCGCCGCCACCTCCAGCCCAGCCGCCTGCATCGGAAACAGGGCGGCGGAATTGCCGACATGGCCGAACACGACCTGACTCTGGATCGATATCACGAAGGGAGGAGAGGTCATGGAGTGCCGTCCAGTCTGTTGCGCCAATCCTCCACCCGACCGCTCTCGAGCCGCCGCACCGCATATTTCCGCCAGCCTTCGGCCAGCACGTCCAGGGCTGCGATGCCCTTCAGTTCGTTCAGGTTCAGCCGATCGACATAAAGCGCATGCCAGAGCCGGTGGAGCGTCCAGTCCGGCGCGATGCGATCCACCAGTTGAAGCCGGTCCCCCGTCTTCACGAGTCCGTCTTCCAGCACGCGATAATACCAGCCTGTGCGGCCGCTCTGCTGCACGCGACGGGCCATGTCAGGCACCTCGAAGCGATGATTGAGTTTCCAGCAGGGCTGTCGCCCCTGCGAGACCTGCAGGAGTGCCGTGCCCAGCCGGAAAACATCTCCCACTGCGACGGTGTTTTCGGTGGGGCCGGATGCCGAGATGTTCTCGCCAAATCCGCCGGGATCGGCAAGCGCCGGCAGATCGCCGAGTTCTTCACGCCAGAGCGGATAATGATCCAGCGGGTAATGGTGCACGGCCTTTTCGACGCCGCCATGCACCCGTCGGTCGGCCTGCTCGTCGCCTTCGAACCCTTCAGGGCCGAGCCGAAGCGGCCCCGTCACCGGCGCCTTCATGATGCCGCTTTGCGCGTCGCTTCCCGCCAGCGGTCTGGCGCGCCCGGTCAGAAGGGTGATCACGGTCATGCGGGCAAGTCCTGCAGCCATGCGCGGAGCATGGATTGGCCGGCATACCTCAGCGCCGGGCCGTACGCGATGGCGTCGCGACGCAGGCTGGCCGGGTCGATGCCGGCCTCAGCCAGTTCCACGCTGTGGCCGATGAGCCAGCGTTCGAAGGTGGGCATTTCGCCTGCTTCGGGGTGGAATTGCAGCCCCAGAACGGTTGGGCCCATGGCAAAGGCCTGCGTTGCTGAGGCCGCCGTTCCTGCGAGAGTATCCGCTCCATCCGGGATATCGAAGGCTTCGCCGTGCCAGTGGAGAACGGGCACATCCCGCAGGTGACGAAGCGGGCTGTTGATGCCTGCCTCCGTCAGCGTCAGGGCGGAAAAGCCGATTTCCTTGCGCGGCATCGGGGCGACCTTCGCGCCGAACGCCGCGGCCATGAGCTGCGCGCCAAGGCAGATCCCGAGCGTCGGGCGGCGGGCGGCCAGACGCGGTGCCAGCCAGTCGCGCTCTGTCTTCATGCAGGGATAGGCTTGCGCGTCATTCACCCCGATCGGGCCGCCGAGCACCACCACGAGATCGGAGTCGCGCGAATCCGGCAAGGAATCGATGCCAGCTTCGGCATGGATGAGCCGGTAGCCTTCTTCCTCAAGCACCGGGCCAAAGCTGCCAAGGTCCTCGAAAGCCAGATGGCGCAGGATCAGGGCGGATTTCGACATGAGGACCTCTTGCGTTTTTCCATGTGTCTCGCGAATATCCGGCCTGTGTAAAAGAGCCAGTTTCGGAAATTTGGATAGGCCGGTTGTCATGGCATCGGAACCGCTTGCGCTGGATATAGAGAAGGAGCCCGCCGGCCCGCTGTTTCTGGCGATTGCCGACGCGATCACCCGCGACATCATGCGTGGCCGACTGAAGCCCGGCGTTCGCCTGCCGGGGACGCGGGCGCTGGCGCGCCAGCTCGGCGTTCACCGCAACACGGTCGATGCCGCCTATCAGGAGCTCATGACCCAGGGCTGGCTCCATGCCGAACCCGCGCGCGGCACATTCGTCGCCGAGGATCTGCCCGAAAGCATGGCGGAGCCGGTTTCGGTGTCCGTGCCCCGAGAGCCCGCAACCGTCCGCCCGCATCTCGCCTTCAGCGACGGCGCTCCCGATCCCAGGCTGGTGCCTGACAAGGCGCTGGCGCGCGCCTTCCGCCGGGCATTGCTGTCGCCGGCCTTCCGCGGCGGCGCGGATTATGGCGATGCCCGGGGCACGCCGGTTCTGCGTCACGCGCTGTCGTCCTATCTCGCCACGGACCGGGGCGTGGTCGCCGATCCGGCGCGGCTGCTGATCACGCGCGGCAGCCAGATGGCGCTGTTCCTGGCGGCCAGGGCGGCGGTGAAACCCGGTCAGGCGATTGCCGTGGAGGAACCCGGCTACCCGCTGGCCTGGGAGGCCTTCCGTGCCGCTGGTGTTGCCGTCCGGGGCATTCCCGTCGATGCGGGCGGGCTGTCGGTCGCGGCCCTTGAGGCAGCGATTGAAAGCGATCCGCGCATCGCGGCGGTCTATGTCACGCCCCATCACCAGTATCCGACCACGGTCACCATGGGCGCGGCGCGGCGGCTGCAGCTTCTGAACACCGTCGAGCGTCACGGCATCACGCTGATCGAGGATGACTACGATCACGAGTACCGCTTCGAAGGGCGCCCGATCCTGTCGCTTGCGGCCCGGGCCCCGGTAGGCCTGCAGCTGATCTATGTGGGCTCGCTCTCCAAACTACTCTCGCCCGGTATTCGCCTCGGCTATGCCATGGCCCCGGAGCCGCTGCTCGGCCGCATGGCGGCCGCCCGTGCGGCCATCGACCGGCAGGGCGACGCGCCGCTTGAGGCCGCGCTGGCGGACCTGATCCGCGACGGCGATCTCGGCCGCCATGCGCGTAAGGCCCGTCGCATCTATCGGGCCCGGCGCGATGTCCTCGCGTCTGCCCTGTCGGCGCATCTGGACGGGCGGGTCCTGTTCGACAGCCCCGCGGGCGGCTTGGCCCTGTGGCTCCGATGCGTGGACGTCTCCGCCGACACTTGGGCAGAGCGGGCCGGTGCGGCAGGGCTTGCGCTGCTGCCCGGAACACGCTTCGCCCTTGATCGCACTGCACCGCAAGCCCTTCGTCTTGGCTATGCAGCGCTTGACGAAGAGCAGATAGCCCGGGCGGTGGATATCCTCGCCCGAAGCCTGCCCGATTGAGCTACTCGGCCGCCATGGCGGAGCCTTGCGGCCTGGCGGGCGCCACATGCATGCCGAGCCGTTGCAACAGGTCGTGGTCCTTCCAGGCCGCTGGGTTGTCGGTGGTCAGCAACTGATCGCCGACGAAAATGGAATTCGCGCCGGCAAGGAAGCAAAGCGCCTGCAACTCATCGCTCATCCCCGTGCGTCCGGCGGAAAGCCGCACCACGGAGGCCGGCATCAGGATGCGCGCGAGCGCCACGAGACGGACGAGCGCGAACGGATCGACCGGGCTTGCGGTTTCCTGCACCGGCACGCCCTCGACCGGGTTCCACAGGTTGACCGGCACGCTGTCGGGATGGGCTGGCAGGGTCGCGAGCGTGACCAGCATGGCGATGCGATCCTCTTCCGTTTCGCCCATGCCGACGATCCCGCCGCAACAGACCCTGATGCCGCCCTTGCGGACATGCTCGACCGTCTCCAGCCGGTCCGCCATCGTCCGCGTGGTGGCGATCTCGCGGTAATAGTCCGGCGCAGTATCGATATTGTGGTTGTAGAAATCGAGCCCGACCGCCTTCAGCCGCGCCACCTGATCCGGTTTCAGCATGCCGAGCGTCATGCAGGTTTCGAGCCCGAGTTCCGAGACGCCCTGCACCATGGCGCAGAGCCTGTCCATGTCGCGGTCCTTGGGGCTGCGCCAGGCAGCCCCCATGCAGAAACGCTGCGCGCCCGCGTCCCTCGCGCGCCGGGCGGCTTCCAGCACATCGTCGGTCGCCATCAGCTTGGTCGCCTTCACGCCGGTCCGGTGGTGGGCCGATTGCGAGCAGTAGCCGCAATCCTCCGGGCAGCCGCCGGTCTTGATGCTCAAGAGGCTCGCCGTCTCGATCGCGGTCGGGTCGAAATGGGCCCGATGCAGGGACTGCGCCCGGTGGATCAGGTCGGGAAACGGAAGGGCGTGGATCGCCCGCGCCTCGTCCATGGTCCAGTCGGTTCTGATCTTGGCGCCGATCATGCCGCGCGACCCTTGAGGCGGCCGAGGCCGGTGATCAGGGCGACCGCCAGCGCGATCTTGATCAGATCGCCGAGGATGAACGGAGCGAAGCCGGCGGTGATCAGGCCAGAGGCCGGCACGAACAATGCGAGCCATGCCAGGCCGAAGGCATAGACCACGGCGAGACCGGAGAGCATCGCCAGCGCCAGCCGCATCGGGCCATTCCCTTCGGCCAGCCTGCCGATCACGAGGGGCGAGAGCAAGTAGCCGATGAGATAGCCGCCGGTCGGCCCCGCCATGTAGGCAAGCCCGATCCCGCGCGCCGGCGAGCCGGAAAATACCGGAAGGCCCACCGCCCCGGCGGCGAGGTAGGCGGCCATGGCTGCAAAGCCGAGACGGGGACCGAGAGCCGCAGCCAGAAAGAACACCGCGAGCGTGTGCAGTGTCATCGGCACGGGCCAGAACGGGATCTGCACCTTGGCGCCGATCGTGATCAGTGCCGCGCCGAAGAGCGTGAGGGCGACACCGCGCCAGAGTGATGCCGGGCGGGTCAGCGTGGGGGTGAGCAAGGCCATGTGGCTGTTCTCCGAAGATAGGTTTCGACACTATCTATAATTCCGGAGTCATCCTCATGCGATCAATACAGATTATAGATAATCAGCCAGGAATTTCATAAGTCTCTCTGAGATCGCCATTTTTTGATGTCGGCTTGCGCTTGCCGATCCAGCCTACGTGGCGTGCCAGGGTCGAACAGGCAAATTCGGTCTGGCCCTTCCGCAGGGCATCAAGGATGGCACGGTGGTCGTGGTCTGTGCGTGCCTCCCAGTCGCTGCGCCAAGCGGCAAACAGGAAGCGCGCGCTCGCCGCCTGCAGGTCGTCGATCGTGCGCAGCAGGCGCGGCATGTGGCACGGTGTGAGGATCAGATGATGAAATCTGCGGTTCGCGGCCTCCCAGTCGCGGACATTGCCGGCGCGATCGCCATGCCGGGTAACCTCTTCTGCCTCATCGAGAATTGCCCGCGTCAGGTTTGGCGCAGCATGGCGTAGGGCTAGCGATTCGAGGCTCGCCCGCATCTCGGCGACCTCGCGCAATTCGGCGATATCGAACTCGGTGACGCGGAACCCGCGCCAAGGCTCGCTCTCCGCCAGCCCCTGCTTTTGCAGCGCGCGAAAGGCCTCGCGCACCGGTACGTGGCTGGCGCTGAACTCCGCCGCGACATGATCCTGCCGCAACCGCGCGCCGGGCCGTATTGCGCCAGATATGATCCGATCCGCGAGAATGCGCGCAATCCGGTCGGAAATGGTTTCATCGGTCTCTTTGGTCATGCATTATAGATAATCGACGTCACTTATGGAGTCGACGTTAGTAGCTCGAATTGGACCTAGGGTGCGGCGAGCGACGAACTGGCTTCGGTTTGTTGAGGCGCAAGTATTCGACCGTGATCATCGGCCGCGCTATCGGGAACCTTTATGTGCTCTATCCCAACACCAGCGGCTAAAGTCGCCCATTCTGGCGGCAAGCAACCCCAAGAGAAGGCCCGGTCCCGATCACTGTTCCGACCTCAGCACGTTGACAGCAGCACTAAGGTCGACTTATACGAAGACTTGTATCGGAGCGCATACCAGCGTGGGCAGCTAATTTTGAGCTGCTTTTCGTCGATATACTCACAAACATTTCTGAGCCGATCCAGATAGGATATTGATCCATCTGGCCTTGTCGCGAGATCACTCTCTCGGCCTCTCCTCCCGTCCATTCATCCCGCCCAAACGCGATCGCGATCGCGAAGACGTATTTTTGTCTGAAACAGCTTCAAAGAGAGCAGAAGATCAATGGTAACGACATCAGAAAAGACGTCGGAAAGCTCCAACCAGCATAGACCCTTTCTCGCTATCCTAGCCTTGGCGGTTTTTTTCGTCGGCGCAAGCGAGTTCATGCTTTCGGCGATGCTTGGACCGCTAGCTGAGGCATTCCGCACGTCTCCGGCTCGTGCCTCGTGGCTAATCTCCGGCTACGCCTTCACTTACGCTTTGGCGGCTCCTATTCTGGGATATCTCTCAGACCGTATCGACCGTGTTCGCTTCCTACTCCTTGCACTTCTGGCCTTTGCTATCGATGGAATAGGAATTGCATTTTCCCCGACTATCGAAATTGCAATGGTTCTCAGAGTCTTCGGTGGGCTAGCGTCTGCTGTAATCATTCCGACGGCGTTCGCCCTGGTTTCCGAAATCGTCCCCAGGGAAAGGCAGGCTGGTGCGATGGGCCTCGTCATGCTTGGAATGACGTTCGGCATTGCGCTGGGTCCAGCCCTCGCAGGCGTGCTCACCGAATGGGCTGGTTGGCGACTGCCTTTTCTCATGAGCGCAAGCGGATGCGTTTTGGCGTTCATTATCGGTTCCAGAACGACCCCCGGTAATTATTCACCCTCATTCGCCAGAACTACAGTGCATCTTCATTGGATGAAGAAATGGAATGTAATGCGACCGCTGATAGCCAAGGGCGCCTGGAATGGGACAGGCGTGGCCGCTTTCCTACTCTCGGGGGAGATGCTCAAGCAACGCTACAACTTGAACACAGCAGAGATTGGCGTCACGGTCACCGCGTTTGGTTTCGGTTTAGGCATCGGAAATCTGTCTGCGGGCTGGATACGCCGCATGTGCGGCAGAGAAGAAATGTCACTCATCGCGATAACTGCATTACTTGCGCTGTCGATCGCAGCCTTCACCACAGTCGCTCTCCCTTTCATCGGGGCCGTAACTTGCCTAGTCCTATGGGGATTTGCACTCGGCGCCGGCGCACCAAGCAGCACAACGATATTGGCAGAGCGATCTGGGCATAGCAAAGGCATAATACTTGCTTTTGCTGAAACGCTAAATAACGTGACAATTTTCGCAGTGCTCCCCGCAGCAATACGTTCAATCGATCGCGGCGACAATATTTCCCTCATATTGGTGTTGGGTACGGGGCTTTTTGTTGGAATAATTCTGACGTTGATTGATGGCTTCCTTTCGCGACCGGTCTCTGCCGAGCAATCAAAGCCCCTCGACCTTTCGGGAACGAATTGATTGAACATCATACGATCGAGAAGACGGCTGGGAACGTGACAGGCGGGCTGCATAACTGCGTGGACGGTTATGGGAGGCGTTTCTTCCAAGACCAATCCGATTTGCACGACATAGCGCGATATTACCGCACAAGCGCCTGCAAGGACTTTTCACATTCAGCTTCTATCGCTTTCTATGGTTCTCATGATGATCGGAGGACATAGAATGAATACTCCAAATTTGCGTCGAACGATCCGGCGCCAGCAGCTACGTGAAATGGTCCCTCTGGCTGACAGCACCATTTATGAAATGGAGCAGCGTGGCGAGTTTCCATGCCGGTTTGCGCTCTCGCCACGTTGCGTCGTTTGGGACTTGGCCGAGGTCGAGGCTTGGCTGATGGCACGGCGGGCTGCGCCAATCCGACGCGCCCAACACCCCGATGTCAACAAGCGTAAAATCCGCCCCGTCAAAGGGCAGGATCAAGCTCCATCAAGGGCATAGCTTGCGGCAAAAGCGTGGGAGCATACTTCCGGCCATCGATCCAGGCATCCACAGTATCCGCCCACTGCTGCATCATATGCCGGCGCTGCACTTCATACTCGGCCTTGTTATAAACGCCGCGCGATGAGCGCCCGTCCTCGTGCGCCAAGCACTTTTCGATCCAATCGCTGTTAAAGCCCAATTCGTTTAGCAGCGTCGACCCGGTGCGCCGCAGATCGTGCACGGTGAACGGCTCCAGCGGTAATCCCTCCTTCTTGGCCTGTGCGACGACAGCGTAGGTGATACGGTTAAAGGTCGCGCGGGACATTGGAGCATCAGCGTCGTACCGGGACGGCAGAAGATATCGGGAGTTGCCGGAGCAGGTTTTGAGCGCGATCATGATGTCCAATGTCTGTCGGCACAGGTAGACGTTGTGCGGCTTCGACCGCTTCATGCGTTCCTTTGGTATCGTCCAGACAGCGTTGTCGAAATCGATCTCGTCCCACACCGCGTCCTGCAGCTCGCTCTTTCGGACCATGGTCAGGAGGAAGAGCTTCATACCGAGGCGGATCGTTGGCAGCGTCGCGACATGCTCGAGTTGCTTGAACATGATGCGGATCTCGGCAGGCGACAATGCGCGGTCTTTCGGCGTAAAGGTAGCGATTGAGGCCGGACCGACGTCATCGGCCGGATTGACGACCTTCTCGCCGTGCAGAATGGCATAGCTGTAGATCTGCTTCAGGATATCCCGCACATGGATGGCGGTCGCTGGCGCACCTCGTTCGACGATCTTGCCGCAGTGGGCACGCAGGTCATCAGGCGTGATCTCCGTCAGAAGACGATTGCGCCAGACGGGCATCAGTTCGCGCTCGAAGATGGAGCGACGCATCGCACGCGTGCTGTCGGCCATGGTTGCGTTCGTCTCATCGATAAACGCCCCAAGGCCCGAAACGCGGCGTGGAGACACGCGCATCCCGCGGTGCGTTCATTGGACCGGACAGTGAGATCGGTCGGCGGGCGCCGGAAAGTGAGCGCAGCCGCCGGACTCGATCCGCGGTGGGCGGGTGTGTTCGCAGTAGCGAAGGTTCGGGGATACGGCGTCCAGGAAGGAACATCTCTTCCCAGACGCGCCCAACGCGGCGTTCAAGCTTGAGCAAGGCTGAAGCCAGGCCATCGGGGTCGCCGGTCAGTTCAGCGCCGCCCCTATCGGCATCGTATTCTCGAGCCCGCGAGAGCGCGAGCTGAAGAAGAGCCATAATGGTGGGTGAAAACATCAGCACGAGCGGTACCTGCCAAGGCACATAAGCAGCACCGGCCAGAATGAGCGGCAAATTCAGCAGCAGGATTAGTTGCCCAACCCAGGACGCGAGCGACACCGCGCGCGACATCGCATCGGCCAAACCCATGATCCAGAGATCGCGGTTCGCAATGTGAGCGATTTCGTGTGCCAGGACACCGACGAGTTCGCGGTGGTCCATCAATCGCAAAAGACCATCACTGACGCAGACGGCGCTTTCATCCGGAGAGCCCACAGCGAAGGCGTTCGGCATCTGGCTCGGAATGTAGTAGAGTTCCGGCACACGCGGCAGTCCGGCGCGGCGTGCAAGTTCAGCCAGTATAGCGATTCCGTCCGGAAACTCCCGCCCGCTGAGCCTGCGTGCACCATAGGCGTTCAGTAACAGGCGTTTCGGGATGCCGGGTGTCATCAGCAGTCCCAACAAGGACACGATGACCATCGCAATCGCCAAGCCCTCTCCCGCAATCGCTGAAACGATGAACCAGGCGATAACCGCCATACCCGCCAAAAGCAGGATGGATTGGAGCAGGTTCAGGAATTGGTGGCGTGGCGTCGCAGTCATAACGGCAACAAATTTCAATCGCGGCTAACGGGAAGTGGCACGCTTCAAGATGTAAGAATTTTGGGCGACTTTGCCAGCCTCGTTCTTCATTTCTGAGCCCTCTTGAACTCGGATCAGGCAATACCAATCTTGCCACTCGCGATAAATCAACAACATCTCTGTGAGGCGGCGCCGAGGAGAGAAAAGGATGGAGAAAAGAACTCAATACAACATCTGGTACTGGGTCGCGGCTTTTGTGGCGGTGCTTTTCTTTCAAGGCGTTATCGCGGATTGGCACTCTGTCGCGCCGATCAGCTATAGCCAGTTCGAAAGCTATCTGGAACAGGGCAAAGTCGCGTCAGTCGCTGTCGGCCAGGACACAATCGCCGGCCGGTTTACCGCACCCGTGGACGGAAAGAGCCAGTTCGTCACGACCATCGTCAATCCCCAGATTCTTGATCGTATCGACAAATCGGGAGTGGAGATAACCGGTGTGCCACAGAATACCTTGCTGGGCACGTTGATCTCCTGGGTGGCCCCAGCACTGGTGTTCTTCGCGGTCTGGATGCTGCTGTTTCGTCGCTTTGCCGACAAGCAGGGCTTTGGCGGTTTCCTGCAGGTAGGCAAGAGCAAGGCCAAGGTTTATATGGAGAAGGAAACCGGCGTCAGCTTTGCCGATGTGGCCGGCGTCGACGAGGCCAAGGCCGAGCTGGAGGAAGTGGTCGACTTTCTGAAAGCGCCTGAAGAGTACGGGAAGCTCGGTGCGCGCATCCCGAAGGGCATCCTGCTTGTCGGCCCGCCTGGCACCGGCAAGACGCTTCTGGCGCGGGCCGTAGCAGGTGAAGCGGGCGTAACCTTTTTTTCGATCTCTGGCTCGGAATTTGTCGAAATGTTCGTGGGCGTCGGCGCCGCCCGGGTACGCGACCTATTTGAACAAGCCCGCAAGAACGCACCGGCGATCATCTTTATCGACGAACTCGACGCGCTCGGCCGCGCCCGCGCCTCCGGTCAGATGGCAGGCGGGCATGACGAGCGCGAGCAGACGCTGAACCAGCTTCTCACTGAGCTGGACGGGTTCGACCCGTCGTCGGGGATCGTGCTGCTGGCGGCCACCAACCGGCCGGAAATCCTGGACCCGGCGCTGCTGCGTGCGGGACGCTTCGACCGGCAGGTGCTGGTGGACAAGCCCGACAAGAAGGGCCGTATCCAAATCCTTGGCGTGCACATGAAGAAGGTGACGTTCGCCCCCGATGTGGCCGCCGAGAAGTTGGCTGCGCTGACGCCGGGGTTTTCAGGCGCGGATCTGGCCAACCTAGTCAATGAGGCTGCACTTCTGGCTACCCGCCGCAAGGCTGATGCCGTGACCATGGATGATTTCAACAACGCGGTGGAGCGGATCGTGGCGGGGCTGGAGAAGCGCAACCGTGTTCTGAACACACGCGAACGGGAAATCGTCGCGCATCATGAAATGGGGCACGCGCTGGTCGCAATGGCGCTCATCGGGAGCGATCCCGTGCACAAAGTCTCGATCATCCCCCGCGGGATCGGCGCGCTCGGCTACACCATCCAGCGCCCGACTGAAGACCGCTTTCTGATGACCCGCGAGGAGCTGGAAAATAAGATTGCCGTTCTTCTGGGCGGGCGCGCGGCCGAGAAGGTCATCTACGATCACCTCTCGACTGGTGCCGCGGATGACCTGGTGAAGGCGACCGACATCGCCAGGGCCATGGTCGCGCGCTACGGCATGGACCCCGATCTGGGCCATGTCAGCTACGACAACGAGCGGCCCGGCTTCCTTGGCACGGGTGATCAATCCGCTTGGCTCAACCGCCGCCACAGCGAGGCAACGGCTGAGCGGATGGATGTAGCTGTCAAGGCAATCATCGATGACATCTTCGCGCGTACGGTCGCGCTTCTTGAGGCGAACCGGGCGCTGCTGGAGGAAACGTCTCGCGATCTGCTCGACCGCGAGACGCTGAACGAGCCCGACCTTCGGGCAATCGCAGAACAGGTCCGCGCGAAGAAGGGAGAAGCGGCCTGAAAACATAGACCCAGCCCGGATTGTTCGACTGGGAACCTGACGGAGGTAGAAAATGGCAAATGGCATCTGTGATATCTGCAAATCCCGACCTGCCAGCTTTCGTGCGCAGGTCTCTGCAAACGGTGAACGCAAGGTGATGGAGCTTTGCGACGAGGACTACCGCAGGATCGCCCGACGGCAGGGCCGCAGCGCATCGCCGTTGGAATCCCTATTCAGCGGACGCTCGCTCTTCGATGAATTCTTCGGCGATAGCGGTGGCCTTTTCGACCGCTTGGGCGAGGATCAGGGGCAAGCCGTCCCGATCCGACAGGTGGGACGCGGCGCGCGGCGCGGCGGCATTAATATTGCCGACCGCTTGAGCGAACAGGCTAACAAGCTTTTGCAACAGGCGGGCCAGAAAGCGCACGAATTCGGCCGCACCGAGGTCGATACGGAACACCTTCTGCTGGCGTTGACCGGCTCCGACGTTGTCCGCACGGTGTTGGGGCAGGTCAAGATCGACGTCGACGATCTACGCCGCCAAATCGAGCGCGAGGCGAAGAAGGGCGACGCCACTCACGAGGATCGCGAGATCGGGGTCAGCCCGCGGGTCAAAGATGCGCTGAACCGCGCTTTCATAGCCTCAAACGAGTTGGGCCATTCCTATGTCGGCCCCGAACACCTGCTGATCGGCCTTGCCGAAGAGGGTGAGGGCGTGGCGTCGAGCATCCTGAACCGGCTGGGCCTGACGCCGCAGGCGCTACGCCAACAGGTGACGAAGGCCGTCGGTCAGGGGGCCGAGGAAGGCCGCGTCGAGACCCCGTCGAGCACTCCCGATCTCGATGAATACAGCCGCGATCTGACGAAGTTGGCGCGCGAGGGCAAGCTTGACCCGGTGATCGGTCGGGCGCGAGAGATCGAGACGACAATCGAGGTTCTGGCGCGTCGCAAGAAGAACAATCCGGTGCTGATCGGCGAACCCGGCGTCGGCAAGACTGCAATCATCGAGGGACTGGCGCAGCGCATCGTCGCGGGGGAAGTGCCCGAGGCGCTACGCGACAAGCGGCTGGTCGAGCTCAATATCAACTCGATGGTCGCCGGGTCCAAGTATCGCGGCGAGTTCGAGGAGCGGGTCCAGAAGATCCTGAAAGAGATCGAGGCCAACAAGGCCGACATGATCCTGTTCATTGACGAGATCCACACCATCGTCGGAGCTGGGCAGGGCGGCGGCGAAGGTGGGCTGGACATCGCCAATACGTTCAAGCCGGCACTGGCTCGTGGCGAGTTGAATCTGATCGGTGCGACCACACTGAACGAGTACCAGAAGTATATCGAGAAGGACGCCGCGCTGGAGCGCCGCTTCCAGCCGGTATATGTGGACGAGCCGACGGTGGCACAGACGATCATGATTCTGCGCGGCCTTCGCGACACGCTGGAAAGCCACCACAAGGTAACGATTACCGACGAGGCCATCGTCGCAGCAGCCGAGCTTTCCGACCGCTACGTCACCGGCCGTTTCATGCCCGACAAGGCCATCGACCTGATAGACCAGGCCGCCGCCCGAGTGAAGATCAGCGCTACCGCGCGACCCGTCGACGTGCAGGAACTGGAAGCTGAGGTCGCTCAGATCAGGCGCGAACAGGACTACGCCGCCGGTCGCAAGCAATTCGACCGCGCTGGAGAGCTAAAGAAGGAACTGGACGCGAAACAGGCCGAACTCGACGAATTGATGGCGACCTGGAAGCGAGACCGGGCCTCTGCCACGGCCGAGGTACGCGCCGACCACGTGGCGCAGATCGTCTCTAAATTGACGGGCGTGCCAGTGAGCGAACTGACCACGGAAGAGCGCGAAAAACTCCTGAAGCTAGAGGAAAAGTTGCATGAGCGTGTAATCGGCCAGGAAGAGGCCATTCATGCCGTTGCCGATGCCGTGCGACTGGCGCGCGCCGGACTGCGCGAGGGCTCCGGCCCGACCGCAACCTTCCTGTTCCTCGGCCCGACCGGCGTAGGCAAGACCGAGTTGGCCAAGACCTTGGCCGAGACGATCTTCGGTGATCAGGACGCAATGATCCGCATCGACATGTCCGAATATGGCGAACGTCACGCGGTCGCGCGGCTGATTGGCGCCCCGCCGGGCTATGTCGGCTACGACGAGGGCGGGCAGTTGACGGAACGGGTCCGGCGCCGGCCATATTCTGTCGTGCTGCTCGACGAGATCGAGAAGGCGCATGCGGATGTATATAACATCCTGCTTCAGGTCTTCGATGAAGGCCGCCTGACCGATGGCAAGGGTCGCGTGGTGGATTTCACCAACACCATCATCATTGCCACGTCTAACCTCGGCTCCGACATCATCCAGCGCAACCTTCGCAAGCGCGGAACCAAGGAGTTCGACGAGGCCGGGCAGAAGGCCGAACTGATGGACGTTCTGCGCGTTCATTTCCGGCCCGAGTTCATCAACCGGATCGACGAGATCATCGTCTTCCATTCGCTGAACCAGTCGGAAATTCGGCAGATCGTCGAGCTGCAACTGGCCCGTGTCGCTCGCACGGCGATGACTCAAGGGGTCGAACTCGACTACGACAAAAGCGTTGCGGAGCATTTCGGAGCGGTGGGCTTCCGGCCGGAGTTCGGAGCCCGCGAATTGCGACGGCTAATCCGGTCGGAACTGGAAACCGAGCTCGCCCGCGAGATGCTTTCGGGCCGGATCGAGGACGGCGACAAGGTACGCGTCACCTGGGCCGTGGATGATCGGAAGATCAAGTTTGAAAAGCTGGAGAGCGCAGGAGAGACCGGAGCCCCCGACAAGCCCGGCGATCGCGATGGCGAAGAGGCTGAGCCTGCCGCCTAATGATCGCTCTCGCACCGGCGGCGTTGACGCCGCCGGTGCCGCAACCCGAAAAGAGGTGAAAACCATCATGAAAGGACACAACAGCGCCCCGTTTCGATCGAAAATCCTCGGAACTGGCCTGACACCTCCCAACGTGCTGACAGCGTTGATCTACAGGCCAGATCGCTCGTCCCACACCTCCTCGCCAATTAGGCGGCAATATTGGATACTCGGGTTTGATTCGGCTCAAGCGCCGACCATCGAGCTTCTTATGGGCTGGACCGCAACCGACGTTCCCTATAGTCCCATCCGCTTGACATTCCCTGATCTCGACAGCGCCATCGCGCAACGAAACGGCTCGCAGTTTATCGTGCGCACTGAACCGGACAAACATCGATCCGTGCCACCGGGTCGCTTCTGGTGGGAGAGAGTGCCAACCAGCAAAGGTGCCGGTGCTCCTGGCGCCCACCGCATAGTGACCGGCCACCGACCGAGTTCCAGGCAACGGCTTCACCGACGCATTGGCGCCGCCAGCGTTTGTGATCGCACAGCGGAACTTGCGATGGCCGCAGACCCGGACAGTGAAGCGAGCGCTGCGTCCTTCCCCGCGTCCGACCCACCGGCGTGGATCGGGGCAACTGTCTATAAAAACGGGCGACGTTGATGCACGCGGCACAGGGACTGTTGGAGGTCACCGTGTTGCTCGCAATGGTAGCTTTCTGCCATGTCGCGATCTGCGCGAGGCTTGGCATCCCCGCAGTGGTCGGTTACCTGCTGTCAGGCATTTTGATCGGACCATCCGGTCTGGGGCTCATCGCTGAGGGTGCCACACTTACGCTTATCGGTGAGGTCGGGGTGATCCTGCTTCTCTTTACGCTTGGTCTGGAATTCTCCCTCGACAAGCTCGTGGCGCTCCGGCGGCTGATCTTTGGACTCGGTCTGGCACAGGTGCTTGGAACCGGAGGGTTGGTTGCCGGAGGGCTCCTCGTCTTTACCGAGATCGGGGCGGCGGCGGCGGTTCTGATTGCTGGCGCGGTCGCGATGTCGTCGACCGCGCTTTGCCTCAAGGTACTTGCCGGCGGCGGTGCGCTCGGAACGCCTCAGGGACGGGTCGCCATCGCTGTTCTGCTATTTCAGGATCTGGCGGCAGTCGGCTTTCTGGCGTTTCACGATGTCATCGTCGCGGCAGGAGCGGTGGGAAGCGCGAACGGTATCCTTAAGATGGTCGGGGGAATTGGGGTGTTTATCGGGGCGTTCTTCATCGCCCGGTCAACGCTTCAGCGGCTTGCCGAATGGGTCGCAAGTCAGGGCGAGGCCGACCTCGCACAGCTTCTGGCCCTGGTTATTGCCTTGCTCGCAGCCATTGTTGCACAGGTCGCGGGACTTTCGCCAGCGCTCGGAGCCTTCGCTTCCGGCATGGCGATCGCCGAGGGCGACGCTCGCCAATTCGTCGAACGGGAAATCAGGCCGTTCCGGGATTTGTTCGTTGGGGCGTTTTTCATCAGTATCGGAACTCAACTCCATATCGGTGAGGTCTGGTCGACATGGCCAGCCGTGTTGGCATGGCTTTTTATACTCATGGTGGTGAAACTCACGCTTGTTGTTGCCCTGACCCGCATGTTCGGAGAAAATCTCGAAACTGCCCTTCGCGCGGGTGTCATCCTAGCCCACGGCGGCGAATTCAGCTTGATGCTCATTTCTGTCATGACTGCCTCCGGCCTGTTGCAAACGAACGTTGCCGACCCTCTATTCCTCGCATTGGGGCTGAGTATGCTGATTGGAGCGGTTGTGGTTCGTCGCGCAGCGTAAAGCGATCAACGCACACCAAGCACCTGTCTGCTTCGCGTGATAATTCTTGGGCGTCTGATGGGAGGAAACCCCAAAGTCGGTTTCCGACGAATTCTTCGCAGGGGCTTCCAGCTAGTAAGCCTTATTCCAGCCACGTTGACAGGGTGGGCTTTGTGATTGCCACAGCTATGAGCACGTTACGGATCGCGATTATGCCTGATAGAGGTTGAAGCGTATCTCGCTCGAAAAAAACGGTTGAAAAGAAAAATACCTACCGGTATGTTTCTTTCATGACCAATGCTCACCGCCGCAAGAAAAATCCTGAACTCGTGAGAATGCAGCTAATCCAGAGCGCCCGAAAACTTGCGCTTGAGAATGGCCTCGGTAGCGTTGGCGTCGATGCCGTAGCGACCGACGCGGGGGTGACGAAGGGCGGTCTGTTTCATCATTTTCCCAGTAAACAGGCACTGATTGATGCCGTGTTCGAACACATGCTCGACGAGTTTGGTGCCGACCTTGATGCCCGCATGGCCGCCGACCCGGAGCCGTACGGTCGGTTTACCCGTGCCTATGTGCTGTCGGTATTCGAAGTGGGCGCGGATGCTCAATGGGGGCCGCTATGGATGGCGACCCTTACCGATCCACAGCTCCGGCAAATGTGGGGTACCTGGTTCAATGCACAGCTAGCAAGGTCAGGAGAATACGACCTACCGCTTGAGAATGCACGGTTCGCTGCCGATGGCATATGGCTAGGGCACATGTTCGGAGTTGCCCCCCATGACGCCGAAAGCTTCCGGCACCGCCTTATCGAGATGACGAGACTTTCTGCATGATAACTGACAAAAATCCGTGGCTCATTCTTGCCATCGTCTCCACCGGCCTATTGCTGATCGGTGTAGACATGACGGTGCTAAATGTGGCCCTACCGGTGCTGGCCCATGAACTCGGAGCTACGACCGCCGAAAAGCTCTGGATGGTCAATGCCTATTCACTGGTGATGGCGGGGCTTTTACCCGGATGCGGCACCCTTTCCGACAGGATTGGGCATCGCAGGATGTTTGTCGTCGGACTAGCAGTGTTCGGCACAGCCTCGACATTTGCCGCCTTTGCGCCCACCCCCGGGGCACTGATTGCGTCGAGAGCGGTGCTTGCCATTGGCGCAGCGGTCATGCTCCCTGCTACGATCTCGATCATCCGAGTGGTGTTTACACAAAACCACCAGCGAGCAGTAGCCATTGGCATATGGGGATCGGTCTCCGCCGGAGCCGCCGCGCTTGGGCCTATCCTCGGCGGCTTCTTGCTGGAGCACTTCTGGTGGGGATCGGTGTTCCTCATCAACGTACCCGTGGTCATTGTAACGCTGGTGTTAACCTTCGCCAATATACCCGCGCTTGCGGGCAATCCAGACCGCCATTGGGACGCCCCCACCTCGGCGGTGCTGACGGCAAGCCTTGTCGCGCTCCTCTACGCTCTCAAGGGCATCTTAAAGGCGGATATTCATTGGGACGAGGTGGCCGCCGCTTTCGTGTGCGGCGTGACATTCTTTTGGTGGTTTATTCGCCGCCAGCGCGTTCTCTCATCGACACTAATCGACTTTACGCTGTTTCGTAATGCCGGGTTCTCTATCGGAGCGGCCGGAGCGCTGTTCGCAAGCTTCGTAATGATAGGTCTTCAATACGTTCTCAGCCAGAAACTCCAGCTTGTGGACGACTTCACACCCTTGCAGGCAGGCCTTTACGTTCTGCCGATAGCGGCGGGTTCATTTATCGCAGGTCCAACCCTGGGAGCCGTTCTGTTCCGCGTGGGGATCTCGCGCATGCTTGCCTTGACGCTAGGATTGGCCGCGATTGGGCTCACCCTATTCACACTGACTAACAGTGCCACACCACTGCTGTGGCAGGTGGCCACCCTGACTGTCGCCGGGTTCGGGTTGGGCGGCATCATGTCGGTTGGCTCCACCTCGATCATGATTAATGCTCCTGAAGAAAAAGCGGGGATGGCTGGTGCCTTGGAAGGCATTTCCTACGAGTTGGGCGGGACACTCGGCGTTGCCGTCATGGGAAGTGTCATCGCCTCTATTTACGCCCAATCGTTTGCACCTCCGTCCGAAGTAGGGCTTGCTCCCAGCGCATGGGACAGTCTCGACCAGACCCTGACCGCCGCCGCAAAGCTTGGTGGCAATCTTGGAAGCCAGGTCATCGAAGCGGGTAAGGCCGCCTTCATAGATGGCGTGTCCACAGTGATGATAGGCAGCTCGGTATTGGTAATCGCCTTGTTTATCATGATGGTTCTTTATGACAGAAAGAACGTGGCCTGATCGCAAAAATACGAAGAGCGGGAAGCCCTCTCGGATAGACCGCTCAGACTTTGGCCGTTTGCGGACTCGAATAATTCCGCGGCATCAACTCGTCGATCCGGCTCTACTTGCAGCTGTTCACGATGGCGGTGAGCGCCTTGGTCAGATAAGCCTGCGGATCAACGCCATTCAGCTTACATGTCTCGATAAGCGAGGCGATGTCCATTGGAGCGCTCGCCCTGTTGTCCTCAGGGGCTATTAATTTCCAACGCATCGCAAGCGGAGAAGGAATAGGCTCCGGCCTGCCGTTCGCTGCGCTGTGAGCAATGATCAGCTACCGATTGTTGCGTGTGGGATGTCAGGATGTTCGTAACGTTATCGCAGAATGAAGCAGCTGAGTGGTGCTGATGGTACCGCGGTCTCCAGTGGTGGCGAAGCGTTGACGCTTCCTTTATCAAAGTGTGGCTCCATTGATTTTGACCGACGGAACCTAGCCGAACGATGTGAGGTGGCCCGCCTCTTGCAGGTGCGACGGGCCACCCATGATCGCCTTAGAAGTCCATGCCGGCGCCGGCGGGCAGAGCCGGAGCCTTCTCCTTCTTGGGTTTTTCGGCGATCATGGCTTCCGTCGTGACCAGAAGGCCGGCCACCGAAGCGGCATCCTGAAGCGCGGTGCGGACGACCTTGGCCGGATCGATGACGCCCTGCGCGTAGAGATCGCCATACTCGCCTGTCTGGGCGTTCCAGCCGTAGGAGAACTCGCTTTTCTCCCGCAGTTTTCCGACAATGACAGACCCTTCAGCGCCGGCGTTCTCGGCGATCTGACGGACAGGAGCCTCGATCGCGCGGCGGACGATCTCGACGCCGACCTTCTGGTCCTGATTGGCCGTACTGAGATTGTCGAGAGCCCTGACAGCACGCAGCAGCGCAACACCACCGCCCGGCAGGATGCCTTCCTCGACGGCGGCGCGGGTAGCATGCAGCGCATCGTCGACGCGGTCCTTCTTCTCCTTCACTTCGACCTCGGTCGAGCCGCCCACGCGGATGACGGCAACGCCGCCGGCGAGCTTGGCAAGACGTTCCTGCAGCTTTTCGCGGTCGTAGTCGGACGTGGTTTCCTCGATCTGCGCCCTGATCTGGGCAACGCGGCCTTCGATGTCGGACTTCTGGCCGACGCCGTCAATGATGGTCGTGTTCTCCTTCTCGATCGCGACCTTCTTGGCCCGACCGAGCATTTCGAGCGTGACATTTTCAAGCTTGATGCCGAGGTCTTCGGAAATGACGGTGCCACCGGTAAGGATAGCGATGTCTTCGAGCATGGCCTTGCGGCGATCGCCGAAACCCGGAGCCTTCACGGCAGCGATCTTCAAGCCTCCACGCAGCTTGTTGACGACGAGCGTTGCAAGCGCTTCGCCTTCGACGTCTTCAGCGATAATGAGGAGCGGCTTGCCGGACTGGACGACGGCTTCGAGAACCGGGAGCATCGCCTGCAGGTTGGAGAGCTTCTTCTCATGAATGAGGATATAGGGGTCTTCGAGTTCGACCCGCATCTTGTCCTGGTTTGTTACGAAATAGGGGCTGAGGTACCCGCGATCGAACTGCATGCCTTCGACGACTTCGAGTTCGGTTTCGGCGGTCTTGGCTTCCTCGACGGTGATGACACCTTCGTTGCCTACCTTCTCCATCGCTTCGGCGAGATAGCGGCCAATCTCGGAATCGCCATTGGCGGAGATGGTGCCGACCTGCGCGATCTCGGAATTGCTGGTGATCTTGCGGGCGTTATCCTTGAGTTCCTTGACGACGGCGTCGACGGCGAGATCAATGCCGCGTTTCAGGTCCATCGGGTTCAAGCCGGAAGCGACAGCCTTGGCGCCCTCCTTGACGATCGCCTGAGCAAGCACGGTCGCGGTGGTCGTACCATCGCCGGCCAGATCATTGGTCTTTGACGCCACTTCACGCAGCATCTGCGCGCCCATGTTTTCGAACTTATCTTCCAGCTCGATTTCCTTGGCGACCGAAACACCGTCCTTGGTGATGCGCGGAGCACCGAAGGACTTGTCGATCACAACATTGCGGCCCTTCGGACCAAGCGTGACCTTCACCGCATTGGCCAACACATCGACCCCACGCAGCATGCGTTCACGGGCATCGGTGTGAAACTTGACTTCTTTCGCAGCCATTTCTTTAACTCCTCAATAGGCAGCTATCTGACTGATGAACGTAGGGTGGATGGCTCAGGCGGCCTGTCTTTGCTCCGCCTGGGCTTCAATGATGCCCATGACATCGCTTTCCTTCATGATCAGCAGGTCTTCGCCGTTGATCTTGATCTCGGTGCCGGACCATTTGCCGAACAGGATGCGATCACCTAGCTTGACGTCGAGTGCCTGGATCTTGCCAGCCTCGTTGCGGGCGCCGGGGCCGACGGCGATGACCTCGCCCTCCTGCGGCTTTTCCTTGGCGGTGTCGGGAATGATGATGCCGCCCCTGGTCTTTTCTTCGGCCTCAATGCGGCGGACTAGAATGCGGTCATGTAGTGGACGGAACGTCATATCGTTCTCCTTCAGGACAAACAGATTTAAAGAGAGGTTCCTCCGCTCCAAACCGGTTGGTCCGGAGCGGGGCTTGCGCATCCCTTTCGGCGATGCGCGGAAAATGAGCTGGGTTCACCAATTTATCTTTTCAAGAGGGTGAGTTAAAAAAATTAGCACTCTGAGGCACGAAGTGCTACGGCCCTGAAATTCTGACAATATTTCTTGTTCCGACGAGTGTCGCTCTGTCTTGAATCACCTCAAGAAAATACCAAAATCACTTCTCCGGCGGGGTATGTGCTCCGCAAATCCGTCACTGATATTTGTGAGAATGTTATGTTGGATGGAGAATATCGATGGAAAAGCGAAAGCAATTGACGGGCATTCCGTCATCGCTGCAGTCCGCAACAGACCCGGATCTTGATCGGTTGTTGTCACCGGCGCAGTATTTTTCTCATCCCAACGAGGTGTTAAAAAGCCGGATACTGCATCGGGATGAGAAACGAGCGATTCTGGCGGCGTGGGTTTCCGATGCCTGTGCTATCGAGTCAAACCCGGCGCTCCGACAGCGACCCGGCTCACCTGAGCCAATCCCATTTGACGTCATTATGGAGGCGCTGCAGCGGCTGGACGCACAGCCACGACCGTGCGTGGCTCGACTGCAGGGCGCCAGAGACGACAAAAAGCATGGCGTAGACATGCATGTCTAAAGAGGATGGAATAAAGTGATTTCGAAAGTCAGCCGGGAATTCCTGATGCAGATGGAAGGATATGGTCTGACGACGGCGGAGATCCATTATCGGATGCCAGACCATCCCGGCCTTTTGCAACTCTATGTCTGGCAAGATTATGATCTGGCGCCGCACTTTCCGGAACTCTGCGCTTTCCTGGATTTCTGGTCAGAAACGCTGCAAGGACCGCTCCATTCGGTGCGAGTTGCCCACAACCATCTGATTGAACCGTCGGACTGGGTAGCTGTAGACGGGGTCATTTCGATCCAATGAACAAGAAGATCGCCGCGGCGACCCGTGCCGCGGCGACTTGGCCTGGTAGACGCAACGGTCGCCACTCAGGCGCCGTCATCTTCCCTTTCGTCAAGCATGTCGATCAATTCGCCGATTCGTGAGCCGGGAAGAGGGCGACCGGCTCCAATCAGCGCTTCATCGCTGTTGAACCATGCCCACGCCTCCCTGAGCTCTTCGGCTGATGCACCGGTCGAAATAAGATCGGCGACAAGCACGTCATCGACTGGACCCAGAACGGCTTCAACTTCTTCACGTGTCATCGGCATCAACACTTCCTCCTGTTCATGTGGAAAGGATGGCGCAGAGCGCGGCTTCTTCGGCGAGAGCCTTTTCGACCTAAAGCCGAACTCCGCCGCAAAAGCATGAAACGTTGATCTTGGTTTACGGGCCGAGCCTCCAAGCACAAATCTGGGAGCGTTTTCGAGCCCAAGGCCGCGGCGGTTCTGCCAAAGCTCTCAGTTGGTCGTCAACACCTTGATCTCTCCCTTTCGTTCGAGAACGTCAACGACCACCTTCGATTGGGTACCGCGCAAAGCGATATCCACCGATGCCGAACCGAGCCGCAGGTTTCGAAGCACAACTTCATCGGTGAAAGATGGCAGTACAGGCTGGTTCAGCGTCAATTGGCAGGCGCGTGGATCGAAACCGAGACCGATTACTGTCGCCAGCAGGAAGAGCGGTGCTGCGGCAGCCCAAGCCTGCGGGATGCACGAGACGGGGTAGAACGTAGGCCCCTTCCCGCGCTGGCGAACGAAGCCGCAGTAGAGCTCGGGCAGTCGCCTGAGATCGATGTAGGTCGATGCGGCAAACAGTGCTTCGAAGATGCGTGCTGCCTCGGCCCGGTAGCCGTACCGCACGAAACCGGCAGCGATCAGCGCATTATCATGCGGCCAGACCGATCCGTTGTGATAGCTCATCGGATTGTAGCGTGCCTCGGAGGCGGCAATAGTGCGTACACCCCAGCCACAGAAAGATGACTGCGCCATCAGGGTCCGGACGACCTTCTCGGCGCGTTCCGGAAAAGCAATCCCCGTGAACAGCGCATGACCGGCATTCGACGAGCGGACGCGGCAAGGTTTCTTTTCGCCGTCGAGCGCCAGGATATAGGTTTGCAGCTCTTCGTCAAAGAACGCTTTGTCGAAGTTGATGCGCAATGTCTCGGCCATTCGGTCGAAACTCAAGGCGTCATCGTCCTTACCCAGCTGGCGGGCAATGATCGCGGCCGCCCGCCAGGCGCCATAGACATAGGCCTGCACCTCCACCAGGGCGATCGGCCCTGTCGCAAGCCTGCCGTCCTCGTGGAACACGGAGTCGTGACTGTCCTTCCAGCCCTGATTGGCCAGACCCTTCCCGGTGAGGGCGCCATATTCAACGAAGCCGTCACCGTCCCGGTCTCCAAACCGGGTAATCCAATCCAGCGCCGCGCGGATACTGGGCCACAGGCCACGCAAGGTTTCGAGGTCACCTGTCCTTTGCAGGTAGGCGCCCGCCAGCATGACGAAAAGCGGGGTCGAATCAATACTGCCGTAATAGCGACGGAAGGGAACTTCACCAAGTTCCGCCATCTCGCCGAAGCGCGTCTCGTGGAGGATCTTGCCTGGTTCGGCGTCGGCTTCTGGATTGAAATCAACCGCCTGGTTGGCGGCGAGATGCTTTAGGACGCCTTGGGCGATTGCCGGGTCGAGCCAAAGTGTCTCGAGGGCGGTTATCAGCGCATCGCGACCAAAGACTGTGCTGAACCAAGGGATGCCGGCATAGGGGTACGGGCCTTCGGGCGTGTCGGTCATGAGCATATAGAGGTCCGCCACGCTGCGGCGGACGGCTTCATTAAAAATTTCGTTGGAGGTCACCACCGATGCGGCACGAGCCGACGAGCGTCGCAGAGCTCGACGCGCCCGACGCAGTGCGGAGAAAAATGTCTTTCGGGGTGGCGTTTTCTCTTCACTGCGCTCGTCACAGATAATCTCGATGAAGAGCGAGCGGGCTTCACGTGGCCCAAGGGTTATCTGATAACGGGCATGATCTCCCGCAATTGACGAGGGTTCGGGGCCGAAACGCAGAATCGTTGCACGTGTTCGCCCATCGAGACCGAGATAGGAAAGGCGGACGCGATCAGCCTCCACCTCAGGCTGGGCCGATTGCCCGCGCTTGGCGCGGGGCTTGCCCCGTATTTCGAACAGGTCGGCGAAATCCGCCGCAAATGCAATATCGAGACGGATCGTGCGTTCCCGGTCATCGAAATTGCGCAGCAGAAGCCGTTCATAGCAGACTCCGTTTAGAAGAAACCGTGTCCGCCGTATGTGTAGCAAGTCGTGGCGAAGCGTGTCGCCATCAGGCTCGATGACAATGTCAGGATTGGTGAGATCGCAGTTCAGCGTAGCGTTGTCGTCACGCAATGTTGAAGAAAGCAGCAACGGATGGAGCCCGTTGATCGTCAGGCTGAGATAGGACAGGTGCCGCGTATCCCGATGGAACACACCCTCCGGGTTGCCTGGCCACGAAACTGCATCACCATTATTGTCAAACACGGCGAATGTGTCGCCGTGTTTCAGTGTTCGCGAACCGCGTTCATAGCGGATCGCGGCCTCGGGAACGCCGCTCGTCGGCATGGTGTCGGAGCCGGCGGAGGCCGGCTCCTTTCTGTCGGTCAATGTTAACGCGGAATCCACGGCTGAAAATCCTTTATCAGACGAGGGTCAGGCTGTGTCGCCGATGGCAAAGGTGGCAGCATTTCCATTGGCAGCATGAAGCGGCATTTGTCCGACGTTGTTGTATTTGTTGACGAGTGAGCGGTAGATGTCGACATAGTCATTGGCCATCCTCCTTGCAGTGAAACGCTTGTCGAACGTGTTGCGGACAGTTTTGCGGTCGAGCTGATCGAGTTTGCCGACGGCATCCACGGCTTCATCAATATCGTTGACGATAAAGCCGGATACATTGTCGTCGATGACTTCGGGTACCGAGCCGCATTCAAACGCAATGACCGGCGTACCGCAGGCCATGGCCTCGATCATGACGAGACCGAAAGGCTCGGGCCAGTCTATCGGGAACAGAAGTGCTTGCGCATTTCCGAGGAAGTCGGCTTTCTGCGTCTCATTGATCTCGCCGATATATTCGACATTCTTGTGCTTTTCGATCATGGGTGCGATTTCGTTTTGCCAGTAGGCCTCATCGGCCTTGTCGACTTTGGCGGCAATCTTCAGCTTCATGCCGGTGCGCGCGGCGATCTCGATCGCCCGGTCCGGGCGTTTCTCTGGTGAAATGCGTCCCAGGAAAGCGAGGTAGTCGCCCTCCGGCTTTTGGGCGAACGGCAAGACGTCCGAGGTCAGCCCGTGATAGACGGTACCTGCCCAGTTGACCGGGGGCATGGGCCGGCGCTGATCGTTGGAAATCGAGACCAGCGGCACGTCCGGAAAAGAAGCGTAGAAAGGTTTGAGATCAGGCAAGTCCAGCCGTCCGTGCAGCGTGGTGACTGTCTTGCCAGCGAATGGGCTGATCAGCGGGAAATGCAGAAGATCGATATGAAAATGCAGGACGTCGAACTCGTCGGCGCGCTTGCGCACTTCTTCCAGCATCATGACGTGATAGGGGATAGGGTCTTGAACGGCGGGGTTAAGCCTTAGGGCCAAATTCGAACACCGCACGAGCTTGGCCGATGTAATGGAATCACCGCTGGCAAACAGCGTGACATCATGCCCCTGACGAACGAGTTCTTCTGTCAGATAGGAGACAATGCGCTCCGTTCCGCCATAGAGCTTTGGCGGAACTCGTTCGGCAAGGGGTGCGATTTGTGCGATTTTCATCAAAACCTCCTTTAAGAAGCGAAGTTCGGACATGAACATCAAAGACCGTTTTTGCGATCTTCGACCCGGGCACCTTTGAGGCCACCCCAAGCCATTTTCTTCAGGAGATTTTGCATGCTACCAGTAGGGCCGTTGCGCCCGCACTGTCGCACCGCCATTCAGAACATGCCAACAAGGCTCAGGCGGATACGTTCGCAAACGCTCCTTCCGATCAATGACAACAATGTTATGAGCACTTCGCAATTTGCGAAGCCGGTGAAGATTTAGGAAGCGGTGAGCTCGCTTCAAGAGAGGTGGAATATTTTTTTGGCACTCTGGTAGGAGGAGTGCCAGAGGGATATTGAACGCGCCAAAACGCCGCTTACATCTTTCGCGCCACAGAAGAGGACGAGAAAGATGTGCGTGACACACATGACATGTCCTTCGGGTGATGTTTGCAACAAGCAGCCCGATCCACTTGAAGGGCTCATGACCTCGCCGGAGCGCTTCGCGCTGTTTCTGGACATCGACGGTACGCTTCTGGATATCGCGCCGACGCCGGGGGCAGTTGCTGTGCCCGACGATCTCGGCCGCGATCTGGCTGCGCTATCCCGATATCTGGGGGGATCACTTGCGCTGGTGACCGGACGTAGTATCGCGACGGTTGACGCGTTTTTTGCCCCCCAACGCTTTGCCGTTGCCGGCCTTCACGGAGCGGAGATGCGATTCGCGGATGGAACCCGATACGGGACCGCGTCATCAGAGCCCTTCAATGAGGCAAAAGCGCTGCTCAGGTTGCGGCGGCCAGAGCCGGAAAAGGTGATCTTCGAGGATAAGGGCGCCGCTGTGGCGCTCCACTATCGCCTGGCACCCGCAGCGCAACATGCAGTAGAAGCGTTGATGGAAGAGGCTCGGCGCGTGGCCGGTGATGACTGGTACGTCCAACGTGGCAAGATGGTGATCGAACTGCGGCCAGCAAAGGCAAATAAAGGCGATGCGCTCAAAAGTTTCATGGAGACCGCGGAGTTTTCGGGCCGACTGCCTATAGCAATTGGTGATGACCTTACGGACGAAGATATGTTCGTCGCAGCTAAACAAGAGGGCGGCACGGCAATCCGGGTTGGCAGCGAACCAGGTATTACGTCGGCCGATACCGTATTGCACTCTCCCGCCGACTTGCGTTCTCGTCTGGGCTCTATTGCCTGCTCAAGGCTCTGCAGTCAGGGAACTTCGAGATGAGCCGGCTCATCGTTGTCTCAAACCGGGTCCCGCTACCGGACAAGAACGGCAATCCTCCGCCAGGTGGACTTGCGATAGCGCTCCATTCAGCGCTGCAGAAACATAATGGTCTCTGGATGGGATGGTCGGGCAAACAGAGCGCGGAGACTTATATACCCTCGCTTTCGAGCCAGCGGATCGGAAACATTGAGTACGCGCTCACGGATCTGACGAAGAAAGATATAGCCGAATACTACAATGGCTTTGCCAATCGGGTTTTGTGGCCGACCTTTCATTGTCGGTTGGACCTCAGTGAATACGCCCGTAGTGAGATGTCCGGATACTATCGGGTTAACCGGCTCTTCGCGGATCTGCTTATGCCGTTGATCGAACCGGATGATATCATCTGGGTTCACGACTATCACCTAATTCCGCTGGCGGAAGAATTGCGCATACGCGGTTGCGCCAACAGGATCGGCTTTTTTCTTCATATTCCCTGGCCTCCGGCGGACATCCTGCTTGCCATGCCCGTCTACGACGTGATCCTGCGGGGGCTCTCGTCTTATGATCTGGTTGGCTTTCACACCCGATACGATCTCGACAATTTCGCCGAATGCCTGCGGCGAGAGGGGGCTGGAGAGCTATTGGGCAACGATCTTTGCCGCGCATATGGCAGAGTGTTCCGCTGCGGTGCCTTTCCCATCAGCATTGATACAGCGGAATTCGAGCGCGTGGCAGGCGACGCGACGAACGACCCTCTGGTTGCGCGCACAAAGGCAAGCCTTCGTGGCAGCGATCTCGTGATCGGCGTCGATCGGCTCGATTATTCCAAAGGAATTACTCAGCGTATCGACGCATTTCATCGTTTTCTGCAGATGAATACCATGCGCATGGGGCGGACAACCCTGTTGCAGGTCACGCCAACATCACGTTCGAACGTGCCCGAATATGCGGCCATGCAAAAAGCGGTCGCCGAATTGGCTGGCCGAGTGAACGGAGAACTCGGCACGGTCGATTGGTCACCGGTGCGCTATATAAACCAGTCTCTCGGTCGCCAATCCCTGGCCGGGCTCTATCGCATTGCGAAGGTCGGGTTGGTGACGCCGTTGCGTGACGGCATGAATCTGGTCGCAAAGGAATATGTTGCGGCGCAGAGACCGGAAGACCCGGGCGTTTTGATCCTTTCGCGCTTTGCCGGCGCCGCTCGTGAACTCGACAGCGCGCTGTTGGTCAATCCATATGATCTCGATTCCATGGCCTCGGCGCTCGAAGTTGCGCTCTCGATGCCACGCGACGCGCGCGTGGAACGCTGGCAGGCGATGATGGAAAAATTGCGAACCAACGACATCTTTCACTGGTGCCAGAGTTTTCTCGACACCCTGACGCGCGATTGACATGGTCGGGCTCCTTTCAAGAGACGATTGAATAGACGGACGCAGTATCTTTTCGCCACGGGCCAAAAATTTTTTTATGCCGCTATCGAAAACCTCTTGAAGCCGCAACGTACTGAATTAAATGATTATTGTTCGATCGCCCAATCGGGGATCGACAAGTCCAGGAGGCGCCCTGTGCTCTTGGCGTCTCCTTGTATCCATGTTGCTTGTAAGGAGGATATGGTTATGAGGACAAACCTCGATTTTTCTCCCCTTTTCCGGTCAAGCATCGGCTTCGACCGAATGTTGAACGCACTTGAAGCTGCAAGCCGTGTCGAATCGATCGACAACTGGCCGCCCTACGACATTATCAAGACCGGTGAGGACGACTACCGCATTGCCATGGCAGTGGCCGGCTTCACGCAGGACGAGCTGACGATTACCCAAGAGCAGAACATGCTCTTCGTCGCCGGGCAGAAGGCGAATGACGACGATCAGCAGTATCTGCATCGTGGGATCGCCGGCCGTTCATTCCAGCGCCGGTTCGAGCTTGCCGATCACGTCAAGGTCGTGGGCGCAGGGCTCGTCAATGGTCTGCTGACCGTCGATCTCAAGCGGGAAATCCCCGAAGAGATGAAACCTCGCCAGATCGCGATTTCGACCGACGTGGCACTGCCGAAGGTCGAGACGAAGCAGATCGAAGCGGACAAGCAGGCCGCCTGATTTTTCAAACGACGTTGTCTGCAATCAGGGCGCCGGGCCATGGCCCGGCGTCACGGGCGGATCTTGTCCAATCAACAGATGAGAAGGAGAAAAACCATGAGTGTTCGTAATCTGATCCCCTGGGGCCGCAATAATGGCAACCAGGTTCCGACTGTCCTGCGCGATGACGACCGCGATCCCTTCCTGTCGCTTCATCGCGAAGTGAACCGACTGTTCGATGATGTTTTCCGCGGCTTCGGCTCGGGCCTGCCCACCTTCAGTAGCGGTTCTGCCTTCAGTACCGGCTGGCCGAGCGTTGAAATCTCCGACACCGACAAGGAGATCAAGGTGACGGCCGAAGTGCCAGGCCTTGACGAAAAGGACATCGAAGTCCTGCTCAACGACGGCGTGCTGACGCTGAAGGGCGAGAAGCGCTCCGAGAACGAGGACAAGGATCGTCAGTTCTCCGAGCGATACTATGGCCGCTTCGAGCGCCGCATCCCGCTCGGCGTTGAGATCGCGGAAGACAAGGTCGACGCGCACTTCAAGAATGGTGTCCTGACCGTGATCCTGCCCAAGACCGAGAAGGCGCAGTCGCAGGTCAAGCGCATCGCCATCAAGAGCTGATCGGTTCAACTAACCCTGGCGGCCGGCCTACTGGCGGCCGCCAGTATCCTTCGCCAACCGGGAGGGATGAAGAATGGAGACTGCAAGAGACACAAAACCAGAAATAGAAACCCCAACTGCCTCTGTCCGCGCCATAAATGACAACCGGCGCAACTTTTCCTTCGGACGCTCGCCATTTCCGGAAGACGCGGTTGCGCGCATCTTCAAGCCGTCGCGTTCTGTGACCACCTCAGGGAATGCGCGAACAAAGGGCTGGCGGCTCGTTTTCGAGCGTCGCTCCGCGCCGTTTGTCGAACCCTTGATGGGCTATACCGGCGGCAGTGACACACTTGCGCAGGTGGAACTCGAATTCCCCACACTGCAATCCGCCATCCGCTATGCCAAGCGAGAAGGGCTGACCTACGTCGTGCAACGGCCGGCAGACAAGGCTGTTGCATCGGCCAAGAAGAGGAGTGGTCGCCAATCGGTTAGGCCATCCCATGCCTTTGCTGATGCGACCTTGGAGCGGCTGGGTCTTGCTCGACTTCAGGAAAGGTACGGGCAGGCCATGGATGGCGCGGCAGACCGCGACGATGCGTCCGGCCCGGCCAGCTGGTTCGCCCCAATGGACGTCGTTCGCGATCCGGCGCTATCGCTCGACGCAAAGCGTTCCATCCTGATGAACTGGGCCTGGACGGAATATCTGGCGGATCAGGCGACCAACGAAGGCATGCCGGAGAACGACCGGCCGTCGCGCCTTTACGAGGTTGAGCAGGCGATGCTCGCGCTGGAGCGAGGCGTCGAAAGCGGGCCAGTTCATACAATGAACGATCGCAACGCCGCATGAGGTGAGCCATGGATCCATATGTCATCTTTGATTGTGAGAAGGCTATTCCTAACCGGTTCATGCTGGTGCTTGCTGCAGCAGCGCGAACTCGTGCGCTTAACCGTGGCGCCGAACCGAGACTTGCTTTGCCACACCGGAATGCGAGCGATCTCGCATTGCAGGAGATCGCAGCAGGAGCGTGCAAGGAGGACGAACTGGCGCCGTTCCTGCTCCCCCAAAGGGCCGAAGCGCGTCTCCTGCCGGCCCCGTCAACGACGTCCAATCTTTGCGGCGACGGCGGTTCGGAGGCTGCCGCCGCATCCGCCGCCTCGCCGACCGAGGCGGTCCATTGATGATGCAACCAACCGATGAGGAGAAATGAACGATGCTAAAGTCCCTGAATTCGAATTACCGGACGGCTTTCGATATCGTCAATATCGTTGCCGGTCTTGGCCTTCTGATCTCACCCTGGCTGCTCGGCTTCACCGCAGAGACCTATGCCGCCGGGAACGCATGGGTGGTCGGCGCGGCCGTCGCCCTTGTCGCCGCCTCTGCACTCTACGCTTTCCATGAGGTGGAAGAGTGGCTCAACCTCGTACTTGGCATTTGGGCGCTGGTTGCCCCCTGGGCACTCGGCTTCTCAGCCGTGACTGCCGCCACAGGCGCACATCTGATAGCCGGGATTGTCGTCGTGATCGTGGCCGCCAGCAGTATCTGGTTCGGCCATAATCGTCCGTGGTCGACGGCGTGAGTCTACTGAACGGGTCCGGACAGCCGGGCCCGTTCCCTCTATGCCTTGATGCGTCACAGCAGAAGAGAAGAAAGCCCCCCCAATCAACGGTTGATGTTTTACATTGCTCTGACATTTCCGGCGATCCTGAACGCTCAGCTGCTCATAGTCACGTTGACAAGGTTCAATATATTAGAAAGGCCTTACCCGAAAACGGATCTCGGCATGCTGAAGATGACGTGAAATCTATTGAAATGGTTGGAGGTCAGATGGTGCGCTTGCATACCGCAAGCTTGGATTAAAAGGGAGACCGAAATGAAAACAGACTGCTTCAAAAAACCGGTACCCATCTTTGTGGGACTCGGCTACCCCGCGGAAATAGGCTCGGTAATCGACGCTTACAGATATCTGCTGGAATGGCCTGCCCAATCCAGAGATAAGGGCCATTCTGTCGCCCTGAATGCATGCCGTGCCGCACTGCGGGGCGAAGTGGACGCTGAGACCGCGCGCGGTCTTTTTATCGCGTTCGCAAGGAGGCATGACCTACTGGCGCCTGACACCGACATTGCCGGCGCTTCACGAACAGAATACGGTGAAAACCAACGTGTAGGGTGAAGCGGGTGAGCGTTACACGTTGCGCAGTCAACGGCGGACAGATCGAAGCTGGGGTGCCTTGGTTTTTCGCTTCACGATATGCTCAAATGGAATATCGACGTGGCCGCTACGGGCTCGTGCAGTGTCCCGCGATTCAATGCTGAGCCCGCACTGGGTGAAAGCTGTCCACACGAATGCCGGGCACAGGCGATGATGAAGGACTTATCGTTGTCGCCTGCAGACAGCTGCCGCGGTCCCCCAAATTTTCGTCGAACGATTCGGCGCCAGCAGCTACGTGAAATGGTCCCTCTGGCTGACAGCACCATTTATGAAATGGAGCAGCGTGGCGAGTTTCCATGCCGGTTTGCGCTCTCGCCACGTTGCGTCGTTTGGGACTTGGCCGAGGTCGAGGCTTGGCTGATGGCACGGCGGGCTGCGCCAATCCGACGCGCCCAACACCCCGATGTCAACAAGCGTAAAATCCGCCCCGTCAAAGGGCAGGATCAAGCTCCATCAAGGGCATAGCTTGCGGCAAAAGCGTGGGAGCATACTTCCGGCCATCGATCCAGGCATCCACAGTATCCGCCCACTGCTGCATCATATGCCGGCGCTGCACTTCATACTCGGCCTTGTTATAAACGCCGCGCGATGAGCGCCCGTCCTCGTGCGCCAAGCACTTTTCGATCCAATCGCTGTTAAAGCCCAATTCGTTTAGCAGCGTCGACCCGGTGCGCCGCAGATCGTGCACGGTGAACGGCTCCAGCGGTAATCCCTCCTTCTTGGCCTGTGCGACGACAGCGTAGGTGATACGGTTAAAGGTCGCGCGGGACATTGGAGCATCAGCGTCGTACCGGGACGGCAGAAGATATCGGGAGTTGCCGGAGCAGGTTTTGAGCGCGATCATGATGTCCAATGTCTGTCGGCACAGGTAGACGTTGTGCGGCTTCGACCGCTTCATGCGTTCCTTTGGTATCGTCCAGACAGCGTTGTCGAAATCGATCTCGTCCCACACCGCGTCCTGCAGCTCGCTCTTTCGGACCATGGTCAGGAGGAAGAGCTTCATACCGAGGCGGATCGTTGGCAGCGTCGCGACATGCTCGAGTTGCTTGAACATGATGCGGATCTCGGCAGGCGACAATGCGCGGTCTTTCGGCGTAAAGGTAGCGATTGAGGCCGGACCGACGTCATCGGCCGGATTGACGACCTTCTCGCCGTGCAGAATGGCATAGCTGTAGATCTGCTTCAGGATATCCCGCACATGGATGGCGGTCGCTGGCGCACCTCGTTCGACGATCTTGCCGCAGTGGGCACGCAGGTCATCAGGCGTGATCTCCGTCAGAAGACGATTGCGCCAGACGGGCATCAGTTCGCGCTCGAAGATGGAGCGACGCATCGCGCGCGTACTGTCGGCCATGGTTGCGTTCGTCAGCCACTTCTCTCCGAACTGACCGAAACTCTTCGCTTCCTTGATCCGGCGCTTCTCCCGCTGCTTCTCAATGGCAGGTGACCGCCCCTCGGCAATTGCGCGCCGTGCGTCGATGCATAGCTCCCGAGCCCTGGCGAGCGATATTCCGTCACGGGCATACCTACCGAGATAGATGGTCTCTCGCCTGCCGTTCAGCCGATAGTCGAGCCTGAACGAGATGGCACCCGACGGCGCGACGCGCACATACATGCCGTCACGATCGGAGACCTTGTACATTTTGGCTTTTGGCTTCAAACACTTAAGTGCTGCATCGGTCAACAATTCGGGCCTCCTTGCGGAAAAGTACCGTCACGCGGTTTTTGGAGGTCGATGGCGTCGAAAATGCTTGTATTTCAGCGCATTAGTTCGAAAAAAGTACCGTCATTGGCCTCGGTTGACCTGACGGTACTCTTGTTTTTTCGGTTGATCAATGGGGGTGAGGCCCGTCAGCGAGGCCGCCGAACGCCATCTATGCCCACCGATAGATGTCGATAGGCATAGGATGATTTTATTTTTGTTTTCAGCGTGTTAGGTCGTATATCAGCGTAAATTTGGCGGCGTTCGGATGGGGCTGAATCATTCCCACTCGATCGTGCCCGGCGGCTTCGAGGTCACGTCGTAGACGACGCGGTTGATGCCGCGCACCTCGTTGATGATGCGGGTGGCGGCCTTGCCCAGGAAGTTCATGTCGTAGTGGTAGAAATCGGCGGTCATGCCGTCGACGGAGGTCACGGCGCGCAGCGCGCAGACATATTCATAGGTGCGGCCATCGCCCATCACGCCCACCGTCTGGACCGGCAGCAGAACCGCGAAAGCCTGCCAGATAACGTCGTAAAGGCCGTTCTTGCGGATTTCGTCGAGATAGATCGCGTCGGCTTCGCGCAGGATGTCGAGCTTTTCCTTCGTCACGCCGCCGGGGCAGCGGATGGCAAGGCCCGGCCCGGGGAACGGGTGGCGGCCGATGAATGAATCGGGCAGGCCGAGTTCCTTGCCGAGCACGCGGACCTCGTCCTTGAACAGTTCGCGCAGCGGTTCCACCAGCTTCATATTCATCCGCTCGGGAAGACCGCCCACATTGTGGTGCGACTTGATGGTGACCGAGGGACCGCCGGAGAAGGAGACGCTTTCGATCACATCGGGATAGAGCGTGCCCTGCCCCAGGAAGTCGGCGCCGCCGAGCTTCTTCGCCTCGTCCTCGAAGGTCTCGATGAACAGCCGGCCGATGATCTTGCGCTTGGTTTCCGGATCGGCGACGCCTTCAAGCTCGCCGACGAATTTGTCGACAGCATCGACGTGGATGAGGTGGAGATTGTAGTGCTCGCGGAACATCGCGACCACTTCATTGGCCTCGTTCTTGCGCATCAACCCATGGTCGACGAGGATGCAGGTGAGCTGGTCGCCGACCGCCTCGTGGATCAGAAGGGCGGCAACGGAGGAGTCAACGCCGCCAGACAGCGCGCAGATGACCTTACTGTCACCAACCTGATCGCGGATCTTCTGCACCATCTCGGCGCGGTAGGCCGCCATCGACCAATCGGATTTCAGCCCGACAATCTTGTGCACGAAATTGGCGAGCAGCTTGCCGCCATCCGGCGTGTGCACCACTTCCGGGTGGAACATGGTGGTGTAATAGCGCTTTTCCTCGTTGACGCAGATGGCGAACGGAGCGTGCGGCGAGACGCCGATGATCTCGAAGCCCTCCGGTGCGCGGGTGACGCGGTCGCCATGGCTCATCCACACCGGATATTTGTGGCCGACTTCCCAGATGCCTTCGAACAACGGCGAGGCCTTCAGGATTTCCACATCGGCCCGGCCGAATTCCGCCGCATGACCGCCCTCGACCGAGCCGCCAAGCTGCACGCACATGGTCTGCTGGCCATAGCAGATGGCGAGGATCGGCACGCCGCTGTCAAACACCGCCTGCGGGGCCCGGGGCGAACCATCGCGCGTCACAGAATCCGGACCGCCGGAGAAGATCACGCCCTTCGGCTGCAGCCGCTCGAACCCTTCCTCCGCCTTCTGGAACGGCACGATTTCGCAATAGACGCCGGTCTCGCGCACGCGCCTGGCGATCAGCTGCGTTACCTGGCTGCCGAAATCGATGATCAGGACGGAATCGGGATGGGAGATTTCTGGGGTCACTTCTGGGGCCTTCCTGTCGGTGAAAGCTAAAAACCGGCCTTATAGGGGAATCGCGCCCGTTTCAATGGCGCTTTCCAGCCGATCGATGGCGACAGCCAGTTTTTCATCGATTATGTGCAGATATTGCGTCCAGTCATCGACCTGCTTCAGTTCCGCCTTGCCATCGGAGATGCCGCGCAGCGCGACCAGCGGCAGATCGAAGGCTTGGGCTGCGCGCAGCAACGCGAAGGTTTCCATATCCACCATATCGGCGTCGATGGCATCATAGGCAGCGCCTGAGACGATGTTGCCACCGGTGGAAAGCCGCGCCTGCGGCAGGCCCGGAATGAGGAACGGCAGCGCCACCTCAGCCGGCAGGTCGAGGAACGGCGTGTGGCCCTTCTCGAAACCGAGCGGCGAGGCATCCATGTCGCGATAGGAGACCGAGGACGCTTGGTAGATTTCCGTCTGCTCCAGCGTGGCCGAACCGGCGGAGCCGAGCGAGACCACGAGGTCGGGCAGACCGTCGCCGCCCTCCAGCGCGCCGAGCGTTCTCGTCAGCCGCACCGCCGCCTCCACCGGGCCGACGCCGGTCATCAGCGGCGCGATCCGGCTCTTCAGCCTGTCGCCATATTCGGCGGCGGCGGCCATGACGAACAGCACGCGCTTTCCGGCAATCAATTCAACGCGCATCAGCCCTCAAACCCCTCGCGATCGCGCAGCACCATGCAGGTGCCGGACATGGAGGCAATCAGCTTTGCGGGGCCATCACCGATCGCATAGCCCCTGCCGTCGGTGACGATGATATTGGTACCGGGCTTGGTGACCTCGCCGCGAAACAGAAACCGCCCGCCCCTGCCCGGCGACATCAGATTGACCTTGAACTCGATGGTCAGCAGCGCGGCATCGGTATCGATCATGGTATAGGCGGCATAGGTGCAGGCGGTCTCAAGCCCTGTCGCGATCACGCCGGCATGGAGGATGCCGTGCTGCTGGGTGAGCTTGGCATCGAAGGGCAGTTCGATCTCGACGACGCCGTGGCTGATCCGCGTCAACTCCGCGCCAAGCATCTCCATCGCGCCCTGGCTCGCGAAACTGTTCACGATCCGCCCGTGAAAATCGCCATGTTCGAAATTCGCCAATGCCTTGCCCTTAACGCGTGCGCGAACCACACACCTACCCTGCATCTACATCACTCACCACCCGGCAGCCAATGCTTCATGGATCCTCGGGTCAAGCCCGAGGATGACCCGGAAGGAGAGGTCGGGCGAACAGACCGTCTGAGGGTGTCGTCTCTCCTCCACACGCGTCATGCTCGGGCTTGACCCGAGCATCCAGGCCACAGGAACGAAAGTCGGATACCGTCCAGCAAACCTGCCACGCCGCGGCGATTCCGACAAGCTCAGTTGAGGTAAATCAGCGCGGCGTTGAGCAGCGTCGCGAAGGCGACCCAGAGGGCGTAGGGGGCGAACAGGGTGGCCGAGAGGCGATCGTGGTGACGCGTGGCGCCGATGAAGGCGAGGATGGCGAGCAGCAGAACCAGAATGATGATCAGCGCCGGGACCATCATTTGCGCGCCGAAGAACACCGGCATCCAAGCGATGTTCAGCACGAACTGCACGACCCAGAGTCCAAATGCTCTGGGATTCTCGTCGCGGCGCAGGAAACTGCGGGCGCCGGCCCAGCCGATGAAGACATAGAGCACCGTCCAGACCGGGCCGAACAGCCAGTCAGGCGGGTTGAAGGGCGGCTTGGCGAGCGAGGCATACCATTCGCCCGGCATATTGAGGAAGCCGGCCAGAAGACCGGCGGCGACGACGCCGACGATGAAAATCGCGTGGATGGCTCTGGTGTTTTTCATGGCGGCATAAATAGTGTCGCTAGACCGAATTGCCAGTGAGCCGCACCGCATGCTGATCGAAGGCGGCCTCGTGACGCGCGCCGGCGAACAGACCATCATAGGTCCCGACAGCAAATCCATGCGCGGCACCGGCTATGCCGGCGGCGTTTTCGAGCCTTGTGGTCGAGACCAGCCGGCCGGTCGCCTCCTCCAGCGTCACCACCAGACCTCTGGGCGAGGTCAGCCCGATCAGCCCGTCGCGCGGATTGGCGGCGATTGCGCCGACATAATTGCCGAGCCCGATCGTGACATCCTCCGGCAGCGGCGTGAAGGAAAGCGCCTCGCCGGGAGCGATATGGCCGACCAGCGGCGGCGTCTCGTTGCGCGGCCCCTCGAACTGGCAGGCAAACCAGATGCGGCCTTCCGCCCCAAGTGCAAGGTGCCGGGTGGAGAGCTGGCTGAGGGCTGCGGGCAGCGCGTGCTTTTCGACAAGCGCCCCCGTGGCGGCATCGATCAGCGCCAGCGACGGCTCCATGTGATCGAGGTTCAGCTTTGTGCGGCCGAAATCCGGATGGGTTTCGATCCCGCCATTGGCGGCGATCAGATATCGTCCATCCGGCGTCATGGAGAGATCGTGCGGGCCGATGCCATAGGTCGGATATTCGCCGATCCGGATGTAGTTCTGCCGGGCATCATAAATGCCGATCACGCCGCGCCGGTTTTCGAAATCGTTCTCGCTGGCATAGAGAAACCGGCCATCCGGCGAAAATACCCCGTGGCCGTAGAAATGCCGGTCAGGGACAGCATTGATGATCGTCTCGCTGCCAGCGGGCGAGAGCGCCAGAATGAAGGTGCCGGGCCTGCGGGCAAAGGCCGCTACCGCGCCCGTCGTCGGCGAAACGGTGAGGCCATGGATCCGGTCCGGCAGCGCGATCTCGGATATGAAGGCGCCATCCTCGCCCATCAGCGCCAGCGCGAACCGGCCATCCGGCGTCCGTATCCCTGTGGCATAGACCGCGTCAGTGCGTTCCAGCGCAAAGGCGGCGGGCGCGGAAAGCCCGGCCAGGAACAGGCTGCCGGCGGCTTTCACGAAACTGCGGCGGTCGATCAGGGCCGAGCGGGCTGGCATGTCAGTCTCCGTCGGAGAAGGAGAAACCGGCGCCGAGGCCGATCGCCCCGCCATAGCGGTCGTTCAGCCGCAGGATCACGTCCTTGAGGTTCAGGATGATGTAATCGAGTTTGGCGCGCTGATCCGGATCGTTGAGGACAACCTCGATATCGGGGTTCATGCTTTCCACCACGCCATCGAGCGAGGAGAACAGGAAGTTGATCGAGGACACGATCGAGCGGACGTCCTCGTCCAGCAGGTCCGCCATGCCGGCCTCGTTCATCAGCGCCTGCAGCGCATCGAGATTGGCAAGCACCGAGGGCCATGTGTTTTCGGAGCGCCAGTAGATCGCGCGGGTGGCGAAATTCGGCCCGTCCTCGCCGCGGTAGAAATATTCGATGCGCTGGTCGCGCACCGTTTCCGCGCCGTGGACCAGAATGCCGAGCAGCGCCGTCAGCGCCTCGTCATCGGTGCGAAACAGCGGATTGTCGGGACCGGGATGCTTCCAGGCATCGGCGACGCCATCCTCGGCCTCCCAGGCGGCCGTCAGTTCGCCGGCGATGCGGTCCATATTCATCGCTATCGCCTCGCCATAGCGGCAACGATAAGTATCGGGAGCCTCGAACATGGTTTCGTATTGCGTGCCGAACAGCACGAATTCGAGCGCGAGCAGGCCCTGCATCGCCACGCTCTTCTGCGGCAGATAGTCGGGATCGAGCGCGGTTTCATCCTCTTCGATGATCGCGGCCTGCACCTGTTTCAAGCCGATGCTCTTGCGGTCCGGGTAATAGAGAATCCGCTCGAAACGATGGTCCTCCAGCACCGGGCCGGTGCGGACGATCTCGATTGCGGACCAGGCCGCGACGGTATCGTCGAAGGCTGCCGTTGCGGCCTGATAGCTGGTCTCGTCAGGCGCTGCGCAAAAGGCCTCGACGGCTTCCGACAATGTCCCGGTGGCGACCGCGAAATTCTGGTAGCCGGGGCGGATGAAGCCATCCACCGCCTGTTCCAGCACGCCGGGCACGGCGTCCTTGTTCATGGCGGCGGCGCTGCCGGCCGAAAGGATGACAAGCGTGGCGGCGAGAATCTGTTTCACAGCGACTCCAGGAATTTGATCAGCGCGTCGCGATCCTCTTTCGCGGCATTGGCGAAATTGTCGCGCGCGGTTTGCGCTTCCCCGCCGTGCCACAGGATCGCCTCGGTGCGGTTGCGGGCGCGACCGTCATGCAGGAAGAAGGAGTGGTCGTTAACCACTTCCGTCAGGCCGTTGCCCCAGAGCGGGGCCGTGCGCCATTCGCGGCCGTTCGCCATCGCCACCTGCTGGCCGTCGGCAAGCCCCTCGCCCATATCATGCAGCAAGAAATCGGAATAGGGCCAGATCAGCTGGAAGCGATGAGCCGGGTTTTCGGCATTGCGGCTGGTGACGAATTTGGGCGTGTGGCAGGCGGTGCAGCCAGCCTCGTAGAACACCTGCTTGCCGCGCAGCACTTCAGGATCGTCGACATCGCGGCGCGCTGGAACGGCGAGGTTTTCGGCATAGAAGGTGATCAGCTCCATCACCGGATCGGGCGCCTCGGTATCGCCAAGGCGTGGCTGCACGCCGGTGGGCATGGCGAGGCAAGCGGCTTCGGCCTCGGAGCAATCGCCGTAGGGGTTCGGCGCATCCGGCGACGAAACGCCGATATCGCCGCTCATCGCGCCGACGGACTGATCGTGGATCGTCGCGTTCTGCGCCTTCCAGCCGAAGCGGCCGAGCGTGACCTCGCCGGTCACGGTATCGCTGACGATGTTGGGACGGCCCGAAACTCCGTCGCCATCAGCATCGTCCGGGTCGGCATGCGCCAGAATATCGGCGGGCTCGATCGCCTGCACCAGACCGAGACCGATCATCGGGTTGGCAATGCGCGGCGAAAGCGTGGTGTACTCGCCAAGCGGCCCATAGGCGAGGTCCGCCACGCCATAGGTCGGGTGGCGGAGCGAGACCGTGGTGCCATCGCCGAGCGTAACCTCTTCCTCGCGGTAATCAATCGTCATCCGCCCTTCGGCGGAAAGGCCTGGCACGGCGAAATCCTGAAGCTGCCCGCCATAGACCTCGTCGGGGAAATTGATGGTCTCGTAATTGTCGATGCGCGCCTGCTCTTCCGGCGTGCGGGCGGGCCGCGCCAGGCGCAGGAACATCGAGGTCGCGTCGCTGTCGCCCTCCGGCGGATGCCCGCGGCCATCCTTCAGGTGGCAGCTCTGGCAGGAGCGGGCGTTGAACAGCGGCCCGAGCCCGTCGGACGCCTGGGTCGAGGATGGCGACGACACCCAGAACTTGCGAAACAGCGCATTGCCGAGCTTGAAGGTTTCCTCCTCGGCGAAGGTGATGTTGGCGGAGGAATGCGAGAAACTGTCGCGGTTGATGCTCGCCGTGCTGGTGGCGGCGCCGCCCTGCATGACTTCAAAGGCTTCCGGCTTGGAAAAATCATCCGTCGGCTGCGTGACTTTTTCGACCCGGGCCTTGTCCTTTGCGTCAAGATCGGCGCGTTCGGCGGGCGGGGTCCAGTCGGCGGCGAAAGTCGTCGTAAAACACAAAGAAGCGGCCAGAGCCGCTATCGTCATTGCAGGAATATGCCGTTTCATCATGCCATCACGGTCGTTCCGGCCGTCCTTTTTTTTATTTCTCTCCAGACGACCCAGGCCATCAGGACTATTCGGTTTCCCTCACCTTACCGCCAACAATCTCCCCCCTTGAGGGGGAGATGTCGCGAAAGCGACAGAGAGGGGTACAGGGCATAAACCGCGAGCCCCTGCTCTCGGAGAGGGTTCACCCCTCTCTGCCCTGCCGGGCATCTCCCCCTCAAGGGGGGGAGATTGGCAAGAGGCGATTCCCCGCTCCTACTGGAACACCGCTTCCGGCGCGTCAAGGCTGTCGGAGCCTTCCAGTTCGATCTGGCCGAGATCGAGCGCGGCAATCGCGCGTTCAATGGACGGCGTCTGGTCGATCAGGCCGTCAATTGCGGCCTGAACCACGGCGTTGCCCTCGTCATTGCCTTCGCCGATCATCTGATCATAGGCCTCGACGGTTTCAGCGCGGGTGGCCATCGCCTCCATCGCCTCGACGGTCGCCAGCAGCTTCGCCTTCAGTTCCTCGTCCAGCGCCGGGTCCTTGGCGGCCACCAGGTCGGAGACCGAAGGTCCAGTCATTTCCGTGCCGTCGACGCGGGTGTAGTCGCCGGTATAGGCCTGCAGGATGCCGATCGCGTCATTCAGATGCGAGGCGTGGGTGTTGTCGGAGAAGCAATCATGCTCTTCCTCCGGATCATGCAGAAGCAGGCCGAGCTTCATGCGCTCGCCGGCCAGCTCGCCATAGGAGAGCGAGCCCATGCCCGTCAGGATAGCGGCAATGCCGGTGGTCGGGTCTTCGGTGACATAGGCATAGGCCTCGCCGCCCTGTTCCCAGGCCGCGACAATATCTTCAAGGTCGGAAATCAGCAGTTCGGAAGCCGCCGTCAGATAGGCCGCGCGGCGGTCGCAATTGCCGTTGGTGCAATCATCGCCGGAAAGGTAATCCGTATAGGAACGCGCGCCCGCGCCGGCATCCGTGCCGTTCAGGTCCTGGCCCCAGAGCAGGAATTCGATGGCGTGATAGCCGGTGGCGACATTGGCCTCGATCTCGCCGGCTTCGTGCAGCGTGTTGGCGAGCAGATCGGGCGTGATCTCGGTGGCGTCGACCGTCTCGCCGTTGATCTTGATCTCGGGATTGGCAATCACATTCGCGGTGTAGAGCGAATTCTCGTCGCTTTCCATGCCGTAGGAGGCGTCGACATAGTCGATCAGGCCTTCGTCCAGCGGCCATGCATTGACCTTGCCTTCCCAGTCATCGACGGTCGGGTTGCCGAAACGGTAGACCTCGGTCTGCTGATAGGGAATGCGGGCTGCGATCCAGGCTTCCTTGGCGGCGTTCTGGGTCTCTTCGCTCGGGTTTTCGACAAAGGCCTGAATGGCCTCGTCCAGCGCCTTCGCCGTCGTCAGCGAATCCTGATATTTCGCGAGCGCGACATCGGCATAGTGCTTGACCACGGCCTCGGGCGTGACGTCGGCTGCAAAAGCGGGGGCTGCGAGCATGGTCGAGGCGGCAAAGCCCGCCAGAAGGGCGCGCGTTCGGATCGTGTGCATTATGGGTCCCTCTCCTTCAATGACACTGTGAGTGCTGCCTACATGAAGGAAAAAGAAACTTGTGTCAAATAATCCAGTTATAGAAACTCGCACGCCGCCCATGCGCTGCACACTGGCTTGCGCATCGTCAATTTTCAGCCTGTTCAGCCCTGTTTGCGCAGCACCGCGCAGAAGAAACCGTCGGTTTCGGTTGCCGCCGGCGTCAGCGTCGCGAACCGCCCCTCGGTGAAATGCGGCTGCTTTGGCGACGACGGGAAGCGCGCCTGCCAGAGCGTCGCGATATCGAGGGCTTCGAACTCGGTGCGCCCTTCGAGAAAACCCGCGATCCGGGCCTGGTTTTCGGCGGGAAGCAGCGAACAGGTGACATAGACCAGCAACCCGCCGGGCTTGACGAAACGGGAGGCCGTGGCCAGCACCTCGTTCTGCTGGGCCATGCGTTCCTCAAGGTTCTTTTCCGAAAGCCGCCATTTGATATCGGGCCGGCGCCGCCACGTGCCGGTGCCCGTGCAGGGCGCGTCGATCAGCACGCGATCGAAGGTCAGCCCTTCCAACGCCGCCGCATCGTCATGGACCTGAACATTGCGGGTTCCGGCGCGGCGCAGCCGTTCGATGATCGGCGCAAGCCGCGTTCTGTCGGCATCATAGGCATGCACCTGTCCGGCATTGTCCATGTCGGCTGCAAGCGCCAGCGTCTTGCCGCCGCCGCCGGCGCAGTAATCCAGCACCTGCTGGCCGGCATGGGCATCGACCAGCCGCGCAACAGTCTGCGAACCCTCGTCCTGCACCTCGAACCAGCCCTTCTGGAAGGCCAGTTCGGCGGTTACATTGGGCAGCCGGTCGCCGCCGCTGCCGGGGGGAATGCGCAGGCCGAAAGGCGCGATCGCGGTCAGGTCCGCCCCTGCCCGCGCCAAGGCCTTCTTCACCTTCTCGCGGTCGGCCTTCAGCGTGTTGACGCGCAGATCGAGCGAGGGGCGGCGGTTCAGCGCCTCGGCCTCGGCCAGCCAGTCCTCGCCGAAATTTTTCTTGAAGGCCGGGAGTATCCACTCCGGCAGATCGGCGCGCACGTGATCAGGGGCGTCGGCAAGGTTGCGGCTGATGAAAGCGGCGAGCGCGCGCTCGGATAGCGGCTCCGGCGCGAACTTGTCGCCGTCGAGCTTTTCGGCAAGCCCTTCAGGCGTAAAGCCCCATTGCCGATAAAGTACGGCATGGGCGAGCGCTGCCGGGCTGTCATCATCCATCAGAAAGGCGTGCGACAGCTTCAGCCGGAGCGCGTCATAAACGATATTGCCGATCGCCGCGCGGTCGCCGGAACCGGCAAACCGGTGCGCTGTGCCCCAGTCCTTCAGCGCATTCGCGATGGGCCGCTTGCGCTCCTCCACCTCGGAAAGAACCTCGATCGCGCCCTGAAGACGTCCGCCAATGCGCATGGTTATGCTCCCTTGGATGAGGCTTGGTGAAGAGGCCAGCCACGCGCCTTACAATCTCCCGCCTTGAGGGGGCCATGTGGCGGGCTTTTGCATTCAGGCGCGCTTTGCCGCAGCGCTGATGGAATGCTTTGCCCCTCCCCACCCTCGGCGTCATCCTCGGGCTTGACCCGAGGATCCAACCCCGCAAGCCACACCGGCAGCGCGGGTTTGTTCGAACTCGACCGCGCAATATGGCGGGCAGACCGGCACGCCGCTCGCAGTGAGAGGTGATTAGATCCTCGGGTCAAGCCCGAGGATGACGCTGCGGAGAGAGGAGAGGCTGAAGAAACCTCGCCAGGCCGAGATTGTAGGGGGCTATGCGGATAACGGGAAGCGCCCGGCATCCCGCGACTGGAAGCAGCCACACCCATCAAAACACCGCCACCGACGCCACCACAGCCAGATACACCAGCACCGCGGCAATCAGCCACAGCGCCACGCGGCCCGAGCGGGTGTAGCGGGCCTCGGCGCGGCCGATGGCTTCGGAGGTGCGCTCGTCGAAGCGCAGGCCGTTTTCGCTCATGGCGATGACTTCGTTGTGGAATTTCTCGGTCTTGTCGGCGATGTCCGGGATCGCCTCGGCGATCTTGAGCACCGCCTGCATGCCCTCGCGCATATCGGTCAGCACCCGGCGGGGGCCGAGATTGTGCTCGATCCATTTCGACACGACCGGCTCGGACGCCTTCCACATGTTGAAATGCGGATCGAGCATGCGCGACACGCCTTCGACCACGACCATGGTCTTCTGCAGGTTGATCAACTGCGTCTGCGTGGTCATGTCGAAGATCTCGGTGATCTCGAACAGCAGCGTCAGAAGCTTGCCCATCGAGATGGTCTCGGCCGATTGGCCGTGGATCGGCTCGCCGATGGCGCGGATCGCCTGTGCGAACGAGGCCTTGTTGTGGTGCGCGGGCACATAGCCGGCCTCGAAATGGGCCTCGGCCACGCGCATGTAATCGCGGGTGATGAAGCCATAGAGGATTTCGGCGAGCACCCGCCGCTCCTTCTTACCGAGCCTGCCGACAATGCCCATGTCGACGGCGACGATCATGCCGTCATTGTCCACGAACAGATTGCCGGGATGCATGTCGGCGTGGAAGAAGCCATCCCTGAGGGTATGGCGCAGGAAGGACTGGATCAGCGTCACCGCCAGCTTTTCCAGGTCATGGCCTGCCGCCTTCAGCCCCGCGACGTCGGACATCTTGACGCCGTCGATCCATTCCATGGTGACGACATCGCGGCCGGTGCGCTCCCAGTCGACCGCAGGCAGGCGGAAGCCCTCATCATGGGCGGTGTTTTCCGTCATCTCCGAGATCGCCGCGGCCTCCAGCCTGAGATCCATCTCGATCTTGGTGGTCTGTTCCAGCGTCCGGGTGACATCGACGGGTCTGAGGCGCCGGCTGGAACGGACGAAACGCTCCTGCATGCGCGCAACAAGATACATCGCGCCGAGATCCTCGTTGAAACGCTGGCGGATGCCGGGACGGATCACCTTGACGGCGACCTTCTTCGCGCCATCGGGCGTCGCGACCGTCGCCGGATGCACCTGCGCAATCGAGGCGGCGGCGATCGGGTCGCCGAATTCGGTGTAGAGGTCCTCGACGCTGCGCCCGAGCGAGCCGCGAATGGTGGCCTTCGACGCCTCGACCGGGAAGAACGGCATCCGGTCCTGCAGCTGCGCCAGATCCTCGGCGAAACCCGCGCCGACGACATCCGGCCGGGTCGCCAGGAACTGGCCCATCTTCACATAGGAGGGGCCGAGCCGCGAGATCGCCTTGCCGAGCCTGTCGGAGCGCGCCTTCTTGCGCGCGCCGGGCCGGGCGAACGGCACAAGCAGCGTCTTCACCAGCCGGGCATAGGGCGGCAGGCCTTCAGAGGGCAGCGCGTTGATCACGCCCTCGCGCGCAAGCACCCAGCCGACGCCGAGAAGGTTGAAGTAGGATCGAAGCGCGCCCATGATGAATGCCTAAAGTTTCCAGCCGGAATGAAGGGCAGCGATACCGCCGGAATAATTGGTGAACTTGACGCGTGAGAAACCGGCGCGCTCGATCATCTTGGCAAAATCGGCCTGGTTCGGGAATTTGCGGATCGATTCGACCAGATAACGATAGGGTTCGCCGTCGCCGGCGATCGCCTTGCCGACGCGCGGAATCGCGTGGAACGACCACAGATCATAGACCTTGTCGAGGATCGGCGCCTCCACCTCGGAAAACTCCAGCACCAGCAGCCGACCGCCGCGCTTGAGCACCCGGTAGGCTTCCGACAGCGCCTTGTCGATATGCGGGACGTTGCGGATGCCGAAGGCAATCGTATAGGCGTCGAAGGTCTTGTCGGGAAACGGCAGTTCCTCGGCATTGGCCTCGACGAAGGTGAGGTTTTCGGCAATGCCCTTCTTTTGCGCCCGCTCCTCGCCGACCGCCAGCATCGAGCCGTTGATATCGAGCACGGTGGCGCGGGCAAGCCCCTTCGAGGCATCGACGATGCGGAAGGCGATATCGCCCGTGCCGCCGGCGACATCCAGTACGTGATAGTCAGGATCGGCGGGCGGGTTCAGCGCGCCGACCATGCCGGCCTTCCAGGCCCGGTGCAGCCCCGCCGACATCACGTCGTTCATGATGTCGTAGCGCTTGGCGACCTTGTGGAAGACGTCGTTGACCAGAGGCTGCTTGTCGCCATCGGCGACATTCCTGAAGCCGAAAGAGGTCTCCATGCCGCCATTGGCGGTGGTCCGGCTGTCCGTCATTTTACGCACCTCACGCTTGAAAATATTCCGTCTGCCCGTTTCGGCTTTGTCAGCGCGACCTTAGTCGCTATATCGAGCCTTATATCGGCTCTGCTGCAGCGATAAACAACAGACACCGTTGCGGCTATAAACCGAAACCCGCAAAAGCGAAACGCCAAAGGCTTAAAAACATCATGCCGGAACTGCCCGAAGTCGAAACCGTGCGCCGCGGGCTGGCCCCCGCCATGGAAGGCCAGATCATCGAAACGCTTGAACTGCGCCGGGCCGATCTGAGGTTTCCGTTCCCGAAGGATTTCGCCGAAGCCGTGAGGGGTAGACGCATTGTCGCACTTGGGCGGCGGGCGAAATACCTGCTGATCGATCTTGATGACGGCATGACGATCGTGGCCCATCTCGGCATGTCCGGCTCCTACCGCGTCGAGGAGGACAGCGCGATTGAAACGCCCGGCGATTTTCATCTGCCGCGCAACGCCGCCGCCATCCACGACCATGTCGTCTTCCATCTGAGCGATGGCCGGGCCCGCGTCATCTACAACGACCCGCGTCGCTTCGGCTTCATGAAGCTCATTGCGCGCGAGGAGCTTGAGGCAGACCCGAGCTTCAAGGGCCTCGGCCCGGAGCCGACCGGCAACAGCCTCGACGCCGATTATCTGGCAACCCGCTTTGCCGGCAAGACCCAGAGTGTGAAGGCAGCCCTGCTCGACCAGCGCAATATCGCAGGCCTCGGCAACATCTATGTCTGCGAGGCGCTGTGGCGGACGCGCCTGTCGCCCTTCCGCGCCGCAGGCCATCTGGTGACGCCCGCGGGCAGGCCGCGCGACGGGCTGAAACGGCTCGTGCCGGCGATCCGCGATGTGATCGCGGAGGCGATCGAGGCCGGCGGCTCCACACTTCGGGACCATCGCAAGACCGACGGCACGCTCGGCTATTTCCAGCATTCCTTCTCCGTCTATGATCGCACCGGCGCACCCTGCCGGCACCAGGATTGCGACGGCACCATCGCCCGCGCCGTCCAGACCGGCCGGTCGACCTTTTACTGCCCGGCCTGCCAGAAGGGCTAGCCGTCCCGCCTACTTCAGGAAATTGCTTCTGAGCAGGGACACCACTTCCTTCATCCGGCCGTCGAACACCGCCTTCACGCCGAACATCGCGGTGGAAGCGACCTGGGAGACCTCGACCTTGGGCGGCATGACCAGCTCCATGCGATTGACCTTGACGTCGAGCAGCGCCGGGCCGGGGGCGGCAAGCCAGGAGTCCATCGCCGATCCGAGCTGCTCCGCATTGTCCGCGCGGAAACCGGCAATGCCGCAGGCCTCGGCAACCTTTGAGAAATCCGGATTCTCGAGTGTGGTGAAATGGTCGACGAGCCCCTCGACCCGTTGCTCCATCTCGACAAAGCCGAGCGAGGAATTGTTGAACACCAGGAGTTTTATCGGCACGTCTTCCTGAACCAGCGTCAGGAGATCGCCCATCAGCATCGACAATCCGCCATCGCCGCACATGGCGATCACCTGCCGGTTGGGATAGGCGAGCTTGGCGCCGATCGCCTGCGGCATCGCGCTTGCCATCGTGCCGTGCAGCAGGCTGTTGAGAAACCGGCGGCTGCCATTGGCCTTCAGATGCCGCAGCATCCAAACCATCGGCGTGCCGACATCGGAGATGAAGATCGCATCGCCGGCGGCCTTGGCATTCAGCAGATTGGCGACGTATTGCGGATGGATCAGGCTCGGGTCCGGCTCGTCGCCTGCCTCATCATAGTCGCCCAGATCCTCCTGCCATTCCTTGAGATGGCGGTTGAGATGCTTCTCGTCGGTTTTCTCCTGCACCTTTGGCAGCAGTGCCTCCAGCGTCGTGCGGGCATCGCCGACAAGGCCCATATGGATCGGCGCGCGCCGGCCAAGGTGGGTCGGGTCGATGTCGATCTGCACGATCTTCCTGTCGGGATAGAACTGGGTATAGGCGAAGTCGCAGCCGACCGAGATCACCAGATCGGCCTTTTCAAGTGCGTTGAGACCCGCGCGGTTGCCGAGAATGCCGTTGACGCCGACATTGAAGGGGTTGCCCGGCTCCAGCCATTCCTTGGCGCGGGTGGTGTGGACCATCGGCGCCTTGACCTTGCGGCAGAGCGCCACCACCGCCTCGCGGGCATCGCGTGCGCCGATGCCGGCATAGATCGTCACCCGTTTCGCCTGATCGACCAGTTCGGCAAGCTCTGCCAGTTCCTCATCATTCAGGCGCGCCACGGGCCGGGGGCGGTGCACCCGCCAGTCCGCCGCATCGTCATCGCTTTCCTGAAACATGTCACCGCTGACGATCACCACCGCCACGCCGCCCTTGGTGAGCGCCGCCTGCGCCGCCATCACGACGATCCGCCGCGCCTGGGCGGGGTGCGAGATATGCTCACAGAACACCGAATGCTGCTCGTAGATCTTCTTCTGATCGACATCCTGCGGGAAATCGAAGCCCTTTTGCGGGCGGTCGACCTCCGAGGCGATCAGCACCACCGGCGCGCCGTTGCGATGGCTTTCATAGATACCGTTGACGAAATGCAGCGAGCCGGGACCGCAGGTGCCGGCGCAGACGGCAAGTTCGCCGGTCATATAGGCCTCGCCCCCGGCGGCAAAGGCGCCCGCCTCCTCGTGCCGGACATGCACCCATCGAAGATCGGACCGGGACACGGCGTCGGTGAAATGATTGATGGTATCGCCAGGTATGCCGTAAATGCGCTGCGCGCCCGCTTTCTCCAGCGTGTCGACGACGATCTCTGCTACGGTTTTGGACATGTGAGCGCTCCTTTCGCGGTTTTCTCCCGATTTTCTGCGCGAACGCCGTCAGCCGGCGTTAATGAGTAAACGCGCCGCCGGCGAAAATGAGCCCGGAAAAAGCCGCACGCGCGTGTTTTATCGCCCCCTCACCTTTTGCCGATCGGGTGCAGCGCCGCGCCACTCTCCTCGAAGGCGGTGATATTGCCGATCGTGGTGTGGGCGATGTTGAAAAGCGCCTCCTGGGTGAAGAAACCCTGATGGCCGGTGATCAGCACGTTGGGAAAGGTCAGAAGGCGGGCAAAGATATCGTCGCGGATGACCGTTGAGGACAGGTCGCGGAAGAACAGGTCGTCCTCCTCTTCATAGACATCGAGGGCGAGCGCGCCGATCCGCCCCGATTTCAGACCCTCGATCACGGCGAGCGTATCCACCACCCCGCCGCGGCTGGTATTGACCAGCATGCGGCAGCGCTTCATCGCCGCGATCGCATCCTCATCGATAAAATGGCGGGTTTCCGGCGTCAGCGGGCAATGCAGCGTCAGGATTTCGGACTTTTCGAGAAGCTCGTCCTTGCCGACATAGCGCGCGCCGAGCGCCACCGCCTCGTCATTGGGAAACGGATCGAAGGCCAGGATTTCGCAGCCGAAGCCGGAAAAGGCGCGGATGACATTGCGGCCGATGCCGCCCGTGCCGACCACGCCGACCGTCTTGCCGTGAAGGTCGAAGCCGAGCAGGCCGTTGAGGGCGAAATTGCCCTCCCGCACCCGGTTATAGGCGCGGTGGATCTTGCGGTTCAGCGTCAGCACCAGCGCCAGCGTATGTTCGGCGATCGCGTAGGGCGAATAGGACGGCACCCGGGCGGCGGCGATGCCGAGCCGGTCGGCCGCTGTGAGATCGAGCCGGTTGAAGCCGGCGCATCTGAGGGCTATCAGCTCAACGCCCACATCCTTCAGGACCGAAAGCGCCGATGCGCCGAGATCGTCGTTGACGAAGGCGCAGATCGCCTTCGAGCCGGCGGCAAGCTTGGCTGTCGGAGCGTGAAGCCCGGCCTCGGTGAAGATCAGTTCGTGCCGGCCCTCATTGGCCGCTTTCAGAAAGTCTTCGTCATAGGGCTTGGCAGAAAAGACGGTGACGCGCATGGCGGCTCCTGTGGCTTGATCCCGGCCTCAACAAGTGTAAGGGCCTTTGCGGCAATGGCAATGGCCGTCGGCGACCGTGAATCGACCCGTTTGCCGGCTTTCGCCCCGATTTTGCGGGATTTAAGCATTGACGGGCAGCCGGATTGGCTTTATATGCCCGCCCACAGTATTTGAAAGCTCGATGAGCTTCATCAATTGCTCCCGTCACAAAAGCGCTTCCAGCCGGTCACGGCAACCGCATGTGTCGGAGCTAGCGTCAGAATTCGAAGAGAGACTTATATGGCCAATACAACTTCGGCGAAAAAGGCGACGCGCAAGATGGCCCGCCGTACAGCCGTCAACAAGTCCCGCCGCACCCGCGTACGCGGTTACGTTCGCAAGGTTGAAGAAGCGATCCTCGCCGGTGATCTGGAGCAGGCGAAGGCCGCTCTGGCCGTAGCCGAGCCGGAACTGGCGCGCGCCGCCAGCAAAGGTGTTCTTCACCGCAACACCGCCTCGCGCAAGGTCTCGCGTCTGGCGCAGCGCGTGAAGGCAATTTCGGCCTGAGCCGAACAAGAATTGCAGACTTTTTGAACAACCCGGCCTCGCGCCGGGTTTTTCGTTTTGAGTTCATACACTTGGCTATTGTGACGCGAACATTACGAACAGATGTCACAAAAATGACCAAGAATTTTGAACCTTCTCAATGGCTTACGCGAGGATTGCCACATTTTTACCAATTTTGGGCCACCGCGCGCCACGTAATGATGACATCTGAAAAATTTATTTTTTCCGGCATTTTCGTCCATCCGATTTCAGACATATGTGAATCTAATTGATTCAAAAGCGATTCTTCTGAGCCCCTCCGCCGGCACCCAAACTCACGCGTAAGAGTCAATGCTGGAAGCGCCGAATCGGCAAAAAATCCTTGTTGAAATTGTCGGTCGTTCTTGCCTAAATGACCTCCGACAGCAGACGGAATGAGCTCCCGGATTTTTCGGGAGGGGCGCGTTCGACACAGGATGCGTTGTCTTCCCGACGCTGGGGGCGGTGGCTATTGTGGGCGCCGTTTTTCCAACAATCGCAGGTTGTTATCCGGTTTTCGCCAGAAGTCCGGGTTCGTTCCTGTGTGTCTTTTGTAGACGGTCCACGAAACAGGGAGGAGACGCAGAACTTCAAGGCATGGAAACTCCGGACATTTTGCAGCCTGTATTCTCCGATACGAGGATCGGGGAGCGGGCAAGCGACGGAAAGTCCAATTCCGGCTGAGAGCCGGACTTCAACGCACGCCGGGAAGACACCGGCAGCAGGGCAAAACAGGCAGCGGGCGACATAAAAAACAAGCGCGCGCCAGGGTGATGACGTTTGAAAGGCGGCAACGATGAGAATGAGAATGGTAGCCTCTCGCACCGAGGACAATGCGGGCGAAACCGAGGCCGGTGAAAATGATGCGAAACCGGCGACGGCTGCCATGAATTCCAACGGGGACGATATCTTCTTCGAACGCTTCTGCACCGCGCTGAAGGCCCATGTCGGCGGCGACGTCTATGCCAGCTGGTTCGGCCGGCTGAAGCTGCATTCCTCGGACAAGAGCGTGGTCCGCTTCTCGGTTCCCACCGCCTTTCTGAAATCCTGGATCAACAACCACTATCTCGACCTGATGACCGAGATTGCCCGCGTTGAGCGCCCACAGGTTCTGAAGATCGAGGTTCTGGTCCGTTCCGCGACCCGCGCGCCGCGTCCAGCACTTGCGAGCGAGCAGCCGAAACCGGTCGCGGCCAACCCGGCGCCGGTCGTGCGTCCGCTGAACCGCGCGCCCGCCGGCCAGCCGCTGATGCCCGACCCGGAAACGCCGCAGGCGCGCGGCGCCAGCGCGTCCGGCCAGACCGTCTTCGGCTCGCCGCTCGACCCCTTCTTCACCTTCGACAGCTTCGTCGAGGGCGCGTCCAACCGGGTTGCCTTCGCCGCGGCCAAGACCATCGCCGAATCCGGCATGGCGGCGGTGCGCTTCAACCCGCTGTTCATCCATTCCTCGGTCGGCCTCGGCAAGACCCATCTTCTGCAGGCGATCGCCAACGCAGCGCTTGCCTCCCCGGACAAGCAGCGCGTGGTCTATCTGACCGCAGAATACTTCATGTGGAAGTTCGCCACCGCGATCCGCGACAATGACGCGCTGACGCTGAAGGATTCGCTCCGCAATATCGATCTTCTGGTGATCGACGACATGCAGTTCCTGCAGGGCAAGATGATCCAGCACGAGTTCTGCCACCTGATCAATACGTTGCTCGACAGCGCCAAGCAGGTGGTGGTCGCCGCCGACCGCGCGCCGTGGGAGCTGGAATCGCTCGATCCGCGGGTACGTTCACGGCTTACCGGCGGCGTTTCGCTGGAAATGAACGGCCCGGACTACACCATGCGGCTTGAAATGCTGAAGCGCCGGCTTGAACTGGCGCAGCAGGAAGACCCGTCTATCGATATCGCGCCGGAAGTGCTCGAACATGTCGCCAGCAAGGTGACGGCGAGCGGGCGCGAGCTTGAGGGCGCCTTCAACCAGTTGCTGTTCCGCCGCTCCTTCGAGCCCGACCTTTCGATCGAGCGCGTTGACGAACTTCTGGTGCATCTGGTTGGCACCGGCGAGCCGAAGCGGGTGCGCATCGAGGATATCCAGCGCGTCGTCGCCCGTCATTATTGCGTTACCCGACAGGAACTCGTTTCCAACCGCCGCACGCGGGTGATCGTCAAACCGCGCCAGATCGCGATGTTTCTCGCCAAGACGATGACGCCGCGCTCCTTCCCGGAAATCGGCCGCCGCTTCGGCGGGCGCGACCACACGACCGTGCTGCACGCCGTGCGCAAGATCGAGGACCTTCTGGAGAAGGACAACAAGCTGTCGCAGGAGGTTGAACTGCTGAAGCGGCTGATCAACGAATAGGCCCCGACCGGGCCTGCCATTCCGACCTTCATGAGAAGCCCGGCCCGCGCCAGGCTTTTCTCATATCCGCCGGCTTGCTAAAGCAAACGGGCAAACAGGAGAGACGCCATGCCGGTCACGCTTTACGGAATCAGAAACTGCGACACGATGAAGAAGGCCTGGACCTGGCTTGATGCGCATTCCATCGCCTATGATTTTCACGACTACAAGAAGGCCGGGATCGACCGCGCGCATCTGGAGCGCTGGTGCGACGCCGCCGGCTGGGACAAGGTGCTGAACCGCGCCGGCATGACCTTCCGCAAGCTGCCCGAGGCCGACAAGGCCGATCTCACCCGGGAAAAGGCGATCGAACTGATGCAGGCCCAGCCCTCGATGATCAAGCGGCCGGTGCTGGAGGCCGACGGCGCGATTACGCTGGGCTTCAAGCCAGAAGCCTACGAAGCCGTTTTTGGCAAGGGGTAGGCAATGGCTAAGACCACGCAGGCCACCCGCTTTCTCGACAAGGCCGGCGTCAGCTACACGATCCAGCAATATGATTACGACCCCAATGCCTTCAAGGTCGGGCTGCAGGCGGCTGCGGCGATCGGCGAGTCTCCCGACCGGGTGTTGAAGACGCTGATGGCCAATGTCGATGGCAAGCCGGTCTGCGCGGTGGTGCCCTCCAATACCGAAGTCTCGATGAAGAAGCTCGCCGCCGCCTTTTCCGGCAAGCATGCCGAGATGCTGGACGCTAGGACCGCCGAGCGGCTTTCCGGCTATCATGTCGGCGGCATCTCGCCCTTCGGCCAGAGAAAACGCGTGCCGACCGTGTTCGAGGAGAAGGCGCTTGCCGAGCCCTATGTGGTGATGAATGGCGGCCAGCGCGGCCTGCAGGTGAAGCTTGCGCCGGCGGATGCGGTGAAGGCGCTGGGCGCGATTGTAGCGGGGGTGATCGCGTAAACCTCAGAAATGCAGCGATCATGCGCGACCTGAACTGCGTATTTTCATACTAGAGGGGTTCGGGGGGGGGCGGGGCGCTTCAATTTCGCCTGAAAACAAACTAGATAGTGTCACGACACACCAATCAGTTAGCGAGGCGCCCATGAACGCTCAACCCCGGCTTCCCCATCCCATCGATATGGAAAAACTCGAGAAGCTCGCCGAGGTCGCCGTCAAGGTCGGGCTCAACCTTGCCGAGGGGCAGGATCTGGTCATGACCGCGCCGATCGAGGCGCAGCCGCTGACCCGGCTGATCAGCCGTTATGCCTATCAGGCCGGCGCCGGCGTGGTGACCACGCTTTTCAACGATCCCCAGGCGACGCTGGAACGCTTCGAACACGGCCATGACGCAAGCTTCGACAAGGCGGCGAACTGGCTTTACGAGGGCATGGGCCAGGCCTTTGCCAATGGCGCGGCGCGACTTGCGATCGCCGGCGACGATCCGATGCTTCTGGCAGCACAAGATGCCGACAAGGTGGCCCGCGCCAACCGCGCCATGTCGACCGCCTACAAGCCGGCGCTGGAAAAGATCGCCGGTTTCGACATCAACTGGAACATCGTCTCCTATCCGACGCTCGCCTGGGCGAAGACGGTATTCCCCGAAGACCCGGATGGCATGGCCGTCGCCAAACTGGCCAAGGCGATCTTTGCCGCATCGCGCGTCGACCAGCCCGATCCGGTGGATGCCTGGCGCGAGCATAACGACAATCTCCATGCCCGCTCCGCATGGCTGAACGCCAAACGGTTTTCGGCGCTGCGCTACACCGGCCCCGGCACAGACCTCACCATCGGCCTTGCCGATGAGCACGAGTGGAGCGGCGGCGCGTCGATGGCGAAGAACGGCATTGTCTGCAACCCGAACATTCCGACCGAGGAAGTGTTCACCACGCCGCACCGGCTCAGGGTCGAAGGCCATGTCTCCTCCACCAAGCCGCTGTCGCATCAGGGTACGTTGATCGACGATATCCGGGTGGAATTCAGCGAGGGCCGGATCGTCAAGGCAGCCGCCGCCAAGGGCGAAAGCGTGCTGAACAAGGTGCTCGACACCGACGAGGGCGCGCGCCGCCTTGGCGAGGTGGCGCTGGTGCCGCATTCCTCGCCGATTTCGGCGAGCGGCATCCTGTTCTACAACACGCTGTTTGACGAGAACGCCTCGTGCCACATCGCGCTCGGCCAGTGCTATTCGAAATGCTTCCTCAACGGCGACAAGCTTTCCCCCGACGAGATCGCCGCGCGCGGCGGCAATTCATCGCTGATCCATATCGACTGGATGATCGGCTCCGACCGGATCGACATCGACGGCATCGACGCCGCCGGCAACCCCACGCCGGTGATGCGCGGCGGCGAATGGGCCGAGTAGGCGGGATGATCTTGTTGGGGGCGTGCGGCTAAGACACGGCTGCTGTTGAGATGCCAAGCGTTCCGGCAAGGCTAACCTCCGCTTAGCTTCGGGGTAATCGGTGTCGCGGAAGGTCAGCTAACCTCGAGCTATCGACCGTCTCGCGATCTATCAGCCCACAATCTCCCCTCTTGAGGGGGAGATGTCGCGAAAGCGACAGAGAGGGGTAAAGGGCGTAAGCCCTAAAAGCCGCAAACTCCGAGTATGATGAAAGGGTTCACCCCTCTCTGCCCCTGTCGGGGCATCTCTCCCTCAAGGGGAGAGATTGAGGGTGCAAGACTGCGATGCCTAAAACAGGCTGCCCTGCGTGGGTGGTTTAGCGGGAGCTCTCGGCTTTTTCTTTGGCTTCGGCGCAGGCGGGGGCTCCGGGACCGTTGCCCCCTCGCCCGTCACTGCCCTGACCCTGCCATCGGCGAACTCGATCTCGATCGGCGCGCCACGTTCCAGGCCGGCGGCGCGGGAGACCGGGCGGTTGTCCTGATCGCGGATCACCGCGAAACCGCGCGCCAGCACATTGCGGTAGGAAAGCGAGTTCAGCACCCGCTGCTGGCCGGCGATGGCGGCGCGGTGGGTCTTGAGGCCGGCATCGATTGCGGTTGCCGCCCGACGCGAGAGCACGGCCACCTGTTCGCGGTCCCGGGCGATCATCATCGAAAGGCGCTGGGGCGTTGCCGAAAGGCCTGAGGCGCTGCGTTCAAACGTGCGGCGCTTGTTGATAGTGTTGAGCTCCAGCGCGCGGGTGTTTCGGAGCGCCGCCTCGTCGAAGCGCCGCCGCGGTAGCGCCAGCAACTGATCGAGCGAGGGCAGGCCGCGCGAAAGCCCGGTCAGCGTCTGCCGGCGGAAATCCATCAGCCGGGTCGCAGCACTTGCAAGCCGTGCGGCAAGCCGGGCCTGATCGGCAACAAGCTCGGCCCTGACCGGCACGGCGCGTTCGGCGGCCCCCGTCGGCGTCGGCGCACGGTAATCAGCGGCGTGGTCGATCAGCGTCCAGTCGGTCTCGTGGCCGACGGCGGAAATCAGCGGGATTTCGCTTTCATAGGCCGCGCGCACCACCGCCTCGTCGTTGAAGCTCCAGAGATCCTCCAGCGAGCCGCCGCCGCGCGCGACGATCAGCACATCGGGACGGCGCACGGGCCCATCGGGGCCGAGCGCGTTGAAGCCTCTGATGGCGGCGGCAACCGCATCCCCCGACCCCTCGCCCTGGACCTTGACTGGCCAGACCACGACATGGACCGGGAAGCGGTCGGTGATGCGGTGGAGGATATCGCGGATGACCGCGCCCGTCGGTGAGGTTATCACGCCGACCACGCGCGGCATGAACGGCAACGCCTTCTTCGCCGCCTCGTCGAACAGACCTTCGGCGGCCAGTTTCTTGCGGCGTTCTTCCAGAAGCGCCATCAGCGCGCCGGCGCCGGCGGGCTCCAGCGCCTCCACCACGATCTGGTATTTTGACGCACCCGGGAAGGTGGTGACCTTGCCGGTGGCGATCACCTCCATGCCCTCTTCCGGCTTGATCTTCAGACCGGAAAACACGCCCCGCCAGATGACGGCATCGATCCGGGCGCGCTCGTCCTTGATCGAAAAATAGGCGTGACCCGAGGAATGTGGTCCGCGATAGCCGGAGATTTCGCCGCGCAGGCGGATCCGGTCGAACCGGTCCTCGACCGTGCGCTTGATCGATCCGGAAAGCTCCGAAACCGTAAATTCCGTCAGATTTGTCGCCGATTCGGCATCGAAGAGATTGCTCATGGGCTCAGTTTAACCGATCCGCGTTTACCTTGCACAATCGATCCTGTTTTCTCCCCGCAAATCCCCACCGTCCACGCGTCCCCCAGAATTGAAGCCGGTCAACGCAAGCCAAGGAGACGCGTCATGACAGACAGATTTGCATCCCGCCACGCAACGCTCACCAGCCCGGCCTATGACGGGTTTCCAATCGCCACCAGCGACGCGGCGCCGGTGCTGGAGGTCACCCGCGCGATCTATGTCGGTATCGCCGGCGACCTGACAGCCACCTTCGCCTCCGGCGAGACCGTGACGTTTCAGAACGTGGCGGCCGGGACCATCCTACCCATCCGCGTCAGCCACGTGCTGGCCACCGGCACTACCGCCGATGCGCTGGTGGGGTTGATATGAGGCTGGGCATCTCCATCACGGCCGACAGCGGCAAGCAGCCGGCACCGTTCTGGAGCGCCCCTGCCTATGTTGCGGAAAGCGCTGGCGGCGGCGCATGCGGCCCTGCCGCGATCCTCGATCTGCGACGGGACCGCCATGCCTTAACGACCGTGCCGACGGCGGATATCCCCTCCGCCCCGTTGGCGGCGCTTACGGCTCTGTCCGCAAGGCCGCTTATGGATATTCTCACCTTCACGCGCGCCGGAACGGCCACTTATATCGATACCCAGGGCCTGATCCGGGAGGCCGCGACCGACCAGCCGCGCTTCGATTACACCCATGGAAAACGGCAATTGCTGCTGGAGGGGCCGGCAACGAATCTATGCATCACCAGAAACCTGCCCCAACTGACGCTCGGGGAGAATACGATCGTCACGCATATGCCGGACGAGACGGGCCCGGATGGCGCGAAAGGAAACGTCTACAGGGTGCAGATGCCGGCAGCCCCCAGCACTTTCGTACGGTTTGCCAACAGTGTCGGCGGCGGTGGCCCCGTGGTGATGTCGGTCTATGTCAGGCAATATGATACCGCCAAACGTCAGTTCTCGCTTGCAGTCGATGGCAAAGTCGACAGCGTCCTTGAAGCGACCGAAGAATGGCGGCGTTATGAGAGCGCCTATTCGCCGAGCTATGGCACCGCAGCTCTCGGCAACAACGCCCCTGCGGGCGCATCGGATGTTTATGCTTCCGATATCCTCGTCGCATTTCCGCAGGTCGAACTGGGGCTGGTCGCAACCTCCTACATTCCCACCAACGGAACGACCGTCACCCGGCCGGCCGACAAGGCGCAGTTGAGCGCAGCGGTGGCGGCGCTGCTGAAGCGTGATCAGGTGAGTGTGCTGGTGCAGGCCCGTCTCGCTTCAGCCGCTGACAACGGGCGGATCCTCGGGCTCGACATGGCGAACTGGCTCATCGGTCAGGCTGGCGCATCGGGCGCCGGATTCAATGCATGGAACGGTTCCTCCGCGACAACGCGCTTGTTGCCGTCCGGCGTCACGTCCCTCGATGATTTCGGCGTCGCGGCAAACCTCGATGAGGCCGGCACCACCCTGGCGGCGGGCGACGCCATCTCCGCCACCAACGCATCAGCGCCGAAATCGTCATATGCCCCGTTTTCCGACGCATATCTGGGACGATCTTCAACCGGAGCATATTCCAACGGCTGGTACGACCAACTCGTGATCTGGCCATTCCGGATGACGGACGCCGATCTTCAGGCAAAGGCGGTAGCCTATGAATGATGTCTTTCTCAAATTTGACGACCACTAGGAGGCGCTTGCCGCTTTCGCGGTGACGCCGAAGCCGGAGACGCCGGCGGATACATTTCCATGAGAGGTCGCTGGCCGCGAAGCTGCGGCCAGCCGGCGCATGCTCGCAAATTCAGACCGTCGTCCAGCCGCCATCGGCGTTGCCGGCACGGTAGACGGCATCGATGAAGCGCTGGTTGCGCACCGAATCCTCGAGCGTGAAGACCTCTTCCTCCGCGCCCGAAGCCGCCCTTGCGAAAGCCTCGACCTCACGCACATATTGCCGGCTGTCCTGAAAGCGGAAGGCCTGGGTTTCGCTGTGATTGCGGTTGGAAAGCAAGACGGTTTCTTCGCCCCAGCGGTCGGCGTTGAACGGCGAGACCACCTCGATCAGGCCCTCGGTTCCGTGGAACGCCATGGTTTGGCGGTGCGCAAGCTGGGTGGAGACATAGAAGCTCAACTCAAAGCCCGGAAATTCTGCCCGCACCGAGGCATAGATATCCGTGCCGAAATTCTCGTCATAGCGCACCGTCGCCTGGACGCGCTCGGGTTCCTTGCCGGTGGCGAACCGTGTGGTGACGGTCGGATAGACGCCGATATCGGGCAGGCCGCCGCCGCCCAGTTCGGGGATGTTGCGCATATTGGTCTCGTCGCGCAGGAAATAGGTGAACGCGCCCTGCACGTGGACGAGATCGCCGATCGCACCTTCGGAAAGCAGCGCCCGGACCTTGCGCCAGACGGGCGTGTAGGTGACCATATAGGCCTCGCTGACGAGCACATTGTTGCGGTCGCGCGCGGCAATCACGGGCGCGATGTCATCCGCCTTCAGCGCCAGCGGCTTTTCCACCAGCACGTGTTTGCCCGCATCCGCCGCCTTGATCGCCCATTCGACATGCTGTGAGGTCGGCAGCGGGATATAGACGGCATCGATCTCGTCGCTTGCCAGCATTTCCTCATAGGAGCCGAAGGCGAGAGGCGCGCCGAAACGCTCGGCCATCGCCCGCGCACGGCCGATATCCCGGCTCGCGACTGCCGCCAGTATGCAGTTTTCCGCATCGACGATTGCCGGCACGACAAGCTCGCGGCCGATCTTGGCCGTCGACATAATTCCAAAACGCAGCATCGGATCTCCTCACTTTTCGGCGGCCACCATAAAAACCGCAGCGCGCAAGCGCAAGCATTGCCTCGCACCGTTTGCATTGCATACACTGGGCGCTATCTAAAACGCTGAAACGCGTTCTCAAACCGCCGGAGGAAATCATGCATAGAAGAATTCTGGGCCGCACCGATATCGCCATCGCGCCGGTCGTGTTCGGCGGCAACGTCTTCGGATGGACGGCGGACGAGAAGACCTCATTCGCCCTGCTCGACCGCTTTGTCGATGCCGGCTTCAACGCCATCGATACCGCCGACGTCTACTCGAAATGGGTGGACGGCAACAAGGGCGGCGAATCCGAGACCATTATCGGCAACTGGCTGAAGCGCGGCGGCGTCAGGCGCGAGGACGTCGTGATCATCACCAAGGTCGGCTCGGAAATGGCGCCGGACAAGAAGGGGCTTGGCGAGGCCTGGATCGCCGAGGCCGTGGAAGACTCGCTGAAGCGGCTCCAGACCGACTATATCGACGTCTACCTCGCCCACTGGCCGGATGAGAACACGCCCTATGACGAGACCATCGGCGCGTTCAGCCGATTGCGGGAACAGGGCAAGGTGCGCGCTATTGGCGCGTCCAATCTGAATGCCGAACAGCTTGGCGAGGCGCTTCAGGTGGCCGAACATACCGGTCGCGCGCGTTATGACGTGCTTCAGCCGGAGTATAACCTCTACGCCCGTTCGTCCTTCGAGGGCGCGCTGGCCGATCTCTGCGTCGAGCACGATATCGGCGTCATAACCTATTTCAGCCTGGCCTCCGGCTTCCTGACCGGAAAGTACAAATCCGCCGATGATACCGCGGGAAGTGCGCGCGGCGGCGGCATCGCCAAATATTTCGACGAGCGCGGCCGCCGCATCCTGAAGGCGCTGGAACAGGTGAGCGCGGAGACGGGCGAGCATCCGGCAGCAATCGCGCTTGCCTGGCTGATGACCCGGCGGGGCGTCACCGCGCCGATCGCCAGCGCGTCGAAACTGGAGCAGATGGACAGCCTGATCCGGGCGCCGCAAATCGAACTTTCGGGCGAGCATCTGCAGGTCCTTCAGGAAGCCGGCGAATGAGCGCGCCGGTTATCCGCGATGCCGGGCCCGCGGACAGGGAGGCCTGGCTGGGGCTCTGGCAGGGCTATCTGGAGTTTTACGGCGCCGCCCTGGACGAAACCGTGACCGATATGACCTGGAACCGGATCATCGATCCGGTGAGCGCCGTGTTCACCCGGCTTGCGCTGGTGGACGGCACGGTTGCCGGCTTTGCGACCTGCATCCTGCACCCGCGCACATGGGCGGTGGAGCCGGCCTGCTATCTGGAAGACCTTTTCGTCGATCCCGAGATGCGCGGCAGCGGCATCGGGCGCGCGCTGATCGACGATCTCATTGCGATCGGCCGCCGCGATGGCTGGACCAATCTCTACTGGCACACCAAGGCCGACAATGCCCAGGCGCGCAAGCTCTACGACAGCTACGACAAGGCCGACGGCTTCGTCCGCTATCGGCTGCCACTCAGGAAATAACCTCTACTTCGTGCCATACATCCGGTCGCCGGCGTCGCCCAGGCCGGGGACGATATAGCCCTTCTCGTTGAGGTGGCTGTCGATCGCGGCGGTGTAGACCGGAACGTCGGGATGGGCCTTGCGGAAATTCTCGATGCCCTCGGGCGCTGCCAAGAGGCACAGGAAGCGGATATTGGTAACACCGCGCTCCTTCAGCCGGTCGACGGCGGCGATCGAGGAATTGCCGGTCGCCAGCATCGGATCGACCACGATCACCAGACGCTCGCCGATATCCTCCGGCGCCTTGAAGAAATATTCGATCGCCTCCAGCGTATCGTGATCGCGATAGACGCCGATATGGGAAACGCGGGCGGACGGCACGAGGTCGAGCATGCCTTCGAGCAGGCCGTTGCCGGCGCGCAGGATCGAGGCGAACACCAGTTTCTTGCCTTCCAGCACCGGCGCTTCCATGGTCGTCATCGGCGTTTCGATGGTTTCCATGGTCAGTTCGAGGTCGCGGGTCACCTCGTAGCACAGCAGCGTGGAAATCTCCCGCAGCAGACGCCGGAAGCCGGCCGTAGAGGTTTCCTTCTGCCGCATCTTGGTCAGCTTGTGCTGAACCAGGGGGTGATTGATGACCGTTACGCCGTCCATGGTGTTTTCCCGTCTTTTACGCACTCAAGCTGTTTATGGCGCAAAAGCCCGGCATCCGGCAAGCATCGCGCCGGGGAAAGCGCGTGGTTTGCACTGATTCAGCCGGCAAGCCGCGAGAGCAGCCGCTGGCGCGTAGGCTCATTCACAAAGGCGGCCTCGATCGCAGTCCGCGTCATCGCTTCGATTTCTTCCGGCGCAAAGCCCATCTCGTCGCGGGCCGCTTCGTATTCGCGGGCAAGCGATGTATGGAAAAATGGCGGATCGTCGGAATTCAGCGTGACCTTTACCCCGGCATCGTGGAGGCGGCGCAGGGGATGGGCGGCGAGACCCGAATAGACCGACAGCGCGACGTTGGAGCCGGGGCAGACCTCCAGCACGACGCCCTCGTCCACAAGCCGGCGCACCAGATCGGGCTCCTCGATCGCCCTAACGCCATGGCCGATCCTGTCGGGCCTGACGCAATCGAGCGCATCGCGCACCGAGAAAGCGCCGCACACCTCACCGGCATGAATGGTGATGCCGAGCCCGCCATCGCGCGCGATATCGAAGGCGCGGGCGAAATCGGCAACCCGGCCCATGCGCTCGTCGCCGGCCATGTTGAAGCCGGTGAGCAGCGGAAAATCGCAGGAAACGGCATAGCGCGCCGCCCCTTCCACCTGCTCCGGCCCCATATGGCGCTCGCCGATCATCACCATGCGCGCCTCGATGCCGGTCTTGTCGCGCGCCGCCTCGATGCCGGCGGTGATCGCCCGCATGTAGCCGTCCTTTGACAGACCGGCCGCAAGGCCCTGTTCCGGCGAGACGAACAGCTCGGCATAGATCGTGTCGGCAGCAGCCAGTTCGCTGAGATAGGCCTCGGCCAAGGTCGCGAAATCCTCCTCAGAGCGAAAGACATTGGCGATCGCCGCATAGCAGGCGATGAAACTGGAAAAATCGTTCCAGAGATAGCGACCGTCGGCTAGGTAGCGGGACAAATCGATGCCGTATTTTTCGGCAAGGCGCGCCGCCAGCGCCGGCGGCGTGGCGCCTTCGATATGGCAGTGAAGCTCGGCCTTGATCACAGAAACGACCTCCCGTGTTTGCCGGGTGCAAGGCCGAGATGAGCCGCGATACTTTCCCCGATATCGGCGTAGCTGTCGCGCACGCCGAACGAGCCCGGCTTCAGCCCCGGCCCGAAGACCAGCACCGGCACCCGCTCTCGGGTATGGTCGGAGCCGCGCCAGGTGGGGTCGCAGCCATGATCGGCGGTCAGCACCACAATATCGCCGGGCTTTAGCGCCTCGGCGATGTCGTGAATGCGGGCATCGAAGGCCTCGAGCGCTGCCGCATAACCCGGCACGTCCCGGCGATGACCGTAGAGCATGTCGAAATCGACGAGATTGGTGAAGACGAGATCGCCATCGCCGGCTTGCGCGATCGCCTTCAGGCTGGCATCGACCAGCGCCTCATTGCCATCGGCCTTGAAGAGCTGCGTCACGCCCTTGCCGGCGAAGATGTCGGAGATCTTGCCGACCGCCAGCACATTTCGCCCGTCCTCGCTGACGCGATCCAGCAGTGTCTTTTCCGGCGGCGCGATCGAGAAATCGCGGCGATTGCCGGTGCGTTTGAAGGTCTCGGCGGTCTCGCCCGTGAACGGGCGGGCGATCACCCGGCCGATATTGTAATCATAGGTCAGTTCGCGCACGACTTCGCAAAGCTGCATCAGCCGGTCGAGGCCGAAGTGATATTCGTGGGCTGCGATCTGAAACACGCTGTCGGTGGAGGTGTAGAAGATCGGGCGGCGCGTCCAGACATGCTCCTGGCCGAAGCGCTTGATGATCTCCGTGCCCGAAGCGTGGCAATTGCCGAGACTGCCGGAAATACCGGCCTGGGCATAGATCGCCTCGAGCAGTTCGCGCGGGAAACAATCCGGCCCTTCCGGAAAATAACCCCAGTCGAACATCACCGGCGTGCCGGCAATCTCCCAGTGGCCCGACGGCGTGTCCTTGCCGCGCGAGACCTCGCTTGCCGCGCCATAGCGGCCGAGAAACCGCTCCGGCCGCGCCATGCCCGCCGGATAATTGCCGCTTGCAAGCTTGGCCGCCTCGACGAGGCCGAGTGCAGCCATATTGGGAAGCTTCAACGGGCCGGAGCGCAGCCCCTCGCGATCGCCAAGCCCTACCGCGCAGAATTCGGCGATATGGCCGAGCGTATCGGCGCCGAGATCGCCATAGGTCTTGGCATCCGGCGCGCCGCCGATGCCAAAGGAATCAAGAACGTAGAGAAAGGCGCGGGCCATGCGGTCAATTCCGTGAGTTTCGATCAGGCATATCTAGCGCCTGCCCTCCGGCTTGGCAAACCGTCGATCAGGTGCTTTGCGGGAGGCTGGCGAGCACAAAGGGAACAGGCCCTGGCCGAATTGCGTTTCATCAATCAGTAACCATGTCTTTTAACGCTGCGGGAAGGCAAGCGAGCCATGATGACAGTCACCGAAACAGCCAAAGCCAGACCTGTCATGCCGCAGCGATCTCAACGCCGTTCCACCGCCTTCGGCCACAGCGCGGAATTCGCCCTGATCGCCGGCGTCGTGCTGGCGGCGATTATCGCAGTCGGCTTCGCGGCCTTTCAGTTCTACGCGGTGAGCTGAAGGCCCGGTGTTCCGCACCCTTCCGCGGGCATGGATCCGTCAATCGGCTGAAAGCCGGATCAGCGCCGAAAGCATCAGTTGCGCGCCTTTTTCGATATCCACCCAGTCGGAATGTTCTTCCGGCGCGTGGGATATGCCGTTGCGGCTCGGCACGAAGATCATTGCGGAGGGACAGAGCGCCGTCATCGTCTGCGCATCGTGGCCGGCGCCGGAGATCATACGCCGCGCCGGCAGGTTCAGACGGCGCGCCTCGGCCTCCAGCATGTCGATCAGGCCGGCGTCGAAGGCGACCGGTGCTATGAAGCTGTTTTCCTCGATTGAGAGCACAAGACTGTGCTTCCCGGCCACCGCGCCGGCGACTTCGCCGAAGCGGGTCTGAAGGCCGCGCATGACGTCTTCACGGGCATCGCGGATGATCACGGTGAAGACCGCCTCCCCCGGTATCGTATGCGGATGGTTGGGCGAAAGCTCGACCTTGCCGATGGTGATCCGTGCGTCCTTTGAGCCCGAGGCGGCGATCATGGCCGGGATCTGGACCGCGATTTCCGCAAGGCCGGCAAAGGCGTCGGCGCGCATATCCATCGGCGTCGTGCCGGAATGATTGGCGATGCCGGAAAGCCGGACATGCAGGTTGACGATGCCGGTGGCGCCCTCGGGCAGACCGATGGCAATCGCTTCCCGCTCCAGCACGGGCCCCTGCTCGATATGCAGTTCGAGAAACGCTTCGACAGAGCCTTTCGGCCGCGCCGAAGAAAGGATCGCGGACGGCTCCAGCCCCTGGGCACGCATGGCGTCGGTCAGCAACAGGCCATCGGCATCGGCAGCGCTTTCGAGCCAGTCCCGCGTCACCAGACCGGCGATCGTCTGCGAGCCGAGCATGCCGCCGAAACGGCCCTCCTCCTCCGATGTGGCGACCACCTCGATGGGACGGGCGGGGGTAAAGCCGACCTCCTTCATGGCCCGCACGCATTCAAGCGCGACGGCTGCGCCCAGCGCGCCATCGAAGGCCCCGCCGCTCGCCACGGTATCAAGATGGGAGCCGACCATGATCGCAGGCGCATCCGCCGAGCCATAGCGCCCGAACACCGAATTGGCGCCGTCCCGGCTGACGATCAGGCCATCAGCCTCCATCTCACGGGCGAACCAGTCGCGCACCGCCATATCGGCATCGGAAAAACCAATGCGGTTAAACCCGCCGCCCTCGGCGCGGCCGAAGGCATTGATGCCGTCGAGCAGGGTTTTCAGCCGTTCGCTGTTGATCTCTGGTCGCATACCGCCTCCCTCTTCGATCAATTCATTATGATAAATTCAGCGATATCGCAAATTTTTCATGATAAATAAGATCGCATAGCTCCGTTGGTGACGGCGGCGGCCTGCCGCATCCTCTAGATTCCGTGCCCGCCGAGGACTTCTCGGCGGGGCAAAGCCTATACAATCTAGAATGCGAGGTCGGTATGCGCGGTACGGAGCATATCGAGATGGGAAGCGATCAGCGGCACCAGAACGGTGGCAACCGTCTTTTGAACGCCCTGACGTGACGCATCATCCACCTCGCGCTTCTGCACCTTGAGAAGCGACTTGTGATTGTCGATCTGGTGCTCGATATAGGCCAGATCGAAGGCAGGTCCCGGGTCCATCCTCTTCAGCGTCTCCACCGATTGCGACAGCGTGTCCGGGCGCTCCGGCGTGGAGGCACCGGCCTTCAACAGCAAGCCGGCAATCGCCTGGGCCTCCTCTGATTCCAGTTCAGCGAACTTGTAGACCACCGGATGGACCGCCTTTTTGGCGGCCAGCTCGCTGATATCGCAGGAAAACAGATCGAATGTCAGCGTCTGGTCTACGTAATCCTCCGGCGGCTCATCCGCCAATGTCGGGGCCGAAACCGAGGCCAGTGCGGTCATCGCCGCCGTCACGGCTCCGCCGATGAAAATACTGCGGCGGCACAACGCGATCGAAGTCATGTTCATTGCCTTTCATCATCGTCCATCAGCTTTCATGTGAGGCCCGCTCACAGTCACGATCAGAGTGGTTCCGTAGTTGGCAATTTGAAGGCGCAATGCCTTTGTCATGGAATTCCGGATGGGCGCGGCCGCCTGCCAGCCCGACCGTATCATCGATTTAAGGTATTGAAAAATTTGGATTTAGGTTGAACGCGCCGCTGCGCTTGCAGGAATTATCATAATAAATCCTTGTCAATTACCAATTTTTCATAATTAATTAAGAAAACCACCAACAGAGGAGAACCGATCGATGAAACGCCTTCTCGCAGCCGCGCTGGCTGCCGCGTCGCTCGCCATCGGCGCGCCGGCGATCGCCCAGACCCCGCCCAATGTTCTGGTCGTCGGCCAGATCGCCGAACCGAAATCGCTCGACCCGGCCACCGATACAGCCGTCAACGACTTCCGCATCCTCGTCAACATGTATGACGGTCTGGTGCGCTACAAGGACGGCACGCTAGAGGTCGAGCCCGCACTTGCCACAGACTGGGACATTTCCGAGGACGGAAAGACCTACACGTTCACGCTGCGCGAGGGCGTAAAATTCCACGACGGTTCGGATTTCAACGCCGAGGCGGTGAAGTTCAACTTCGACCGGATGCTGAACGAGGACAACGAGTATTACGACACCGGCCCGTTTCCGCTGGCCTTCTTCTTCTCCTCGATCGACACTGTCGAGGTCGTCGACGACATGACGGTGAAGTTCACGCTCACCGAACCCTATGCCCCCTTCCTCTCCAACCTCGCCTATCCGACCGGCCTGATCGTCTCGCCGGAAGCGGTGAAGGAACACGGCAAGGATTTCGGCCGCAACCCGTCCGGCACCGGCGCGTTCAAATTCGAGGAATGGGACCCGAACGCCAAGGTGGTCGTGTCCAGGAACGAAGATTACTGGGATGGCGCCCCGCCGCTTGAGGCCGTGGTGTTCCGTCCGGTCACCGACGCCAATACCCGCGTCGCCGAGATGCTTTCGGGCGGTCTCGACGTGATGGTCGAGGTGCCGCCGGACGCGCTGCAGCAGTTCTCCGGCAACGACAATTACAAGGTCTACGAGCAGGCCGGGCCGCATCTCTGGTTTCTGATCCTGAACATGAAGGACGGCGTCTTCGCCGACAAGAAGGTTCGTCAGGCCGTCAATTACGCCATCAACAAGGAAGCGATCGTCAACGACATCCTGCAGGGTACGGCCGAAGTCGCCGCCGGCCCGACGCCGCCGGCCTTCGCCTGGGCCTATGACGACAGCCTGTCGCCCTACCCCTACGATCCGGAAAAGGCCAAGTCGCTTCTGGAAGAAGCCGGCTATGACGGCTCGGAGCTGACCTTCTACGTTACCGAAGGCGGTTCGGGCATGCTGGAGCCGCAGGCGATGGCAACCCAGATCCAGGCCGACCTTGAAGCCGTCGGCATGCCGGTCGCAATCGAGACCTATGAGTGGAACACCTTCCTCGGCAAGGTAAACCCCGGTCTGGAAGGCGAAGCCGACATGGCCGAAATGGCATGGATGACCAACGACCCGGACACGCTCCCCTATCTGGCGCTGCGTTCGGAAGCCTTCCCCGACCAGGGCGGTTTCAACTCCGGCTACTATTCCAACCCGGACGTCGACAAGCTGCTTGAACAGGCCCGCACCTCCACCGATCAGGCCGAACGCGCAAAGCTCTACAAGGAGATGCAGGCGATCGTCCACGACGACGCGCCCTGGGCCTTCATCGCCAACTGGAAGCAGAATGCGGTGACCAAGGCGAGCGTGGAAAACTTCAAGCTCCAGCCGTCGTTCTTCCTGCTCTTGCAGAAGGTGGCGAAGCCGAATTGATCGGGCGGGCCGCATAGCCCCTACCAATCTCCCCCCTTGAGGGGGAGATGCCCCGACAGGGGCAGAGAGGGGTGGACCCTATCCGTGAGCACGGAGATTGCGGCTTGTGGTCGATCCAGCATCGCCCCTCGCAAGGCGCGAGATGTTCATTCGGAAGCTGCTCCTCGCTCCCCATATTCTCTCCCGCTGGCGGGAGAGATGCCCCGAAAGGGGCAGTGAGGGTGGCGCGGAATCTCAAAACGTGAGGGCGTTTGCGGTGACGGCCTCCCCCCTCACTGTCGCTGTCGCGACATCTCTCCCCTCCGGGGCGAGAAGATTGGGGGGCTCTGCGGCAATCGCCGTTTGCCCTTGATCGCATGGCCACCCAGATGGAGAACACGCCATGGCACACTATATCCTCAGGCGGCTTCTGGCTGTCATTCCGGTGCTTCTCGGCCTGACCGTGATCGTGTTCGCGATCATGGCGATGATCCCCGGCGATCCGGCGACCGCGATTCTCGGTTCCTACGCCACGCCTGAAAATGTCGACCGCATCAACCGCGCGCTCGGGCTCGACAAGCCGCTGGTGCAGCAATATTTCATCTGGCTCGGCAATATTCTCCATGGCGATTTCGGCCGATCCTATACCCAGAACCGCCCGGTGATCGACATCATCACCGAGCGCTTCGGCAATACGCTGATCCTTGCCGGCACATCGCTGGTGCTCTGTTCCATCCTCGGCCTTCTGGCCGGCATCGTCTCGGCCGTGCGCCAGTACGGCTTCACCGACAAGCTGGTGACGCTGTTCGTGCTGATCGGCATTTCGGTGCCCTCGTTCTGGCTCGGCCTGCTCTTGATCCTGGTCTTCGCCGTCAAGCTGCAATGGCTGCCGGCGAGCGGCATGTATGCGATCTATGGCGGCGGCGGGCCGATGGACCTCGTCAGGCACCTGATCCTGCCCGCCTTCACGCTCTCGGTCGTCGCAACCGGCGTGGTCGCGCGGCTGACCCGCACCTCGATGCTGGAAGTGCTGCGCCAGGACTATATCCGCACCGCCCGCGCCAAGGGGCTGAAGGAGCGCCGGGTGATCATGCGCCATGCCTTCAAGGCCGCGCTCGTCTCCGTCATTCCGGTGCTCGGCATTCAGGCCGGTTTCGTGCTCGGCGGCGCGGTCTATATCGAGACCGTGTTCCAGTGGCCCGGCATCGGCTCGATGCTGGTGACCGCGATCTCCACCCGCGACCTTTTGACCGTTCAGGGCGGCGTGCTGGTGGTGGCGGCGGCCTATGTGCTGTTCAACCTCGCCGCCGATGTCGTTCAGACCATGCTTGATCCGAGGTTGCGCTGATGACCGACGCCGCGATTTCCACACCCGCAAAGAAGAAGAAAAAGGGCGGCCGCCCGAGCGCGCTGAAACTGCTCCTCAACAACACGCTCGCCACCACCGGGCTGATCGTGCTGACGCTGATCGTGCTGGTCGCGCTCGCCGCGCCCATCCTGCCGCTTCAGCCGCCGAACGTCACCGATCCCTCCGTCCGCCTGCTGCCACCCTTTTCCGAGGGGCATCTGCTCGGCACCGATGCGCTCGGCCGTGATCTCCTGTCGCGGCTGATCTGGGGCACGCGGGTGAGCCTTGCCGTCGGCGTCTCCGCCACGCTGATCGCCGCCTTCTTCGGCTCGCTGATCGGCCTTGTCGCCGGCTATGCCGGCGGGCGCACCGACAATATCCTGATGCGCGGCATCGATATGGTCATGGCCTTTCCCTATATTCTGCTGGCGCTGGCGATCGTCGCAGTCCTCGGCCCGGGCCTCCTGAATGCGCTCTATGCCATCGCCGTGGTCAATATCCCGTTCTTCGCCCGTAACATTCGCGGCATGACGCTTGGCCTCTCGCGCCGGGAGTTCGTCGATGCCGCAAGGCTTTCGGGCAAATCGCATTTTGCGATCCTGTTCGGCGAGGTGCTGCCCAATGTGCTGCCGGTAATCATCATCACCATGTCGACCACGATCGGCTGGATGATCCTTGAAACCGCCGGCCTCTCCTTCCTCGGTCTCGGCGCACAGCCGCCCCAGGCCGATCTCGGCTCGATGCTGGGCGACGGCCGCAAGGTGCTGTTCACCGACGCCCATGTCTCGATGGTGCCGGGCCTGATGATCTTCGCCCTCGTCATGAGCATCAACCTGCTCGGCGACGGCATCCGCGATGTGCTCGACCCGCGGCTCAAATCCGGCGCGCTCGCCCGCCCCGGCGCGCGCACCGCCGTCAAGCGCGATGCCGCGCCCGACGAGAAGCCGCGCGAAAATGCCGTTCTCGATGTCCAGCAAATGCGCACCGAATTCCATGTCGGCGGCAGCATCTACAAGGCCGTGGGCGGCATCGATCTGCATATCCGCGAAGGCGAATGTCTCGGGCTGGTGGGCGAGTCGGGCTCCGGTAAATCGGTGACCGCGATGTCGCTGATGGGCCTTGTGCCGACCCCGCCCGGACGCATTGCCGGAGGTGCCGCGTGGTTTTCCGGCGAGGACCTATTTGCCGCAAGCGACGAGCGCATTCGCCAGTTGCGCGGCGGCGCGGTATCCCACGTGTTCCAGGACCCACTTTCGACGCTGCATCCGCTCTATACCGTTGGCGATCAGCTGATCGAGGCCATCCAGGCCCACCGGCCGCTGTCGAGAACCGATGCCCGCAAGAAGGCCACCGACCTGCTGCAATCGGTGCGCATCCCCAATGCGGCCGAACGGCTGAACGCCTTTCCGCACGAGCTCTCCGGCGGCATGCGCCAGCGGATCTCGATCGCGATGGCGCTTGCCAATGACGCAAAGCTGATCATCGCCGACGAGCCGACCACCGCGCTCGATGTCACCGTGCAGGCGCAGATCCTTGAACTGATGAACGGCCTGCGCAAGGAGCGCGACACCGCGATCCTGTTCATCACCCATGATTTCGGCGTGGTCTCGGCGATCTGCGACCGGGTGGCGGTGATGTATGCCGGCCGGATCGTGGAGACCGGCACGACCGAGGAAATCCTCGCCAACCCGGCCCATCCCTACACCGCCAAACTGATCGACTGCGTGCCGGTTCTGGGCGAGCCCGATCGGCGGCTCGACGCGATCCGGGGTCGTCCGCCGGTGGTCAACGACCTGCCGGACGGCTGCGCCTTTGCCGACCGCTGTCCCTATGTGCAGGCGGATTGTCGCAGCGGCGACATCCCGATGCTGTCCTTCGGCGAGGAGCGCGGGGCGCGCTGCATCCATCCGCTCAACCGGGAGACCGCCGATGCCTGAGGCCAATGAAACGCTGATCGCGATCGATCGGGCCGAGCGCATCTTCGGCGGCGGCAAGACGCTGTTCGGCAAGGCGCTTCCTGCCGTCCACGCCGTTCAGGACGTCACCCTCGACGTGAAGAAGGGCGAGACGCTCGGCATTGTCGGCGAGAGCGGCTGCGGCAAGTCGACGTTGGCGCGCCTGCTCTCCGGCCTCGATCTGCCGACCGGCGGCAAGATCACCTTCGAAGGCCGCGATCTTGCCCGCGAGGCGAAGAAGAATCCGCGCGCGCTGGCCCGCCAGGTGCAATATGTGTTTCAGGACCCGGTCTCCTCGCTCAATCCGCGCAAGAAGATCCGCACCATTCTGGAAGCCCCGCTGATCCATCTTCTGAAGATGAACAAGGCCGAGCGCGAGAAGCGGCTGGAAGAGTTGATGGACGCGGTCAATCTCGCGCCCGAATTCCTCGAGCGCTACCCGCATGAATTTTCTGGCGGCCAGGCCCAGCGGATCGGCATCGCCCGCGCGCTTGCCGCCGATCCGGAAGTGATCGTGCTCGACGAGCCCGTCTCCGCGCTCGACGTCTCGGTGCAGGCGCAGGTGCTCAACATTCTCGACGACCTGAAGAGCCGGTTCGGCCTCACCTACCTGTTCATCAGCCATGACCTGTCAGTGGTGGAATCGATCTCGGACCGGGTGGCGGTGATGTATTTCGGGCGGATCGTGGAGCTTGGCAGCCGTGACGCGGTGTTTGCCGGGCCGCTCCATCCCTACACCCATCTCCTGCTCAATTCCGCGCCCGCGCCGGGCCGCAAGGCGGTCTCCGGCGGCGACAGCGAGGCGGAGCTGCCGGACCCCTACAACCCGCCCAAGGGCTGCGCCTTTTTCGCCCGATGTCCCAACGGAACTGAGCATTGCCAGACGCATGTTCCGCCGATAGACGAAGCGCAAGGGGGGCCCGGCCACGAAGCCGCCTGCTTCCATCCGATGGTGAAAAGGACGGCATGACCAGACCCAGCCTCGAAAGCCGCCAGGCCTTTGCCCCGCCCTTTGCGGCGAAGAAGCGCAAGCGGCCGGATATCATCGCCGACATGCTGCGCGAGCGGATGATCGAGGCCGGGCTTCGCCCCGGCGACCGGCTGCCGGCGGAATGGCTCGACCTGGAGCAGCTTCCCGCTTCGCGCGGCACGGTGCGCGAGGCGCTGAAAATCCTCGAATTCCAGGGCATGATCGCCAGCAAGACCGGCCCCGGCGGCGGCATTTTCGCCCGCGCCGTCGCCCCGGACGAGGCGATCCAGACCGTCACCAACCTGTTCCTGCGCGCGCCGCCCTCGATCTCCGATATCTACGCGCTGCGCAAGCAGCTTGAGCCGGAACTGGCGGCGGACGCTGCCCTTCACCTGCCCGACGACGCGATCGACGCCCTGCAGGCCACGATCCGGCTTTACGAGGCAGAACCGAAATCGGCCGACGAGGAGTATATCCAGCGGCTCGCCGAACTCGACTTCCACGCCGAGCTCTCGCGCCATGCGAAAAACCCGGTGCTCGGTTTTGCCTGCGGCCTGCTCTTGAACCTGCTGCGCGACCTGCCGGAGTGCCGGGAAATCTACCAGACGCCCAATCCGGGCCTGCGCGAGACCGGCGTCTTCTACCAGATCGAACTGATCAAGGCGATCCGCGGCCGCAACCCGGACCGGGCCCGCAAGATCATGGCGGAACATATGGCCGAGGCCGAGGCTTATATGCTCGAACGGGCGCGACTGAACCGGGAAGGCGCAGGAAAAGAGAGCAGAACATGATCCGCACCATCCATTCCCACGAATGCCATCTCGGCTGGGATCGGTCGATCAAGCCGGTCCATTTCGCAAGGTCCGGCGAGACCATAACCTTCGCCTGCCGCGATGCCGGCAACGGCCACTATCATCATGAGAGCACCTCAGCCGATATCCTTACCGCCAATCCGGCCAATGCCAATCCGCTGACCGGGCCGGTTTATGTGGAAGGGTCAGCGCCCGGCGACGCGCTGAAGGTGACGATCCACGAATTCATGCCGTCGGGCTTCGGGTGGAGCGCGATCATTCCTGGGTTCGGCCTGCTTTCCGATCAGTTCGACCAGCCGAAACTGAAGCTCTGGGATTATGATACGGTGGCGCGAAAGCCCGCCGTCTTCAACGATATCGCCTCCGTGCCGCTGCGCCCCTTCATCGGCACGATCGGGGTCGCCATGGCCGAGCCCGGCAATCATTCGGTGATCCCGCCGCGCCATGTCGGCGGGAATATGGACATCCGCGATATCGCGGCCGGCACGACGCTTTACCTGCCGGTGGAGGTCGAGGGCGCGCTGCTGTCGCTCGGCGACACCCACGCCGCGCAGGGAGATGGCGAGGTGTGTGGCACGGCGATCGAAAGCGCGATGGATGTTGCGATCACGGTGGAGGTGGTGAAGGACGCCGCCCCGAAGACCCCGCATTTCTCCACCCCCGGCCCGATCGCCCGCCATCTCGATGCCGCCGGCTACGAGGTAACGACCGGCATCGGCCCGGACCTGATGGCCGCCGCCCGCGACGCCGTCTCGGCGATGATCGACCACCTCTCGCGCACCCGCAAGCTTGCGCCCGAGGATGCCTACATGCTGTGCTCGGTCGCCGGCGACCTGAAGATCAGCGAGATCGTCGACGCGCCGAACTGGGTGGTGTCGTTCTATTTCCCGAGGATCGTGTTCGGATAGAGCGTCCGCCCCTCAGGCATGCCCCGCATGATGGGGATGCGCCGGATCGTCAATGGTTTCGCTTTCGACGTCGGCGGAAAGCTCCTGCTTGGCCTTGCCGGTCGGCTGGCGGGTGAAGCCGGTCATCGGGCCGGACTGCTGGAAGTCGCGCTTGATCTCGACATCGGAGGTCAGATAGGCGGTGATCATTTCCGCGATCGAGCGCAGCGCATGCATATGGATGCGCTCATAGCCATGCGAGGCATCGACGCCGAAAGCGACCAGCGCGGTGCGCACATCCGCGCCCGCTTCCACAGCGCTTGCCGAATCCGAGCGGTAATAGCGGAACACGTCCTTCTGATAGCGGATATCGTTGGCCTTGCAGACATCGACAAGCTTCTTGGTCAGGTGCCAGTCGAACGGGCCGGTCTGGTCGGCCATGGCGATGGTCACGCCGAATTCCGAGGAATTCTGGCCCGGCGCCGAGGTGCCGTTGTCGATCGAGACCAGCGAGGCGACATCGGGCGCGACGATGGAGGATGCGCCGACGCCGACCTCCTCGGCAATGGTGAACAGCCAGTGGCTGGCGACCGGGGTTTCGACGTTTTCATCCTGCATCGCCTTCAGCGCGGCCAGCATCAGCGCCACGCCGGCCTTGTTGTCGAGATGGCGCGAGACGATGAAGCCGTTGTCGAGGAATTCCGGAAGGGGATCGATCGCGACGATATCACCGATCTCGATGCCGAGCCGGTCGAGATCGGCCTCGTCACGGGTCAGCGCGTCGACGCGCAGCTCGACATATTGCCAGCCGACCGGCAACTCGTCGATTTCATTGTTGAAGGTGTGCCCGGACGCCTTCAGCGGCAGGATGGTGCCGCGGTAAGAGCCCTTTTCGGTGAAGATCGTGGCGCGCGCGCCTTCTGCGAACCGCGCCGACCATGTGCCGATCGGCACCAGTTCCAGCCTACCGTTCGATTTCAGATATTTCACCTGCGCGCCGAGCGTGTCGACATGCGAGACCACGGCGCGCGCGCCGCGGCTGTCGACGCCGCGCCGTACGGCGCGGATCGCGCCGCGCCTTGTGAGTTCCACCGAAAGGCCGAGCTTTTCCAGCTCTCCGGTGACGAAACGGACGATGGGGTCGGTGTAGCCTGTCGGTGAGGGGATCGCGAGGAGCGATTTGAGAATGTCGGACAGGTAATCGGCGTCAATCGTCAGTCGTTTCATCGGCTACTCGTTCTTGTGGGCCTCGCGCACCGAGTGGCGTACGCCGGCCGGCATTGAAAGCGGGAACAGCAGGTCGACAAACCGTTCGGCCGTCGGCTGCGGCTCGTGATTGGCTAGCCCCGGCCGCTCATTGGCCTCGATAAAGGCATAGTCCGGGTTTTGCGGGGACTTGATCATTAGGTCAATCCCCACCACCGGAATATTGATCGCGCGGGCCGCCGAGATCGCCGCATCCACAAGCTTGGGATGGACGATATCAGTGACATCGTGAATGGTGCCGCCGGTGTGCAGGTTCGCCGTCCGGCGCACCCGGATTTCGGTGCCGGCTTCCGGCACATCGGCGAAGGTGTAGCCGGCGTCGCGGACCGTACGCTCGGTCTCGGCATCGAGCGGGATCGAGGATTCGCCGCCGGTTGCCGCACTGCGCCGCTCGCTCTGGCTCGCGATCAACTGTTCGATCGTGGATCTGCCGTCGGCAACGATATGGGCCGGGCGGCGCATGGCGGCGGCCACGAGCCGGTAGTTGATCACGATCAGGCGCAGGTCCTCGCCCTCGACCATCTCCTCGATCAGCACCGTGTCGCAATAGGCCTTGGCCGCTTTCACGGCTTCCTCAAGGTCCTCATAGGTCGTGATGCCGACGGATATGCCCCTGCCCTGTTCGCCGCGCGCGGGCTTGACCACGAGATGACCGGCATCCTCCAGGAAGCCGCGGATCGCATCCTCGCCGGCATCCGAGGTCATCTGGCGCGGCACCTTCACGCCGGCCTCCTCAACGAAGCGGCGGGTCACGGACTTGTCGTCGCAGATCGACATCGCCACCGATGTCGTCAGCTCCGACAGGCTTTCGCGGCAATGGATCGAGCGCCCGCCATAGGACAGCCGGAAGAAGCCGCCCCTTGCATCGGTGATCTCGGCTGAAATCCCCCTGCGGCGCGCCTCGGTCACGATCAGCCGGGCATAGGGGTTCAGTTCCTCATAGTCATCCGCCTCCGGCCCGGTGAACAGCTTCTCGTTGATCTGGTTCTTGCGCTTGACCGTGAAGAACGGCACCCGCTTGAAGCCGAGCTTCTCATAGAGCCGGATCGCCGGATCATTGTCGTGCAGCACGGAGAGATCGAGATAGGACGCGCCGCGGGCGAGGAAATGCTCGGCAAGCCTGCGCACCAGCGCCTCGCCGATGCCGCGCTGGCGGGCCTGCGGGTCGCTCGCCAGGCACCAGAGCGACGATCCCTTTTCCGGATCGTTGAATACGCGGGAATGGTCGATGCCGGTCACCGTGCCGAGAATATTGCCGGTGTGCTCCTCCTCGGCGACGAAATAGGAGATCGAGCGGGCATCGCGCTGGCGCCAGAAGAAATCCGGCCGGACCACGACCATGCCGCGCGCGGCATAGATGCGGTTGATCGCCTGGGCGTCGATCTCCGATGTCAGCCGGCGGATGAAGAAGCCCTGCGGCGGCTTGGAGGCCGGGCGATAGGTTGAAAGCTCCAGCCGGAAGGTGTGCGAGGGATCGAGAAACACCTCCTGCGGCGCATTGGCGAGCACCACGTGCGGATCGCGGACATAGATCGCGATATCGCGGTGATCGGGCACTTCGGCACGCAGCGTCTCGATCAGAAGCTTGGTATCGGAAAACGTCTGGCCGAACACTACCCGCCCCCAGCCGCAATCGATCGAGGCATCCGGCGTCATGCCGCCATGCTCCTCGCCGCCGGGAATCGGCGGTTTCATTCCATGCGAGCGCATCCGTTTCAGACGATGGGCATAGGCCTCGCGCCCGCGATGATCGTCCCTGGAGCCTTTGTCCGAACTCATCGGCTTTTCCTCAGATGTCGTGCGACTGCAGCCACATTTCCAGAAGCGCGACCTGCCACAATTCCGACCCGCGCAGCGGCGTGATGTGGCCGATCGGATCGAGGAACAGGTCGTCCAGATAGCTTTTCCTGAACAGCCCGCGCTCGCTGGAGACCTGGCTGGTGAGCACGTCGCGCACCATATCCAGATACTCGCCCGAGATGTATTTGAGCTGGGGCACCGGGAAATAACCCTTCTTGCGGTCGATCACCTCGTGGGGAACAACCAGCCTTGCCGCGTCTTTCAGCACGCCCTTGCCGCCGTCATTGAGCTTGAACTCCGGCGGGATCGTGGCCGCGAGCTCAGCGAGCTCATGGTCGAGGAAGGGCACGCGCGCCTCCAGACCCCAGGCCATCGTCATATTGTCCACCCGCTTGACCGGGTCGTCAACCAGCATGACCTGGCTGTCGAGCCTGAGCGCCCGGTCGACAGGGCCCTCGGCACCGGCCGCCATCAGATGGCTTTCGACGAAGGCGCGGCTCACATCCTCCTCGGCCAGCCATTCGGCCGAGAGGTGGCGCGAGAGCTTGGCATGGTCGCGGTCGAAGAAGCCCTTGGCGTAATCGCCGACGACATCGTTGGAGTTTTCCAGCGGCGGATACCAGTGATAGCCGGCGAAAATCTCGTCCGCGCCCTGGCCCGACTGGACCACTTTGATGTGCTTGGAGACCTCGCGCGACAGCAGGAAGAAGCCGATATTGTCGTAGGAGACCATCGGCTCCGACATCGCGTTGATCGTGTCCGGCAGCGCGCTCATCAGTTCGGAAGACGGCACGAAAATCTTGTGATGATCGGTCCCGAAGCGTTCGGCGATCAGGTCGGAATAGGTGAATTCGTCGCCCTTTTCGCCGTTTGCCTCCTCGAAGCCGATCGAGAAGGTCATCAGGTCCTTCTGGCCTTCTTCTGCCAAAAGACCGGTGATGATCGAGGAATCGACGCCGCCCGACAGCAGCACGCCGACGGGCACGTCGGAGACCATGCGGCGCTTGACGGCGGTGCGAAGCGCATCGAGCACCCGGTCGCGCCATTCCTCGCGGGTGAGCTTGGCCGTCGCCGCGTCACGCTCATGCTTGGGCGACCAGTAGCGGATATCCTCATAGGAGCCGTCCGGCTCGAAGCAGCGGGTGGTGGCCGGCGGCAGCTTGCGCACGCCCTTGACGATGGTGTGCGGCGGCGGCACCACGGCGTGGAACGACATATAGTGATGCAGCGCCACCGGATCGACGGTCTTGTCGATGCCGCCGCCCTTCAACAGCGCCGGCAGGGTGGAGGCGAAGCGGATATTGCGGCCGCTTGTGGCATAATAGAATGGCTTGATGCCGAACCGGTCGCGCGCGATCATCGCCTTGCCGCTGTCGCGTTCGACGATGGCGAAGGCGAACATGCCGTGAAACCGCTTCACGCAATCGCGGCCCCAGGCGTGATAGGCCTTCATGATCACTTCGGTATCGCCGGTGGAGAAGAAGCGGTAGCCCGTGTCCTCCAGTTCGCGCCGGAGTTCCGGATAATTATAGATGCAGCCGTTGAACACGATGGTCAGACCGAGCTCGGGATCGGTCATTGGCTGGGCGGCCTTTTCGGAAAGGTCGATGATCTTCAGGCGGCGGTGACCGAAAGCGAAACGGCCCTGGGCGAAGATGCCGCTGCCGTCCGGCCCGCGTGGCGCGAGCGCCGCGGTAATGCGGGCCACGGCCTCGGAATCTGCAAGGGTTCCATCGAATCTGATCTCTCCGGCAATACCACACATGGTCTGGTCGGTCGCTCCTATCAACTGGCTGCCCGACTCAGCCGGGCGCATAAGGCAAAACGCCGGCGCGGACACCGCGCGGCGCAGACTGTTTTTCATGGCGCGGGCGCAAAGCCCGCATCTCGGGTTCGGTTTTAGTTACAACAGAAATCATTTGAGTTCAAATGATTTCTGTTGTAACTACTTCCCCGATGATGGACAACAAACCTGATACAACGGTCAACAATGCCGATGCGGTGATGAAGGCGATCCGCCGGATCGCCCATGCGATCGATATCCGCTCGAAACGGATCGGCCGCGAAACGGGGCTAACGATTCCGCAGATCGTTGTGCTGAAGGCGGTAAGCGACCAGGGCGCGCTGACAACGGCGGCAATTTCCAAGCAGGCGGACCTCAGCCCTGCCACCACCGTCACCATTCTCGACAAGCTCGAGGCAAAGGGGTTGATCACCCGTATCCGCTCCACCAGCGACCGTCGCACCGTGCAGGCCAAACTGACCGAGGCGGGCGCGCACACGCTTGAGGCGGCACCATCGCTGTTCGCCGACGGGTTTGCCGCCGACTTCGCCACTTTCACCGGCAAAGAGCAGGCCGACATCGTCACCGCCTTCAAGATGGTGGCTGACCTTCTGGATCGCAAAGACGCGAAGAACCCCGAGGACATGGCGCGCTAACCCCGTCTCAGTGGTTTCGAAGCGCCTTGATCAGGTCTTTCTTGCTCATCTTCGATCGGCCCTCGATGCCGATCTCGCGGGCGCGATCATAAAGATCGTCGCGCGTCCACTCCTCATAGGGCTGCGCCTCGCCGCCCTTCTTGGAGGGCTTCATGCTGTCATTGGCCTTGGCATTGGCAATGCGCGCGGCCTTTTCCTTCGAGGCTCCGTCTCGACGCAAAGCCTCATAGGTATCTTCGTCTTTGACCCTGGATCCATTTTTCGCGGCTGCCATATCATCACTCTCCATTCGAACTGTTCACGGAACGACGGAGGGCGGCTTTTGGTTCCGGCCGCTACTGGTTGGCGCGCGCTTCCGCGCCGTCGATGATCGTGCGGATCGTTTCGGCAACCCGGTATTGGAAGGCAAAGGCCTCGTCCGGCTCGAAGCCCGGATCCTCCTCCTGACCCTTGACAGTCAGCAGCCCGTCAAGCGCGCGGCGGAAAACCGAATAGTCCTTGCCTTCCGCAAGCGCCGCGGCCAGCGCGATCAGCACCTCCTGATGCGCCGCCATCTGCGCTTCCAACCGTTCCAAACGTTGTTCCGACATGGTTTCCTCGCTTTGTTGTGTTGGAAAGAAGAGGTACACAGCGCGCAGCGAATTGCAATGCCGATCGCCGCCGCGGAACCAAGCGCCGGAAACGGCGTTTCGCTGACATCGCCCATTTGCTAAGGAGCCTTGCTTGACGGCCGCATCCGAATCCGAAGGCGAGTTTCACTCGCTGACGGAGATTGTCGAACGCACAATGGAAGAGGCAGGGGACGGCCACGTTTCGGTGGACCGGCTCATGGTCTCCTTCGGCCATGCCTCGTTCGTGCCGCTTCTGATCCTTCCGGCGCTGGTGCTGATCACGCCGCTCAGCGGCGTGCCGGGGCTTTCGACGCTGTGCGGCCTGATCATCATGATGATCGCCGCCCAGCAGCTTGTCGGCCACAGCCAGATCTGGCTCCCCGGCTGGATCCGCAAAAGGCAGATCGCCTCCGACAGGTTTCGACCAGCTATGAAGAAGGTTCTTCCGCTGACGCGCATGATCGACAGGGCCGCGCGCGAACGCCTGACCTTCCTGTTCAAGCGCCCTTTCAAGTGGCTGCTGCCGCTGGCCTGCGTGATCTTCGGCGCGATCATGCCGCTGATGGAGTTCATCCCGTTCTCCTCCTCCCTCATCGGCGTCGCCGTGACCTTGATCGCCTTCTCGATCCTCACCCGCGACGGCATCTTCGCCCTGCTGGCCCTTGTGCCGCTGGGAGCCGTGGCCTGGGGCGTGACGAGCGTGCTGTCGTCGCTTTGAATATCCAGCAAGTTCGCATTGGCGCTGCCTGACGCCGCCAGGGAGAGGCCCGCGCTCTTGACGCGCTCAACTATCTCGCCCTAATCCAAGAACTCGTCTTTCGCGCCGGTCGAGCCGGCGACCTATGTTTCAGGGACAGCTTATCGTGGAGAATACCGCCGGTCGGGTTTCGCGCCCCTTTCAGGTTACGCACCGGCAGGTTTTCACGATCGCGCTGCCGATGATGATCGCGCATTTTTCAACGCCGCTGGTGAGCCTTGCGGCGACCGGGGTCGTCGGCCAGTTGCGCGACGAGGTGCTGATCGGCGGCGTCGCGCTGGCCGCCGTCATCTTCGATGTGCTGTTCACCACATTCAACTTCCTGCGCGGCGCGACGACCGGCTTCACGGCGCAGGCCGTCGGCGCGGGCGACCCTCGCCAGGAACAGCGCATGCTGCTCGGCGGCATCCTGATCGCGCTTTCCGCGGGCCTGCTCATTCTCCTGCTGCACGTGCCGATCGGCCATCTGGGGCTGGTCGCGCTCGATGCCGACGGGCCGGTGGGAGAAGCGGCCTGGACCTATTATGCCTGGCGGGTGTGGTCGGCGCCGTTCGCGCTGTTCAATTTCGTGGTCTTCGGCTGGGTGATCGGCCGGGGCGAGGCGATGACGGCGCTGCTGCTGCAGGTGGTGCTGAACGCGCTGAACCTGTTTCTGGCCTTCGCCTTCGTTTTGTGGCTCGGTTATGGGCTCGCGGGCGCGGGAGCCGCGAGCCTGATCGCCGAGGGTCTGACAGCCGTGATTGGCGCGATCCTGATCCTGAGACGCACCGACCGAAAGCTTTGGGAATGGCCCGACCTTTCAGCGCTCAAGCGGATGTTCTCGGTCAACCGCGACATGATGATCCGCTCGTTCGCGCTTCTGATCGGGCTTTCCTTCTTCACCCGCCAGTCGGGCGTGCTCGGCACGGATATCCTGGCCGCCAATACCGTGCTGTTGCGCTATTATTTCCTCGGCGTCGCCTTCCTCGACGGTTTCGCCACCGCCGCCGAACAGCTCGCCGGCCGCGCGGTTGGCGCCTTCTACCGCCCGGCCTTCGATCGCGTCATCAAGCTCACCACGCTCTGGGGCGCGGCGATGGCGCTGGCGGTATCGGCAGTCTTCTTCCTCACCGGCCCCATGGTCGTGGCCCTGATCGCGCCGATCCCCGAGACGCAGGCGCTCGCCCACACCTACCTGCCCTACGCGGCGATCATGCCCCTCGTCGGCGTGATCGCGTTTCAGATGGACGGCGTGTTCATCGGCGCCACATGGTCGCGCGAGATGCGCACGCTGATGCTGGCGTCGCTGGCCTTCTACTTCGCGGCTTGGGCGGTGCTCCAGCCGCTGTTCGGCAATCACGGCCTCTGGATCGCGATGCTGCTGTTCCAGGGCGCGCGCTCGGTCTTCTTCCGGCTGACGCTGCCGAAACTGGCGGACCGGACCTTTTCCAGCTCCGGCCCGCAATGCCTCTGAAACCGGCTTTATCGTGCGATCACCCCCAGACCGCGCCGAAGAGCCGCATCCAGTTGCCGCCAAGGATTTTCTCGATGCGGGTCTGCGACCAGCCGCGGCGCTGCATTTCCGCGGTGAGGTTCGGGAATTCGTCGTTGCGGCGGATGCCTTCGGGCTTGGTGATCTTGGCCGAGCCGAACTCGGTCAGCGTGCGGCCGGTGCCCTTGTCCTTGTTGGCCCACAAAAGCCATGGACCCGGACGCGGGCGGTTGTGGTTGAAGTCGGTTCCGATCGCGACATGGTCCTCGCCGACGAGGTCCATCGTGTATTCCATCGCGTCGATGACATCGGCAACCGTCGCGTCATTGCCTTTGGCAAGGCCGGGCGAAAACAGCGAGGTGCCGATGACGCCACCCTTTTCGGCGCAGGCCTTGAATACCTCGTCCGGCTTGTTGCGCGGCACATCCTTCAGCCCGCGCGGCAGGCAGTGGGTAATGGCGACCGGTTTTTGCGAATAGGAGATCGTATCGAGCGAGGTCTGGATGCCGACATGGGACAGGTCGATCAGAATGCCGCATCGTGCCATTTCGTCCACGGCCTCGCGGCCGAAGCCGGTCAGGCCGCTGTCCTTTTCCTCCAGATAGCCGGCGCCGAAAAGCGTCTGGGTATTGTAGGTCAACTGCATGATGTTGACGCCGAGGTCCTTGAAGATGCCGAAATAGTCCAGCCGATCCTCGACCGGCGAGGTGTTCTGCCAGCCGAAGATGATGCCGACCTTGCCCGTCGCCTTGGCGCGGCGGATATCGTCCAGCGTCCTGACAGGCATGGCGATATCGGCGTTTTCGGCAAGCTTCTGCTTCCACATGATCACATATTCGATCCCGCCGCGGAAATTCTCCCAAAGCACGGAAGACGCGCTGATGGCGGTCACGCCGCCCGCCTGGGCCTCCAGCAGGATTTCGCGGTTGAAATCCGAGCATTGCAGCGCGTCGATGACGATCGAGGAGGCGTGGATATAGGGTTCGTTCATGGCAGGTTTTCCTAAAATTCAGGCGCTGACGGCGAGGTCGCTTGGAAGCCATTCCTCGCCGGTCATGTCGGGGCGGTCATAGTCACGGAACCGGGCAAGATGGACGTCGGCATCCTCGGCCATGAAGGAGCGCACCAGACCGGACGCCAGCCGGCGCGCGCCCTCGCTCGAGGCCGGTATGCCGGAGGTCACCTTGCCGTGGCTGGGGACCGAGGGATAGGCAAAGCAGGTAAGCTTCGAAAGCGCGGAGCATGCGCCTTCGCGATTTTCGAGAAAGGAGAAATCGGGCGCGAGATAGGGATGGGCGGCGAGGCCGGGGTTTTCCGCCGCCTTCTCCGTGCCCATCACATCGCCCCATGTGCGGATATGGGGGGCGAAGGCGGCAAGCTCCGGCCGTTCGCCAAGATCGATGCCGAAGCCGGTAGCGAAGATCGCGACATCGGCCTCAAGCGCGCCCTTCGGCGTGACGACGCGGATGCCGTTCGCGGTTTCCTCTACCCCGGTCACCGGCGCGCCGACATGGAGGAAGGCATTGTCGTGGCGGGCGACGCGCTCGACCGAGTGTTTCGGCGGCGGCACGGGAAAGCGGTCGCCCTCGTTCATGATCTCCCATTTGATGGCATCGGGCAGGCCGAGATAGCCCGATGTCGTGCCGCGCGAGCCGGTGCCCGTGAACTTGTCGATGACGGGAATGGCGGGCCGGCGCACCAGCAGATCAAGTCGGGCGCAGCCCTCTTCCAGCGCGGTCGCAGCATTGTCCATGGCCGAGGCGCCGGCGCCCACGACGACGACGCGCTTGCCCTTCAGCGTTTTGGCGTCGAACACGTCGGCGGAATGATAGACCTTGCCCTTGGGGATATCGCGCGCAACGGCGGGAAGGCGCGGCGCGCCCATGGCGTCGAGCCCGGTCGCGATCACCACACGGCGGGCCAGCACCGTTCCTTTGGCCGTCGTCAGGCGAAGCAGGTTGCCCTCGGGCTCGATCCCTTCGACATCGCAGTCGTTGACGATATCGGCCTCGGTCACCCGCGAAAACCAGTTCATGTAGTCCATCCATAGGGTGCGCGGCGCAAGCTCCATCCGCGCCCAGGCGTCTTCGCCCCACTGCGCTTCGAACCAGGCGCGGAAGGTAAGCGCGGGAATGCCCATGGCGGGCCCGGCGGCTTCCTTGACGGTGCGGAGCGTTTCCATGCGCGCATAGGTGACCCAGGGCCCCTCCCGACCCTTCGGAGCGCGGTCGAACAGGCGGACTTTGAAAATGCCTTCCATGCTGAGGGCCAAATTGGCCGCGAGGCCGCAGAGCCCCGCGCCGATGACCGCCACATCCAGAACCTCAGCGCCGTCCGGTCGCTCGGTCGCCGGCATCCACGCCTTGGGCGGCAGGTTCAAGAGGGTGCGTTGGCGTTCAAGTTCGGCTTCCAGGGCCGCAAGGCCAGAAGGGTGGGTCATGGGGTTTAAGTTCCTTGCATTACAGACTGGACCGTTCCAGCGTCCGCACGTCCGCGGGATCGTGGAACACGCAGTCCGGGATGGTCGTCTTGCAGGCAGCCTCGAAGCCTGCCGCAAAAGACAGAAGCTCGCCGGGAAGTACACGGCCGGCGGCGCTGAACAGCCCCCAGATATAGGGCAGGCTGACCGAAAGCGGCCGGATCGCAACGCCCTTTACGGGAATGCCGAAGGCCGTGACCGGGTCGATGATGGCGATGCCGAGCCCGGCGCGCGCCGCCATCATGGCATTGAGCGACGAATTGGTGACGATCTCGCCGGCAGGCGTGATGTTTTCGCGCGCCAGCGCGCCATTGATTTTGCCGCGAATGCGATAGGCATTGCCGACGGTCAAGAGACGCGCGGCCGCAAGGCTTTCGAGGGCAAGCGGGCCGTCCACATCGAAGGGGCCGCCTTCGGCAATGGCGGCGACCAGCCGGGATTCGCAGACCACCTTGGCCTCGAGCGTGGCATGTTCCAGCGGCAGGGCGGAAATGCCGAAATCCGCGGTGCGGCTGGTGACCGCGCGCGCCACATGCTCGGCGTTCATGGTCTCGATATTGACCACGCCCGGCAGGTCCTCGCCCATGCGCGCCAGCGTGGGGCTCAAGAGCCCGCCGGCCATGGTCGGCGTGGCGGCGACATCGATGGCCGCGATCCGTCCGTCGCGAATGGCGGCGGCGCGTTCGCGGATCTGATGCAGGCCCGACATCAGCCGTTGCACCTCGCCATAGAACTGCAGGCCGCGCTCGGTCGGCGATATGCGCGGTCCGTTGCGATGAAACAGGGGAAAACCGACGGACTCTTCGAGTTCCTTGATCTGGCGTGTTACGGCAGGCTGGCCAATGCCCAGCTCACGGGCAGCCGCCGTCATCGAGCCGCAGGCCATGGCGGCCTGAAAGGCTTCGAGCGCTTTCACATCGGAAATTTTATCATTCGATATTGACATATTGAGCTCATCATTATCCATATAGAAGATATTGGCAAGTGCAGATTCAGCCATTCATGCGCCACGGGCCGCGCGCCGCGATGGCGAGACCGGAAAACGGAACGATAAGAACAGAGGAATAGCAGCATGTCTTTGATAACACGCATCGCGGGCGCCGCGACGATTGCGATCGGAACCATCGCCCTGACACAACCCGCTTCGGCAGCCGATGTCTGGCGCCTGAGCTCGATGATGACGCCCGACAGTTTCGAGGGCAAAGCCTATCAGAAATTCGCCGACCTGGTGTCGGAATACACCGATGGCGAGATCGAGGTGAAGATCTATCCCAACGAGCAGATCGGCTCGATGGATTCCGTCATCGAGCAGCTCAGCCAGGGGATCATCCAGCTTGCGCCGTCGAGCCTGTCCTTCATGTCGCGCTGGGAGGACAGCATCCGCTATGCCTCCGCGCCCTTCCTGTTCGACAATTACGATCAGTGGTCGTCTTTCATCGACGGCGACCTGTTCCAGTCCTGGCTCGGCGAAGTCGAGGAAAAGGCCAATATCACCGTGCTCGGCAGCATTCCGGAAATGCCGCGCGGCACGTTCCGCACGCTTCTTTCGACCAAGCCGGTCAACTCCGTTGACGATATCAAGGGCCTGAAGATGCGCCAGTTCCAGGATCAACTCGTGATCGACGCCTGGACCTATCTCGGCGCGGAAGTGCGGGTTCTGCCCTGGGGCGAAGTCTATGACGGCATCAATCGCGGCATCGTCGACGCCGTGACCTCGCCGGCGGAGCTGATCGAATCCACCCGCTTCTATGAGGTTGCGCCCAACATCATCCGCACCGACGAATACCCGCAGGCGGTTGCCTGGATGATGAACGCCAAGGCCTGGGACAAGCTGACGCCGGAGCAGCAGGACGCCCTTGAGCGCGCCCACAGCGAAGCATCCGCCTATGCCCGCGAGTTGCTCGAAGAACAGGCGGCGACGCTGAAGAGCGACCTGGAAGCCAAGGATGGCGTCACCGTCAACTTTGACTTCGACACCACGCAGTTCAGCGACAAAATGGCAGCCTTCTATCAGCAGCGCGCCGAAAACGGTGAACTGCCCGAAGGCCTGCTGGACGCCGTTCAGGCCGCGAAGCAAGAGTAAGCCCGATGCGCGCGCTTGACGGCATTCTTGACGCCATTGCCAGCCTCTTCAAGGGGCTGGCGACACTCTGTCTCGCCGTCATGGTGGCGCTGAACCTCTTCAACGTCGCCTTCCGGGCGGTGTTCGATCATGCCTTCGGCTGGATATTCTCGTGGACGCTGCTGTTGTTCATCTGGATGCTGCTGCTCGGCTTCTTCGTCTATATGCGCAACCGCCGCGACGTGGTCGTCGATATCTTCATGTCGCGCCTGCCGCCGGTCGGCCGGCGGGTCGGCGGGATGTTCGCCTGCTTCGTCGGCATGGCCGTGATGGCGGCGATCTTACGCGGCGCGCCGGCGCTGATCTCGCTTCAGCGCGCGCCGATGGATGGCACCGGCCTGCCGATCTGGACCCAGTCGCTGCCGCTGTTCGTCTCCGCCGCGCTGGTGTTCGCGCATTTCTTGCTGTCCTTCATCGAGATCGCCACCGGCCGCAGCGAAGCGTTCCCGCGCGACATAGAGCCGGTCGAAAAAGGAGCCGTCGAATGATCCTCGGCCTCATCGTCATCGGCGGTTTCGTGCTGTTGATGCTTATCGGCGTGCCGGTGACCGTCGCCATCGGCGCCGGCGCGATCGTCGGGCTCTATTGGGCCGGGTTCGGCGATATGGGCATCGTCGTCCCCCAGCAGATTCTCGATGGCGCGGCAAAGCCGGCGCTGCTCGCAATCCCGTTCTTCGTGCTGGCCGGCAATCTGATGAACACGATTGGATTGACCGATCGCATCTTCAATTTCTGCCTCGCGCTGATCGGCCATTTCCGCGCGGGTCTCGCCTATGTCAACGTCGTCGCCTCGCTTCTGTTCGCAGGCGTCTCGGGCGCTGCGACGGCGGATATTGCCGGCCTCGGTCAGCTTGAGGTCAAGGCGATGCGCGAGCGCGGCTATTCGCCCCAATTCTCGGCAGCCCTCACGGTTGCGACCTCGCTTGTCGGGCCGATCGTACCGCCCTCGATCAGCCTGATCGTCTATGCCTGGCTTGCCAACCAGTCGGTGGCCCGGCTGTTTCTCGCCGGCATCATCCCCGGCATCCTCGTCGCGATTTCCTTCATCCTTTATATCCGCGTCGTTTCGATCTGGACGCCGATGCCGCGCGAGAAACGCGCCAGCATGCGCGATATCCGCCGCGCCACGCTCGAAGGACTGCCGGCGTTGATCGCGCCCGCCATCATCCTGAGCGCCATCATCTTCGGCTTTGCCACCGCCACGGAGGCCGGCGTGATCGCCTGCGGCTATTCGCTGCTGATCGGCCTGTTCTATCGCACGGTGACATGGAAGGGCGTGCGCGACGCGCTCACCGAAAGCGCGGTGCTTTCCTCGCTGATCATGATGATCATCGGCGTCTCGCAGATCATGGGCTGGCTGTTTGCCTTCGAGCAGGTGCCGCAGGCCTTTGCCTCCGGCATTCTGGAGGCGATCAGCCAACCCTGGGTGTTCATGGCCTTCACGATCGTGCTGCTGGTTATCATCGGTTGTTTCATGGAGGCGACGCCGGCCAAGATCATTCTCCTGCCACTGCTGCTGCCGGCCGCCGATGCCTTCGGCATCGACCGGGTGCAGTTCGGCATGGTGATCACCCTTGCCCTGCTTTTAGGCATCGCCACGCCGCCGCTCGGCGTCGGGCTTTACCTGATGTCGGCCGTTTCGGGCGTCCGCTTCGAAAAGCTGGCGATCTCTATCCTGCCATTGCTGATCCCGCCGATCGTCGTGCTGATCCTGCTCGCATCCGTGCCGGAAATCACGCTCTGGCTCCCCAATCTCATCATGGGACCGCAATGACCATACACCATGCCCGGCCCGACGCGCTGGACCGCGCCGGCGGCCTTGCCGAAGACGGCGCCGTCTTTGACCTTCGCGCGCTTCGCCCCGAATTCCTCAATGGCGCGGAAGAGTGCCGCGTGGCCGTTCTCACCCCCGAAAACGATCTCGGCCTGTCTCCGGCGCTGCGCGCTGCGATCGCCCGCCGGGTGGCGCTGACGGCCGAGAATGAAAAGCTGCTCGCCGAATATCCCGTGCCGGAAGATGAGACCCTGGCCACGCTTTCGCGCGGGGAGATGCCGGAAGAGAGCCGCCTTGCCGCCATCGCCGTTCATGCCGACATGATTGCCGCCAGGCCGGGCGCAAGCTCGCGCGAAAGCCTTGATGCCTTACTTGAGGCCGGATTGACCGTGCCGCAGGTGATCGCGCTTTCCGAACTTCTGGCCTTTGCCTGCTTTCAGATCAGGGTCGCCCACGGCCTTCATCTTCTGGAGACGACCGCATGAGCGCTCTGGGTTCCATCCGCATCAAGCCGCTCACCTGGCATCCGCATCTGCCGCCGGTCGAGATCGAGGACGCCACGCCCGAGCAGCTCGAGGCGATGAAGGTGACGCCCTCGGCAAAGAAAGTCTCGCCCTATGTGCGCACGCTCGCGCATGATCCGGAAAGCTATGTGGCGCGCACCACGCTGTTCAACGCGATCATGTATGCCGAGGGCGGGCTGCCCCGCGCCGACCGCGAACTCGGGGCGCTGGCCGCATCCCAGGTCAATGGCTGCCGCTACTGTGCCAATGTCCACGCGCGTCAGCATATTCGCCTCTCCGGCAGCTCCGCCGTGATCGCCGCGCTGTGGACCGAAAACCGCGCGGCGCTGTCGGCCCGCGACGCCGCGATCGTCGCATTCGCCGAGGCGCTGACGGCGACTCCGCCCAGCGCCGACAAAAGCCATATCACGGCGCTGAAGGCCGCAGGGCTCGAACCTTTCGAGATCATCGACCTCATTCATGCTATTGCAATCTTTGGCTGGGCCAACCGGCTGATGCATCCGCTCGGCCATTCGGACAATGAAGAAAAGAGAACGTCGCCATGAAAGCCATCGCCACCGACAAGGCGCCCGCCGCTATCGGCCCCTACAGCCAGGCCGTGCGCCATGGCGATCTTTTGTTCGTATCCGGCCAGCTTCCGATTGATCCGGAAACCGGCGCGTTCGTGGAAGGCGGCGCGGTGGAGCAGATGCGGCAATGCCTGAAGAATATCGCGGCGATCGCCGCGGAAGCCGGCGCTGACCTTTCGAAAGCGATCAAGACCACCGTGCTTCTGACCGATCTATCCGGCTTCGCCGACGTCAATGAAGAATACGGCAAGGCCTTTGCCGAGCCGTTCCCGGCGCGCGCCTGCTATGAAGTCTCGGCCCTACCCAAGGGGGCGATGGTGGAAGTCGAGGCGGTGATCGCGCTATGAGCGGCGACGCCCTTCTGACCGACGGTCTGGACATCGCGCTGCCGGCCTGCGCCGAGCGCGCCTGGGCGCGCCGCGCCATCGGGCTGTTGCAGGGCGACGCCCGCCGCTCCGCCGATACCCATCTGATCAAGCCGGTCTTTCCCGGCCTCACAGGGCTTTCGGTCTATCTGAAGGATGAAAGCACGCACCCGACCGGCAGCCTGAAGCATCGCCTCGCCCGCTCGCTGGTGCTTTACGGTATCTGTAACGGCCATATCCGCGAGGGCACCACGCTGGTCGAGGCGTCGTCGGGCTCGACGGCGGTTTCGGAGGCCTATTTCGCCCGTATCCTGCATCTGCCGTTCATCGCGGTGATGCCGCGCACGACGTCACGCCAGAAGATCGAGGCGATCGAGCGCTTCGGCGGCCATTGCCATCTGGTGGAGCGTTCCGGCGAGGTTTACGACGCCGCGCAGCGGATCGCCAACGAAACCGGCGGCCACTATCTCGATCAGTTCACCTTCGCCGAGCGCGCCACCGACTGGCGCGGCAACAACAATATCGCCGAGAGCATTTTCGCGCAGATGGAGAACGAGGAGCATCCCACCCCCGAATGGGTGGTGATGAGCGCGGGCACCGGCGGCACCTCGGCCACGATCGGCCGCTATATCCGCTACCGCAACCTGCCGACGCGGCTCTGCGTCGTCGATGTCGAGAACTCGGTGTTCTACGACAGCTATGTCAGCGGCGACCGCACCGTCAGCCGCGATGACGGCTCCCGTATCGAGGGTATCGGCAGGCCGCGCGTGGAGCCGTCCTTTCTGCCGACGGTCATCGATCACATGATCCGGGTTCCCGACGCCGCATCGCTTGCCGCCATGCACGTGCTCTCGAAGCGCATCTTTCGCCAGGTCGGCGGCTCGACCGGCACCAATTTCTTCGGCCTTTGCCGCATCGCGGCGCAGATGATGCACGAACAGCGCGAAGGCTCGCTCGTCACCCTGATCTGCGACAGCGGCGCGCGCTATGCCGATACCTATTACAACCCCGACTGGCTGAAGGAAAACGGCCTCGACATCGCGCCCTATGTCGATCAGCTCGAGCGGTTTCTCGACACCGGCCGGCTGCAGGCCTGACCGGCCCCCGACTATCGGGCTTCATCCGCGTTGCACTGCATTATCCCGGCGACGAGGCTCGGCTCGCCCCAAACGTCGCCGCCGCGCGTCCGATAGGACGCCCGGCGGATAAAACAATTCCCGGTACGAAGCGGAAGACGTCAAAACCGGACCTCGAAGTGATCGCCCATATCGGGCTTCTCGTCGGTAACCTTGGCCTTGGCGACCTGGATCGCAAATCCGATCGAGCCTTTTGTGGCCCAGACTTCCGCGAAGTCCGGATCAAACCGGATCAACCGGATATCGGGATCATCAATGCCTTCGAACCAGCTGGAAGCCACCGGATTCCAGAGCTCCTCGAGCTTTTCCCGATCCTGGACCAGTTCGGACTTGCCTTCCACGCGGGCGTGCATCTCGCCATTGCCCGTGACGATAAGCGAACTTTCGGTCTCGCCGGCCTCGATCGCCTTCACCAGATCAGTGCCCTTCGCGGTGATAAACCAGATCACCCCTTCCTTCTCATTGGGATAAGGCGACATCGGCACATGGCGGGCGGAACCAACGCCCAGCATCGCCGCGCGAACATCGTCCATTTCTTTCCAGAATTCCGATTTTGACATTGTTTTCTCCTTTGCAGGGATAAACGTCCTCCGCCTGAAAAGGTTGCCTGCCGATTTTGGGAAAGAGACCCGCGCGCGACCGCTTTAAGTGCGGGCCGCTTTTCGGCGAGCAGCCCCGCTTCCATTTCCACCCGAAGCGTTCTAGACCATGGAAACATGACAGGGATTCATGCTCCATGATCGATATCCAGCCCCTCGCCATCCTGCGCGAGATTGACCGGACGGGCAGTCTGACCCAGGCGGCCGAGCAGTTGAACCTGACCCAATCGGCCGTCAGCCACGCAATCCGCCGTTTCGAGGACCGCTACGGCGTCAAGCTGTGGGAGCGCGAGGGGCACAAGCTGCGGCTGACGCTGGCCGGAGACTATCTTCTCGGTCTTGCGCAGCGGGTGCTGCCGCAACTGGAACATGGCGCGACGGTGATCGAGGATTATGCGCGCGGGCGGCGCGGGGCGATCCGGGTGGGGATGGAGTGCCATCCCTGCCAGGACTGGCTGATGCGGGTGGTGGATCCGTTTCTGGCGGAATGGCCGGATGTCGAGCTGGATGTGACCACCGCCTTCCAGTTCGGCGGTCTCGCAGCCCTTCTGAGCCACGAGATCGACATACTCGTCACCCCCGACCCGATCGAACGCGCGGGCCTCGAATACAGTCCTGTGTTTGATTACGAACTGGTTCTGGCGGTGGCCGAGAATCATCCCCTTGCGCAAAAACAACGGATCGAGCCGGAGGACCTGGCAGGCGAAACCCTGATCACCTATCCGGTCTCGCGCGAACGGCTCGATATCTTTACCCGCTTTCTCGTGCCCGCCCATGCCCTGCCGCGCCGCCACCGCACGGTGGAGACCACCGACCTGATGCTGCGGCTGGTGGCCTCCGGCCGCGCCGTCAGCGCCACGCCCGACTGGCTTCTGCGCGGAGCCAGGGGCGTGAAGGGGGTGCGGATTGGCGAAGGGATCGCCAAATCCATCCATCTCGGCCACCGCAAGGGCGAGCGCCCCGACTATCTGGATGGCTTCATGGCGCTGGCCGAGACCGTTCAGATCTGAGCCATCGCTGGAGGGCGGGCGACGTCCGGTCGTTTGTCGCGCCCAGGCGGCGAGCGGCTATCGTTGCACGGCGGCTCCAAACCGTATTGCCGCAACATGACGTCGCGTCATGCTTTTCTGAAAAATTATCATTTTTTATCATGGAAAAACTCGGGCATACAACATGCATTGCCTGAGCCGTCGTCTCATGAAGACTGCCGACAGGGCAGGCTCAAAAAGGCCTCGAAAACGCAATCAATGCCCGCGCGCGCTTTCTCGGAAGCCAGGATACTACCATGACCAATGACCTCACCTTCACGATCAAGTCCATTCGTTTCGACGAAAACTACAAACCGTCCGACGGAACGCGGACGACCACCAATTTCGCGAACCTGGCGCGCGGTGAGCGCCGGCAGGAGAACCTGCGAAACGCGTTGCGCATGATCAACAATCGCTGCAACGATCTTGCGCATTGGGACAATCCGGAGAGCGACCGCTACGCTGTCGAGCTCGACATCATTTCCGCCGAACTGGAGATTGGCGGCAATGGACAGACTTTCCCGGCCATAGAAGTGCTGAAGACGACGATCCTCGATCGCAGGACCGGCGCGCGGATCGAAGGCATCGTGGGGAACAACTTCTCCTCCTATGTGCGCGACTATGATTTCAGCATCCGGCTACCCGAGCATAACAGGGACCGGGCGGGTTTCAGCGTGCCGGAGGATTTCGGCGAGTTGCACGGAAAGCTCTTCCAGTTCTTCGTGAATTCGCAGGCGTACAAGGCGCATTTCCGCAAGCCGCCGGTCATTTGCCTCAGTGTCTCGGAGAACAAGATTTATCACCGCACCGCAAACCGGCACCCCGTCCTGGGTGTTGAATACGAGGCCAACGAGCCGTCGCTGACCGAGCAGTATTTCCGCAAGATGGGTTTGCAGGTGCGCTATTTCATGCCGCCTGAATGCGCAGCACCCCTGGCCTTCTATTTCTTCGGAGATCTGCTCAACGACTACACCAATCTGGAACTGATCGGCACCATCGCAACGATGGAGACGTTCCAGCGGATCTACCGGCCGGAGATCTACAACGCGAACTCGGTTGCGGGCCAATGCTACAAACCGAACCTGAAGCAGAGCGACCACTCGCTCACACGCATCGTCTATGACCGGGAGGAGCGGACCCGGCTCGCCATCGAGCAAGGCAGGTTCGCGGAAGAGCACTTCATCAAGCCCCACGCTTCCCTTCTGGGCCGATTGTCCGCTCAACACGCCCTTTGACCAATCCAGGTATCCGAAAGGCCTCGACCATGAACAAACTCCTCCCCACCTCGACCGCCGGCAGCCTGCCCAAGCCCGCATGGATTGCCGAGCCGGAAAAGCTCTGGTCCCCCTGGAAGCTCAAGGGTGATGAACTCGCCGAGGGCAAACGTGATGCGCTACGGCTGACGCTGGCCGAGCAGCAGTGCGCCGGCATCGATATCGTCAGCGATGGCGAACAGACCCGCCAGCACTTCGTCACGACCTTCATCGAGCATCTCGATGGCGTCGATTTCGAGAAGCGCGAGACGGTGAGGATCCGCAATCGCTATGATGCCAGCGTTCCGACCGTCGTTGGCGCCGTCTCGCGCGAGAAGCCGGTCTTCGTCGAGGATGCGAAATTCCTGCGCAGCCTGACCGACGGTCCGATCAAATGGGCGCTGCCCGGCCCGATGACCATGATCGATACGCTTTATGACGCTCATTATCAGAGCCGTGAAAAGCTCGCCTGGGAGTTCGCCAAAATTCTCAATCAGGAAGCCCGCGAGCTGGAGGCGGCCGGCGTGGACATCATCCAGTTCGACGAGCCTGCCTTCAATGTGTTTTTTGAAGAGGTGAATGACTGGGGCATCGCCACGCTGGAAAGGGCGATCGAAGGGCTGAAATGCGAGACGGCGGTTCACATCTGCTATGGCTATGGCATCAAGGCCAACACCGACTGGAAGAAGACGCTGGGCTCTGAATGGCGTCAATATGAGGAGACTTTCCCGAAGCTTCAGGCCTCCAGTATCGACCTGGTCTCGCTGGAATGCCACAACTCGCATGTGCCGATGGAGCTGATCGAGCTCATCCGCGGCAAGAAGGTGATGGTTGGCGCCATCGACGTGGCAACAGACACAATCGAAACGCCGGAAGAGGTCGCCACGACCCTGCGCAAGGCGCTCCGGTTCGTTGATGCCGACAAGCTTTACCCCTGCACCAATTGCGGCATGACGCCGCTTGCGCGCGCGGTTGCCCGCGGCAAGCTTGAAGCCCTTTCGGCAGGCGCGGAAATCATCCGGCGGGAACTCTCTGCCTGAAGGCTTTCGGAAGCGCTCCAGAAAGGCGTCCTTGGGCCGCTCCCTCCAGTCCCGCGATGCGATCCAAGCCCCGGACAACCACGATGATGTCGAACGCATCGCGAGGGGAGGCGAAGGCGGCTGCATATCCCCAACAAGACGGAGCGGTCGCAAAAAACCGCACCAGAAGCCTGAGCCGGCTGGAATCGTTCCGAACCGTCAAACCGAGAAAAAGTTCGCCGCCCTGCGCCCCAGCGACCGGCGGCGGGCTTGCGATCATGGCAAACTTGCATTCATCGCGGTATTCATGCACCGTCACAGTGCGCGACTTGTGTTTTCCGACAGGCAATGGGGATGTTCGCGATGGTGGATTGGCTGGCCAGGCGCTGGGTTTCTTCGGCGCTGTTCATGGCATGCGGCTTCGTGGCCCTGGCACCTGCAATTGCCCTCGCCTTTTCCGGTTTTGTGGTGCTGCTCTACCTGCACCTGCCCGCCTATATGTTTCATCAGGTGGAGGAGCATACCGGCGACCGGTTCCGCCGCTTCGCGAACGCTCGAATGTTCGGCGGCAGAAACGTGCTGCGGCCGGTCGACGTCATCGTGGTCAACCTGCCGGTCGTCTGGGGCGTGAACTTGTTCGCGTTCTATGCCGCACTGTTGCTGTCGCCGGGCGCCAGCCTCGTCGCGCCCTATCTCCTCTTGGTCAATGCGATGTTGCATATCGTGACCACGCTGCGGCTGCGATGCTACAATCCCGGCCTCGTCACCGCGATCGTGCTGTTCCTGCCGCTGAGCATCGCCACCCTTGTGAGCGCGAGCGCTACGCCGGACATCACGATCCTCGATCACGCAATCGGCCTTGCCGCCGCGCTCGCCATCCATCTCGCCATCATGGCGCAATCCGGCTGGCGCTACCGCCATGGGGCGGGCGCGATCGAGAACCGGTAACGTGGCGTCGGGTCGATTGTCGCATCCTTGAAACCGCAAACGGCGGCTTCCGCTTCAAAAGACAACCCGACCCATCAGACCAAAACGACGATGGCGAAAACGAGAAATCTGGCCAGTACCGCGGGTCGCAAACATGCCCGGGAGGCAGTTTCGGCAGTCGAATTCAGGCGGAAGGTCCTGAAGATGCAGGGTTAAAAAAGGAAAGGGCGAGCCGGGCGGCGCCCTCCGCCTGATCGAGGACGGGAAAGCGCGCCTCGCCGGCAAGCCTCTGACGGATCGTCTCGGCGATGACGGGGTGCAGCTTCAGCACGCCGCCGACAAAGGCGACGGGGTGGTTGCCGTTGCGGGCAATCAGGATGTTGCCGAGGCGGGCGAGTTCAGCGCCGGCCTCACGCAGAATAGCGTTTGCGCATGCATCGCCGGCCTCCGCGGCATCGGCAACAGAGCGCGCGAGCGCGCCGATGCGACCCCGGTCGCCGGCATAGATATAGGCCCGCATATCCGACCAGTCGTCAGAGCCGAGGGCGGCATAAAGCGCATCGGCGAGCAGGTGCATATCGCCCGGCGCGCCCTCCTCGTCGAGCCGGCGGTAGAGCGCGCGCACGCCGGCAAGGCCGATCCAGCCGCCGGAGCCCGCATCGTCGATCAGGATGCCGCGCCCGCCAATGCGAAAGAGCCTGCCCTCGCTGTCGAGGTGAACGGCAATCGACCCCGTTCCGGCGGAAACGAGGTGGCCTTCTCCAAGCGCAAACAGGCTGCGGTAGGCAAGCTCGATATCGTCGGAAATGAAAATCTTCGCCCGCGTCAGCTTCAGTGCGGCAATCAGCATGTCTTCGATTTCGCTGCGCGCGCGCGGGCCATACCCGGTGAGGCCGAAGACGGCCGCGTCAACCGGCTTGGTGATCTGCGCGGCAATCGCGGCGATGCTTTCCTCAAGCGTCGCGCGGGATTCGGCGTTGAAGGTGTGGCCGGTGGCGCCGGCCGCCGCGCCGCGCTGAATGATCGTGCCCGCCTGATCGCAAAGGACAAACCGCGACGCCGTTCCGCCGATATCGCCGCCGAGGAAATAGCTGTCCATGGCCTCAGCCCTCGATCTGCCTGACAAAACCGCGAGTGATCTCGCGCGGATTGGTAATCGCCGTGCCGACAACGACGGCATAAGCGCCGCAATCCAGCGCGCGGCGCGCGCGTTCGGGCGTCGAGAACCGGCCCTCCGCCACCACCGGCGTTTTGATGCGGGCGACCAGCGCCTCGATCAGGGCGTAGTCCGGCAGGTCGTCGGTGCGGGCCGTATAATCCGTATAGCCGGAAAGCGTCGTCGCCACATAGGTTGCACCCATGTCAGCGGCGGCCGCCCCTTCGTCGGACGTTGCGATATCGCAAAAGGCCTCAAGGCCAAGCGCTTCGGTAATGTGGCGGATCAGCCTTGCCGGTTCGTCGCCCCGGCGCGGGCGCGGCGTGGCGTCAATGCCGATAATATCGGCTCCGGCCTCGGCAAGCGCATCGCAGGCTTCAAGCGTCGGCGTAATGTAAACCGGAACATCATCTGAAAACTGCTTGTCGATGCCTATAACGGGAAGGCCTGCCGCCTTTACGGCCCGCACGTCTGCAATGCCGTTCGCGCGGATGGCGGATGCCCCGCCGTCACGCGCCGCGAGCGCCATCGCGCCCATGAAATGCGCGCCGTGGAGCGGGTTGTCCGCGCGGGCCTGGCAGGAAACCACCAGCCCGCCTTTCTTCAGCTTCAGCGTCACTTGATCGCGCCCGAGGTCATGCCGTTGATGAACTGGCGGGACAGGATGATGTAGAGCAGCGTGATGGGGGCTGCGGCGAAGGTCAGCCCGGCAAACAGAACGCCCCAATTGGTGGTGTATTCCCCCATGAAGCTGGTCAGCCCCTGCGGCAGGGTTTTCAGAAGATCGTTCTGGATGAAGATCAGCGGGAAGAAGAAATCGTTCCAGATCGGCACGAGGTTGTGAATTGCGGCAATCACCATGGCGGGCCGCGCCAGCGGCAGCATGACCGACCACATGATCCGCGCTTCCGAAGCGCCGTCCATGCGCGCGGCATCTTCCAGCTCGCCGGGCAGCGAGCGAATGAACCCGGTCATGATGAACACGGTCGATGGCAGGCCCATGGCGATATAGATGAGGATCAGCGATAGCTGGCTGTCGAGCAGGCCCATCTTGCGCATCAGCACGAAAAGCGGGATGACGGCGAGCTTCAGCGGCAGGGTCAGACCGGCCAGGAAGAACAGCAGCAGAAAGCTTGAGCCCTTGAAATTATAGCGCCCCAGCGCATAGGCCGCCATCGACCCCAGCACCAGAATGGCAAGAATGGACGAGCCGGTGATCAGCAGCGAGTTAAAGAAATAGCGGACGAAATGGGTCTCGGTCCAGATCGCCTCGAAATTCGACAGATCGGTGAAATCGGGGATCGCAAAGGGCTGTCGGAAAATCGCCATTGACGGCTTGAAGGCCGAAAACACCATGATCACGATCGGCGCGATCATGATGAAGGTATTGGCGATCAGCAGGATCTGCAGCAATCCATCGCGCCCGAATGTGCGCATCAGGCCGGAGCGGTCGGTATAGGTCGTATCGCTCAAAGCTCAATCTCCCGGCGGCGCAGGTAAAGCGTCATGGCGGTGGCAAAGACGGTGATAAAGATGAAGACGAGCGCTGCCAGCGCCGAGCCATGGCCGAAGTCCGAGCTTCCGGCGCCGGGATTGCCGAAGGCGAGGCGGTAGAAATAAAGCGCCAGCACATCGGTATTACCGAAGGGCGAGCCGCTCATGCCCTCCATCACATAGGGCAGTTCGAACCAGTTGAACGACCCGATGAATTGCAGCACGAACACGATGGTTGCCGCCGGCGCCACCAGCGGCCAGATGATTTTCCGTATTTTCACCCACTCGCTTTCGGTCTCCATGCGCACGGCATCGTAGATTTCGCTGGGAATGCGCTGCATGGCGGCCAGGAAAATCAGTGTCGGAAAGCCGACCCAGTGCCATGCATTGACCAGAATGAGCGAGGCAAGCGCAGTATCGGACTGGCCGAGCCATGGCTGCGCCAAGCCTGCAAGGCCGACCGCTTTCAGCGTCTGGTTGACGATGCCGAACAGCGGATTGAGGAACAGTTTCCACAAATAGCCGACAATCACGGTCGACAGCACAACCGGCAGAAACACGGCAATGCGATGGAACCGGGCCAGCGGAAACTCGCGCCACAGCGCATAGGCGAGAATGAACGCGGCGCCGTTTTGCACCACCATCAGGGTTACAAAGACGATGACATTGTTGATGAAGGCGTTTTGAACCGTTGATTTATACGGCTCGGTAAACAGCACATCGTAGAAATTCTGGAAGCCGACAAACTCGCCCCGCGCCATGCCGTTCCAGTGATAGAAGGCGTAGGCCAGCGCCGAAACGATCGGGTAGGCGACAAAGAGCAGCATCACCGCAAGAGCGGGCAGGATCAGACAGGTGATCCAAAGGCCACGTGGCGTCGGCATCAGGCGGTTCATTGCATTCGCTTCCGTCTTGATCAGAGCGAGCCGGCCCCAAAAGGCCGGCTCCCAAACGTCGAGAAATCAGTTGTTCTGGAAGGGCTCGTAATATTTCGACAGGCCCTCGGTAACGGTGGCACCGACCTCTTCAGGCGTTGCCTCGCCGGCCATCATCTTCTGAACATTTTCCTGAACCAGCGTCGAGCCCGAAGGCTGATCGAAGCGGAAATTCACCAGCATCATGTAAGGCATCGAGGTCTTGTTCAGTTCGGCAACGGCCTCAAGGTTCGGGTTGTCGAAGGTGACGCCCGGGATCGGCGAGATGTTGGAGAGCTCGTTGGCAAAGGCCTGGCCGAATTCCTTGGAGGCGAGGAAGTTCAGGAACTTCAGCACCGCATCCTTGTGCTCGGTGGCCGCATTGCCGGCATAGCCGCCGTCATAGAACACGGCGACAAGGCCTTCATCGCCCTCGTTGACCACGGGTGCGGGAATGGCGCCGATATTGATATCGGGGTTCATGCCCTTCATGGCGGCGATCTCATAGGAGCCGCCGACGAACATGCCGGCCATGCCCGTCGCAAACAACTGCTGCGAAGAGGCGTAATCCAGCCCGATGAAGCCATCGGGGAAATACTGGCTCATATCCTTAATGCGGGTCAGCGCATCGACGAAGCGCGGATCGGTGAAATCGGCATCGCCGCTCATCACGTCCTCGTAAAAGGCCTTGCCCATGGTCGACGAACCGAGGCCGAAGGTGATGACTTCGTTCTGCCATGCGTCCGCCGTGCCATTGGCAAAGGCGTAGAGACCGGCTTCCTGAAGCGCTTCGGCGGCCGCTTTCATATCGTCCCAGGTCTTCGGCGGCTCGAGACCAAGCTCGCTGAACACATCCTTGTTGTAGAGCACCATCATCGTTTGCGAGGCGAAGGGAATGGCGTAGATAGTGTTGTCCGCGCGCAGGGTTTCCGCCTTCAGCGCGTCGGCCGGGAAATCCTTCAGCGCCGGCACGTTTTCTTCCGAAAGCGGCATGAGATAACCGCCGGATGCCACGCTCTCGAAGGAGCCGTAGGCGCGCACCATCATCGCGTCGGGACCGGCCTCGCCCGCAAGCGCGGTCGACAGGATGGTGCCGTAATTGACGGCTTCGATCATTCTGAGATTGACATTGATATCGGGGTTTTCCGCCTCGAAGGTCTCGATGAATTCTTCATATTGCGGCACGTCCTCCACGCGCCAGCCCCAGAAGGAAATGTCTTCGGCGAAGGCCGGCGCGGCCATGCCGGCGACGGCCGTGGCCACCAGAAAAGTCTTGGCAAAGGGTGTCATCAGATTGCTCCTTTTGTTCCGTTCCCCTGAATTACCGATGACAAGCGGTAAAGCCGTTATCAAACACGCTGGCCGCTCGCCCTGTCAAAGACGTGAAGCGCATCTGCCTGCGCCTGCACGGTGACATCGTCGTCGGCATCGAAGAAGACGGTCGGCGGCACCCTGATGGTGACCTGCTCGCCGCTTGTCAGCCGAACGTAAACATATGAATCGTCGCCGAGATATTCGGTATAGATCACCGAGCCGGCAAAGCCTTCGTCGACGTGTCCCGCCACGACGGAAAGGCCGTCCGGGCGTGCGCCGATGGTGAGCGCGCCCTCCGCGATGCCGGCCGGGGCCCGTATCGCGCCGGTGCCTGCTATCGCAAGTTTCCCAGCAGTGCTGTCGACATCGAGAAGCGACATCTTCGGCGACCCGATGAACGTCGCCACAAAGGTGTTGGCCGGCGTTTCGAACAGTTCGCGGGGGCTGCCCACCTGTTCGATATAGCCATTGTTCATCACCACGATCCGGTCGGCCAGCGTCATCGCCTCGACCTGGTCATGGGTCACATAGATCATCGTGCCGCCGATATCGCGGTGCAGGCGCGCGATCTCGAGGCGCACGTCGGCGCGAAGGGCGGCATCGAGATTGGAAAGCGGTTCATCGAGCAGAAAAACGTCAGGCTTGCGCACCATGGCGCGGGCAATGGCCACGCGCTGGCGCTGCCCGCCCGAAAGCTGGCGCGGCTTGCGTTTCAGATAGTCCTCAAGCCGCAGCATCCGGGTGACTTCGGCAATGCGCGAGGCGATCTCATCCTTCGAAAGCCCCATCAGCCGTGCGCCGAACGCCATGTTCTCGTAGACATCCATATGCGGATAAAGCGCATAGGATTGAAACACCATGGCGGCCCCGCGCTTCGACGGAGCCACGTCATTCATGACCTTGTCATTGATCGAAAGCGTGCCGTCGGTAATCGGATCGAGGCCCGCGATCAACCGCAGCAGCGTCGACTTTCCGCAGCCGGAGGGTCCGACAAAGATGATGAGTTCACGATCCCCGATCTCCAGATCGATCCCGTGCAGCACTTCCGTTTCCTTGAAGCGCTTGACGATACCCTTGAGTGATAGACGCGCCAAAAACCAGCCCTTCAACAATACCATTAGAATACCAATTGGATCATTGCTGTTTTATCGGAGGCTGTAAAGAGTCAATTCGGAGCGATCGCGTTGTTTTCCGCCCGATTCATAGAACTTCTTTAAGTATCATTGTGTTAGGGGAATTTCGCAGCTGAAGGCCTCGCGATGTTTCCCCGCCGCCGCCGGGAGATGCCGACACGCCCCTCGGCGACAGGAAAGTGCCGCGAGCGTGGCCCTCGATCATTCCCACACAAGACTCTGACGGCCGCACAAGTTGAGGCTGGCTTCCCGTAGTCAATAAGCAGCTGAATTGAAAGGGTGAGCGATCCGAGACATAGGCGAGGTTTTGTACCGGAGACATGGGTAACACTTTTCGCTTTGTGTCGATGCCGCAGAGAGAGGTCGGTTACCTGACTGAAACATGGCCAGGAAGAGGCCGTCAATTATACGCGCAAGGCACCAGTGACAGATGCTCGAGCACCCTTGCAATTTCGTTTGTTTCACTTATTTCGTTTATTTCGAATGATGGTGACGCGTTAGCTCTCGTTTGCTATAACATAGGCGCACCAGTGAACCTCAAGGAGGCTCAAATGCTTGCCCTTATCGACCAGACACAAGAGCCGTTTATAGCTGATGAAGCGGAAGCGGTTATCGCACGAAGCGCTGCCGACAGGATGAAGGCAGTTGCCAGGGCAGAGGAAGATATCAAGATCACGGTAGACGGCGCAGACGACACGAAAATTATCGTCCCGCTGCCCGCGCGCGCTGTGGCAATGATCTACGAAATCCTGGAAGCTATGGCCAACAGAACGCCGGTCTCGCTCATTCCGCATGAGGCGGAACTGACGACACAACAAGCGGCCGATTTTCTCAATGTGTCGCGTCCCTATCTCGTGCGCCAACTTAAGGAAGGCAAGCTCACCTTCCGCAAGGTTGGAAGTCATCGACGCATACGCTTTGGCGACCTCGTTGCTTATGAGAAGGCCTGCAAGTCTGACCAACTGAAGGCACTCGATGATCTGAACGAGGAAGCACAACGTTTGGGCCTTGAATGATATCGACATTCACGGCCTTTATCGACGCGAACGTCTTCTATGGAGCGCGACTTCGCAGCCTCGTGCTTTATGTCGCCCAGACGAAAATCTTCCGCGCGCGATGGTCGGACGATATCCACGAAGAGTGGATCAGGAATCTGCTCAAGAACCGGCAGGATCTGAAGCCGGAAGATCTGGATAGGACGCGTGCTCTCATGAACGCTGCCGTGCCCGATTGCCTCGTCGAAGGGTATGAGGACCTGATTCCGGCCCTTGCACTGCCTGATGAAGATGACCGGCATGTCCTGGCAGCGGCCATTGTCACCCGCGCCAATGTCATCGTCACCTTCAACGAGAAGGACTTTCCGGAAGACGCTATCACCGCCTACCGATTGCACACGAAACATCCCGACGACTTTCTCGTGGACGCTTTCGAACTTGCTCCGGAAGAATTCGTGGATGCGGTGCGCCGGGATTTCACGCACTATGGCGCTCCGCCGCTTGTCTACGAAGATTATATCGACAGTTTGGCGAAGGCAGGGATTCCAAAAACCGCAAAACTGCTCAGGCAATTCAAAATCCTGATGTCGTCGCCAGATGATGATCCGTGAGAGGAAAGTGCCGCAAGCGTGGCCCTCGATCATTCTCACGCAGGACTCTGGCGGCCGCACAAGTTGAGGCCGGCGTTGCGTGCCCGACAAGTATATGAATTTAAAAGATTTTTATGGCGGAGAGGGAGGGATTCGAACCCTCGATACGGTTGCCCGTATGCCGCATTTCGAGTGCGGTGCATTCGACCACTCTGCCACCTCTCCATAAAGTGCCGTGGTCTGCGTTTGAACGCGGGGTGTCTCTTAGCGGGCAAAGGCTTGTCTTGCAAGAGTGAACGCGATGGTTTTTTTGATGTTCGAGGCATGGCGCTGCGCCGGGCATCCGCAGCGAAGGCCCGGCGCTTGATCGCGGATGAAGCGCGCGGCCTCCCTTGCGCGACGCAGCCGTTTTGAAGCGCCAGAGAGGCGGCAAATTTGCCGGCGCGAAAATGCACGGTTTGCGCCCGGGTTTATTGACTTCAGCGCGCGGCTCGCGTATGCACGCTTCCGGACGCGTGTGTCGTTTTGGCGCATGCATTGTTGCGGGCTTGCCCGCATTTCACCGGCAGACCGGGTTTTGAAAAGAATTTCTCTTTGAAATCCCTGCTTTAACCAGACTGACAAAAAGACGGTCGCGCGCATTTGACGGGCAGAACCGGGCGAGAACATGAAAGGTCAAAATATGTTCGCAGTCATCAAGACCGGCGGTAAACAGTACCGCGTCAACGCCGAGGATGTGATCACCATCGAAAAGCTCGATGGCGATGCCGGCGCGAAGATTGAATTTGCTGAAGTGCTGATGGTCGGCGAAGGCGCCGACGCCACGATCGGCGCTCCTTTCGTCAAGGGCGCGCTCGTCAAGGCGGAAGTTGTCGAGCAGACCCGCGGCAAGAAGGTCATCGCCTTCAAGAAGCGTCGTCGCCAGAACTCCAAGCGTTCGCGCGGCCATCGCCAGCATCACACGGTCGTCAAGATCACCGACATCGTCGCCGGCTGATCGATAGAGCAGATTTCGAAGGTTTAAAGGAGAACTCCAATGGCACACAAAAAAGCTGGCGGTTCGTCGCGTAACGGTCGCGATTCTGAATCCAAGCGCCTTGGCGTGAAGAAGTTCGGTGGCGAGAACGTCATTCCGGGCAACATCATCATTCGTCAGCGCGGCACCAAGTGGCATCCCGGCGACAATGTCGGCATGGGCAAGGACCACACCATTTTCGCGAAGATTGAAGGCAACGTGACATTCCGCGCGCGCGCCAATGGCCGCATGTATGTGTCCGTGGCCCCGAAACAGGCAGAAGCAGCGGAATAAAGCCGGTACCGCTTAAAAATTAGCCGGCGTCTCATCGACCCGGCTTAGATTTTCAGGTTACCGGACCTGGATTTTGAAAAGAGAAGGGAAGATGGGACGCCACCATCTTCCCTTCTTTCGTTTCAAAACCAGGAAAGGACCTGAAAAATGCAAAGGGATCTACAAAGGGAGAGCCAATCCCGGCTTTCCAGAGAGCGGCTGCGGCCCGATCAACAAAGGCGGGATTGCCCCGTTCTTCTTTCGCAAAGGCTCGTTTTGAGAGCCCCGCACGAAGATGACATTGACGCCATTGCCCATCTCGCCAACAACGAAAAAATCGCGACCATGGTGTCGCGCATGCCGCATCCCTACACTGCAACAGATGCCGCCAATTTCGTGGAGCGAACCAAAGAGGGCGCGATCGGCAATTGCGTCTATGCCATCACCAAGGCCGACAACGGTGAATTCCTCGGTTGCTGCGGTATCGAGAACATCCCGTATGAGGAGGATATCGTCGAGATCGGCTACTGGCTGGGCGAGCCCTATTGGGGCCGTGGCTACACCACCGAAGCCGTCCAGGTGCTGATCGACATGATCTTCCGCACCCGCAACGAGGTCGACCACATCGATGCCCGTTGCCGGGTCGTCAATGAGCGGTCGCGGCGGGTGCTGCACAAGTGCGGCTTCCAGTTCCAGGGCCCCGGCATGGTGCAGTCGCTGGCCGTCGGCAGCACGGTCTCGGTCGAATGGTACCGGCTCGACCGGCGCAACTGGATGTCGCTGAAGAGCTGGGGAGGTCAACGATGAGCGCGGCGGCCGAGATGCTCGGCGCCTGCCCCATCATCGACACCCAACGGCTGAGGCTGCGGCCGGTCCGAGCCCTGGATGCGGAGCGGATCGCGGGCCTGCTGGCCGATCCGGAGATCACAAGAATGCTCGCCCGCGTGCCGTCCCCCTACACGCTGGAAGACGCGGTCGAGTGGCTGAGCCATGTGGGAAACGACGACAGCTGGCCGGTGGCGATCACCCAGCCGGGCGACGGCGTCGCGATCGGGCTTGTCTCGATCGAGCGGCGGCAGGGCGGCTATCATCTCGGCTACTGGCTCGGGCGCTACTATTGGGGGCGCGGCTTCATGAGCGAGGCGGTATCGGGGCTGACGGAGCGGTTTTTCGAAGCCACAGGAGAAACGCTCCATTCCGGCGCGTTCTCCGACAACCCGGCCTCGCTCAGGGTATTGCAACGGCTCGGTTCCAAGATCACCGGCCAGCGCGAAATCTGGTCGGTCAGCCGCGGAAGGATGACCCAGGAGATCACCACCGCGCTGACGCCGGCGCTGTTCACGCCATACCGGTTCTGATGTCTGGCCGGGCCGTTTCTGCGGCCCGGCCTTTTGCTTGCCACCGGCCCGCAACCGCCCACCCTTTTCCTCTCCCCTCCGCACCCGCATTATTCTCATTGCCGTTGTTCAACCTGAAAGGACACCGGCATGGCCATGCGATATGAAGAACCGGCAATCAGAAACAGCCGCGCCTACCGGTTGGCCTTCGAGCAATATCTTCGCTACGGAACCGCGATCCGGCTTGAGGGAAAGGCGGAAGAGCATTCGACAACGCACTATATCTGGCGCACGCAAGAAGATGACCGGGTTCGCCCCTCGCACCGGGCGAATAACGGCAATATCTACGCCTTCAACAACCCGCCAGCGACGGGTAACCCGGGCGAAGCCTATGGCTGTCGCTGCTGGGCCGAACCCTATGATGTATCTGCGGGAGAATATTTCGATACTGAACTATCCGGCATTTCGGACGCCGCCAATCAATGGCGGTGGTGGCAGTTCATCAATTGGTACTTCAGAGGAAACGGGGAGCCACTAGCGGTACGCGAAACGGGATATCTGTCCGAAATCGTCAATCGGTTTCGGCAGGAGGCTATCGACGACCCAAAGCGTTTACCTGGTCAGATCGCTGATGCTGCACGCTCTGCGAGAGAGGGGAATTTCAGCTACGAATTCGACGGCAACTACGAAATGCAACAGATTGTTTTCAGTGTTGGAACCACGACAATCCGTGGAAGGGTCAATGGAAGCTGTCGCAAAGAAGCCGATATGCTCGAACTTCGAGGCGCCATCGCGTTTGAACTGGCTGATGTTTTTCGCGATCCATATGATGCCGGGAGTTATTATGAACTGTTGAACGAAGCGGCAACCATTATTGTTGATGCTATCGCGGGCGGATTGCACGACGCCGCTGAGATTGCCGGCCACGTTTCTGCCCGACTTGGCAACGGCAACCGGACGCTTGTTACCCTTATTCTGGAAATGACTGAATCTGCATTGAGGGACAGCAACCGCTTCTATCAGGATTTCCTGGACTTCATGCCGACAGAAGTTTTTCTGGCCACGCCCTATGCTATTATCGACCAATGGAAGGGCAACTTTAGAGGGCGGGTTTCGATTGAACGCAGCGCGAGCCGATATTTTGACAAGCGGCGGTAAACTTTCTTCATGCAGGCGTCTTGCACCGTGATGTCGGCCAAGCGACAGGCCGTGCTGGCCGTTTCCGTCATGGCCTGCTGCATATTGCTGCTGACGATGCTCGGACGCTCGACATGCATCGTGTTGCCCAACGGCTATATGATAGGGCATGCTTCGATCATACCGTTGTACCGGCGGTTTTTCTTCGAGAAGGCCATCTGGAACTCGGAAGGGGATCTTGTGGCCCGAACAAGCCACATGGTTCTCTTCGAGCGCCACCCTTCAGACCCCGACATGATCGTCATGCTTTATCCGGGCGGGCGAACCACCATGGATGGCAGGGTCATCATGCCCCTGATTTACAATGAAAGCTTCGACGGCAGATGGAATGACGAACGGCATCCTTTGGGGGGCAGCATTGTTTCCATCGGCCTGGAGCTCATTTATGAAAGACTGAAGCAAGACCGCCGGTTCGAACATCGCTATTGCCATCCACCGCTCATAAGCTTCCATCCGGTTGATTGATGACGCTAAAACGTCGGCGTCGGCGTCGGCGTCGAACCGGACATCCCGCGACGGGCTTTTTCACGATAATCTTTGACCTTCGCCCGCATGGCCTATATCGATGCGGCAATCACTCAAACTGAAGCGACGGAACGATGAAATTTCTCGATGAGGCAAAGGTCTATATCCGCTCCGGCGATGGCGGGGCGGGCTCGGTGTCGTTTCACCGCGAGAAGTTCATCGAGTTCGGCGGCCCGGATGGCGGCGATGGCGGACGCGGCGGCGATGTCTGGGTCGAGGCCGTCAACGGGCTCAACACGCTGATCGATTTCCGCTACCAGCAGCATTTCAAGGGCGCGACCGGCGGCCACGGCATGGGCCGCAACCGCACCGGCGCCAAGGGCGAGAGCGTGACGCTCAAGGTTCCCGTCGGCACCCAGGTGTTCGAGGAAGACAAGGAAACGCTGATCTGCGACCTGACGCGCGAAGGCGAGCGTTACCGGCTGGCCGCCGGCGGCAATGGCGGCTTCGGCAATGCCCATTTCAAATCCGCGACCAACCAGGCCCCGCGCTGGGCCAATCCCGGCCTTGAAGGCGAGGAAAAGACGATCTGGCTCCGGTTGAAGCTGATCGCCGATGCCGGGCTCGTGGGCCTGCCGAATGCTGGCAAGTCGACCTTCCTTGCGACCGTCACAAGGGCGCGGCCGAAGATCGCCAATTACCCGTTCACCACGCTGCACCCCAATCTCGGCGTTGCCAGCATTGACGGGCGCGAGTTCATCCTTGCCGACATTCCGGGCCTTATCGAAGGCGCGCATGAGGGCGTCGGCATCGGCGACCGCTTCCTCGGCCATGTCGAGCGCACCCGCGTGCTGCTGCATCTGGTCTCAAGCCTCGAGGAGGATGTCGCCGGCGCCTATCGGACCGTGCGCAAGGAGCTCGAAGCCTATGACGCCGAGCTTGGCGCAAAGCAGGAAATCGTCGCGCTGTCGCAGGTCGATATCCTCGACCCCGACACGCTTGCGGAAAAGAAGGCGGCGCTGGAACAAGCCTGCGGCGGGCCGGTGCGCGCCATTTCCGCGGTTGCCCAGATCGGCATGACCGAGGTGCAGCGCGAGCTTGCCGCCATTATCCGCGCCGAGGAGGCCCGCCTCGGGCTTGCGGCCCCCGAACCTGCCGAGGACAAGGGCCGCCACGACAAATGGGAGCCCTGACATGAGCGGGCGTACGCTTGCCCATTATCGCCGCATCGTCATCAAGATCGGTTCGGCGCTGCTGGTGGATGGCCGCACGGGCCTGAAGCGCGGCTGGCTTGAAAAATTGTCCGCCGATATCGCCGGGCTCAAAGCGGCCGGCGTCGAGGTGCTCGTGGTGTCCTCCGGCGCGATCGCGCTCGGACGCACCGTGCTTGGCGCGCCATCGGGTGCGTTGAAGCTGGAAGAGGCGCAGGCCGCGGCCGCCGTTGGCCAGATCGGCCTTGCCGGCGCATGGACGGAAAGCCTTAAAACGCATGGCATCATCGCCGGGCAGATCCTGCTGACGCTGCAGAATACCGAGGAGCGCAGGCAATATCTCAACGCCCGCGCCACGCTCCGGCAATTGCTGAAGCTCGGCGCCGTGCCGATCATCAACGAGAACGACACGATCGCCACCAGCGAGATCCGCTATGGCGACAATGACCGGCTGGCCGCCCGCGTCGCCACCATGATCGGGGCCGATCTTCTGGTGCTGCTGTCCGACATTGACGGGCTCTACACCGCCCCGCCGCATCTGGACCCCGATGCCCGTTTCCTCGCGGAAATCGAGGCGATCACGCCGGAGATCGAGGCGATGGCGGGCGGAGCCGCCTCCGAGCTGTCGCGCGGCGGCATGCGCACCAAGGTCGAGGCCGGCAAGATCGCGACCGCCTCCGGCTGCGCCATGATCATCGCGTCGGGCAAGATCGATCATCCTTTGCAGGCGATCGCGGACGGCGCGCGCCATTCGATCTTCCATGCCGCGCGCGCGCCCGTCAGCGCCCGCAAGACCTGGATCGCCGGCCAACTTCTGCCCGCCGGCACGATCCATATCGATGACGGCGCGGTCGCGGCCTTAAAGCGCGGCAACAGCCTGCTCGCCGCCGGCGTCACTGCGGTTGACGGGCACTTTTCGCGCGGCGACACTGTCGCCATCGTCAACGCAAAGGGCGGCGAGATCGCCCGCGGGCTTTCAGGCTATGACAGCGACGAAGCCCGGATGATCGCAGGTGAGAAGAGTGCCAGCATCGAGGCGATCCTGGGCTATCCCGCCCGCGCCGCGATGGTGCATCGCGACGACCTCGTAATGTCGGCCGTAAAACGGGAAGGATCAGCCCATGCTTGATCAGGTTCAGGATGTGAAGACCACAATGGCCGATCTCGGCCGCCGCGCCCGCAAGGCAGCAGCCGCGCTCGCGATTGCGCCAACGGAAACCAAGAACGCAGCACTTGCCGCCATGGCCGATGCGATCGAGGCGAACCGCGACGCCATTCTTGCGGCCAACCGGCAAGATGTCGCCCGCGCGAAGGAAAACGGTGTGGCCGGCTCCTTCATCGACCGGCTGGAGCTGAACCCGGACCGGATCAACGCGATGGCCGACGGCATCCGCGCGATTGCCGCGCTCGCCGATCCGGTCGGCGATGTGATCGCCGCCTGGAAGCGGCCCAACGGGCTGAAGATCGAGCGCGTGCGCACACCGCTCGGCGTGATTGGCGTGATCTATGAAAGCCGCCCCAATGTGACGGCGGATGCCGGCGCGCTGTGCCTGAAGGCCGGCAACGCCGTGATCCTGCGCGGCGGCTCGGATTCGGCGCAATCCTCCGGCGCGATCCATGCAGCGCTTACCGCCGGCCTGAAAAAGGCCGGCCTGCCGGAGGACGCGATCCAGATCGTGCCGACCACTGACCGCGCCGCCGTCGGCGAAATGCTCACCGGCCTTTCCGGCAATATCGACGTGATCGTGCCGCGCGGGGGCAAGAGCCTCGTCGCGCGCGTGCAGTCGGAGGCGCGCGTGCCGGTCTTCGCCCATCTGGAAGGGCTCTGCCATATCTATGTCGACAAATCCGCCGACCTCGACATGGCGCGCGAGATCGTGGTCAACGCCAAGATGCGCCGCACCGGCATTTGCGGGGCGGCCGAGACGCTACTGATCGACCGCGCGGCCGCCGAGAAATTCGCCACCCCGCTGATCGAGGCGCTGGAGGCCAAAGGCTGCCTGGTGCGCGTCGACCACGACATGATCGACTATGCCCGGGGCCGCGACGAGGCCAGCGAAGACGACTGGACGACCGAATATCTCGACGCGATCATCGCGGTGAAGCTGGTGGACGGCATCTCCGGGGCGATCGAACACATAGGAAAATATTCCTCGCATCACACGGAGGCCGTGATCGCCGAGGACCCGGAGGTCGTCGCCCGCTTCTTCAACGAGATCGATTCCGCAATCCTGCTGCACAATGCCTCGACCCAGTTCGCCGATGGCGGCGAGTTCGGCATGGGCGCAGAGATCGGGATTGCCACCGGGAAGATGCATGCGCGCGGGCCGGTCGGCGTCGAACAGCTCACCTCGTTCAAATATCTGGTGCGCGGCAGCGGCCAGACGCGGGCCTGAGGCTTGTCGGAGATCGCGCGCCGCCACCTCGTCATGCCGCCTTTGCAGCCCGGCATGACGGTCGGGCTGTTCGGCGGCTCGTTCAATCCGCCGCATGAGGGCCATCTTCTGGTGGCCAAGCTCGCGCTTCAGCGGCTCGGCCTCGACCAGCTCTGGTGGCTGGTCACGCCCGGCAATCCGCTGAAAAGCGGTAATGGCCTCGCCCCGCTCGCCGAGCGGCTGGCGCTTTCGGACACCATGGCGCGCGATCCGCGCATCCGGGTAACGGCGATCGAAAGGACGCTTGGCACGGCCTATACCGCCCGCACCATTCGCCACATCATCCGCCGCAACCCGGCGGTGCACTTCGTCTGGATCATGGGCGCCGACAATCTCGGCGATTTTCACCGCTGGCAGGAATGGCGGCGGATCGCGGCGACCGTGCCGATTGCCGTCATCGACCGGCCGGGGGCGACGCTGACCTATCTTTCGTCCAAGGCGGCGCGCACGCTCGACAGGGCCCGCGTGCCCGAGCGCACGGCGAGAGCGCTGCCGCGGATGGAGCCGCCGGCCTGGACCTTCATCCACGGCCCGCGCTCCGCCGTTTCCTCGACCGCGCTCAGACAGGAAAACAGAAGATGAAGCTGGAGATCGTCGCCGACATCACCGATCCCGGCAAGCCCGGCGGGGCGAGCGACGACCGCTATGGCTGGAACGAAAATGCGGTCTTCGTCATCGACGGCGCGACCGGCATCGGCGAGCGGGAAATAATGCCCGAAGGCGACGCCGCCTGGCTTGCGGCCCATGCGGCGCGAATGTTCGCCGCCGCAGGAGACGAGCCCGTTGCCGAGACCGTCGCCGCGATCAACGCCTCGGCGCAAGACCTCTATTTTACCGCCGCCGGCTCCGACGACCTGCCGCGCTACATGTGGCCCGCCGCCGCCTTCCAGATGTTGCGGATCGAGGGCGACCGCCTGGTTTCATACGGGCTCGGCGATTGCCGGCTGTTTCTTGAGGACGCGGTCGGCCATGTGTTCGACACCACGGCGCTGAAGGGTAATCGCGAGAAGGAAATCGCCGCCGCCCGCGCCCATCTCGAACGCATCGGCGGCTTCAAGGGCGCCGCCGATATCGCCGGCGATGCCGAGACCGTGGCGATGCTGCGCGCCGGCCGCGCCCGCCAGAACACGCCGGATGGACATGTTTTCACCCTTGGCCTCGTGCCGGCGGCGGCGGACCATATCGTCCGGGAAGATTGCGGCCTGAAAGCGCCGGTGCGCGGCCTGCTGTGCTCGGATGGCTTTGCCGCCCTTTGCGACAACTACGACGCGTTTTCCCCCGCCGGCCTGATCGACGCGGCCTTCCGCGACGGGCTCTCACCGCTTCTTGAACGCCTGCGCCAAATCGAGCGCATCGACGATCCCGAAGGCGAGAAATTCCCGCGCTACAAGGTCAGCGACGACGCCGCGGCAGTTGCCTTCCGGATCCTCCCCTGACGTCGCCGCTCAAATTTGCGCAGGAAAACCCTTGCAACAGGCGACCTTTGGCATCACCTTTATAGCCAGCGGCCCGCCGGAGTGACGAGTCGCATTCGTGCTTGGTCCGGATGAAAGGAAGAACCCTGACAACATTGCACGCGAAGGGCGCGGATACCGCGCCGCAGAGCAGCAGAAGCGACGCCTATGCCGCCGATGAGGCTCTTGCCACCGTCCTCGCCAGCCTCGAGGATTCGAAGGCAGAAGATATTGTGACCATCGACATTCGCGGAAAATCGGCTCTCGGCGACCATATGGTGGTTGTCTCCGGGCGCTCGAACCGTCACGTCATGGCGATTTGCGACCATCTGGTCAAGGACATCAAACAGTCGGGCGCCGGCACGCCCAAGGTCGAGGGCCAGGAGTCCGGAGACTGGGTGCTGATCGACACCGGCGACGTGATCGTCCATGTGTTCCGGCCGGAAGTCCGCGAATTCTACAATATCGAGAAGATGTGGTCGGCGCCTGAAATGAACGAGGCGCGCCTGCACTAGCAGCAAGCTGCCAAGAGCCGGCGTGAACTGCCCCAACGGACCGCGCGGTGCAGGACGCACTGCGCGACGCGGTTGTTGCGGGCCGAAAGAAAAGCATATGCAGATCGGCATTTCGCGGTCGGCCGCCTGAAATCCGGCCCGGAGAAGGAGCTTGTCGCCCGTTATCTCGACCGGCTGAAGAAGACCGGCAAGGCGCAGGGGCTCGACTTCTCGAAGGTCACCGAGGTCAATGAGAGCCGCGCCGGCAACGCCGCAACCCGCAAGCGGGAGGAGGCGGCGGCGCTTGAGGCCGCGATCTCCGGCGATACCGTGCTGGTGCTGCTTGACGAGACCGGCAAGTCCTTCGACAGCGTTGGCTTTGCAGCCCAGATCGAGAAATACCGCGATGCCGGCAAGCGCGAGATGATGTTCGCGATCGGCGGCGCCGACGGGCTTGATCCGGCGCTTTCCGACCGCGCCGATCTCATCATCAATTTCGGCGCGATGACTTGGCCGCACCAGATCGTGCGCATCTTGCTTGCCGAGCAGCTCTACCGCGCCGTGACCCTGCTTTCCGGCCACCCCTATCACCGCGCCTGACCCCTGGCGGGAACCATCAAAATTTTGTGTGTTCTGGTGATCTTGTTATTTCGTTAATCTGTCCGCGATCTAAATCCACTTTTCCTCGCGCGGAAACGGACATGGCGGCAATCAGATCATTGCGGATCATCCTCGCCTGCGGCATCGCCGCCTGGGCCGCGCTCGCCGTCGCGCAGGAGCCGACCGCCGGATCGGCCGAACTGGTCGACAGGCTTTCAAACGAGCGTTCCGAAAAGGCGGTCGAGCTCGACCAGATCGAAAACTCGATCGCGCTTTCGAAGGAAAAGATCGCCTCGCTTACGGCCGAGATCGACGCCCTTGCCGGCGATACCGCAAGCCTGAAGGAGGCGCTCGTGGCCTCGGCCGAGCGTCGGCGCGGGCTGGAGGAACAGATTGCCGCGGCCGAAACCCGGCTTACCGAACTTTCCGACCAGGAGGAGGCGCTGAAAGCCTCGCTCAATGCCGAGCGCGATGTGCTGGCCGATGTGCTCGCAGCGCTTCAGCGCATGGGCCGCGATCCGCCGCCGGCCCTTCTGGTCGCCCCCGGCGATGCGCTCGATTCGGTCCGAAGCGCCATCCTGCTGAACGGCGTGGTGCCGGAAATGCGGGCGAGGATGGAGACCGTGCTCGCCGACCTGACATCGCTGCGGACGGTCAAGGCCGAACAGCAGCAGGCCCGCGACGGGCTTGCGGCCGATCTCGACAGCCTTGCCGAGGAAAGACGGCGCATGGACCTGTTGATCGCCGAAAACGAGAGATCCCGGGAAACCAGCGCGGAGCAGCTCGAAGCCGAGCGCCGCCAGGCCGAACTGCTGGCCGCGCGCGCGACCGACCTCAACGGCCTGATCGCAAGTCTCGAAACCGAAATCACCTCCGCCCGCAACGCCGCCCTTCTGGCGCGCCAGGAGGCCGAGAAACGCAGGCAGTTGACCGAGGCGCAGCAGATCGAGGCGCGTCAGCGCGCGCTTTCTTCCACGCCCGATAAAAACCGCATTACGCCTGCATATCCATTCTCTGATCTGAAAGGCCGTCTGATCCTGCCGGTTTCGGGTGAAATCCTCCGCCGCTACGGCGATCCGGACGGAACGGGCCATACGGCGACCGGAATGACCATTGCGGCGCGACCGGGCGCGCTCGTCAGCGCCCCCGCCGACGCGACGGTGGTTTACGCCGGGCGCTTCAGAAGTTACGGAGAGATGGTCATTCTCAATGTCGGCGACGGATACCATGTCGTCATGACCGGCATGGAGGATCTCAAGGTTCGCCAGGGCGATTTCATATTCTCCGGCGAGCCGCTGGCCGAAATGGGCACAAGACGGATCGCGAGCGCCGCGACAATGGCGCTGGAAACGGACAGGCCGACACTCTACATTGAGTTCCGACACAATGGGAAGCCGGTCGATTCTCAACCCTGGTGGGTGGACAATATTGATGGAAAGGCACGCAATGATACGTAGGGCAACGCTTCTGCTGGCAGGCGCCGCACTGGGCGCAGCGGCGACCGGCATTCTGGTTTCGGCCGATATACCGGCGCGCGCGGCCGGCGACGATTCGACCTACCGCGAAATGTCGCTGTTCGGCGACGTGTTCGAGCGGGTGCGCAGCCAGTATGTTTCGCCGCCCGACGAACAGAAGATGATCCAGGATGCGATCAACGGCATGCTGAGCGGGCTCGACCCGCATTCGAGCTATATGACGGCGGAAGAATCCGAAGAGATGCGCGACCAGTCGAAGGGCGAATTCGGCGGGCTCGGCATTGAGGTGACGATGGAGGATGACGTCGTCAAGGTCGTCGCGCCCATCGATGATACGCCCGCCTCCAATGCCGGCGTGCTGGCCGGCGACAAGATCGTCGAGATCGACGGCGAAAGCGTGCGCGGCCTTTCGCTCAACGATGCGGTCGACCGCATGCGCGGCGAGGTCGGCGAACCGATCGACATCACCATTCTGCGCGACGGCGTGGCCAAGCCGATCGAGATGACGATCGTGCGCGGGGTGATTCCGGTGCAGTCGGTCAAATGGCGCGTCGAAAACGACGATATCGGCTATATTCGCCTCACCACCTTCATGAACGAGAAGCTGGACGAAAGCCTGGTCGAGGCGATTGACGAGATCAAGAAGGAAGTGCCGGAAGACAAGCTGAAGGGCTATATTCTCGACCTCCGTCTCAACCCGGGCGGCTTCCTCAATCAGGCCGTCGCCGTGGCCGATACTTTCCTTGACGAAGGCGAAGTCGTTTCCACCCGTGGCCGCAATTCCAGCGAGACCCGCCGCTTCGACGCCGGCCCCGGCGATCTCACCGACGGCAAGCCGCTGGTGGTGCTCGTCAATGGCGGTTCGGCATCGGCGTCCGAAATCGTCGCCGGCGCGCTGCAGGACCTGAAGCGGGCAACGCTCGTCGGCACCCGCACCTTCGGCAAGGGTTCGGTCCAGACCATCGTACCGCTCGGCTCGGAAGGCTCGCTGCGGCTGACCACGGCGCTCTATTACACGCCGTCGGGCACCTCGATCCAGGGCACCGGCATCAGCCCCGACATCGTCGTCGAGCAGGTGCTGCCGGAAGACCTCGAGGGCCTGATCCGTCCGGAAGGCGAATCCGCGCTGCGCGGCCATATCCAGGGCGATGCGGAAACCGACGAGGGTTCCGGCTCGGTCGCTTATGTGCCGCGCGAGACCGAGGACGACGTGCAGCTGAAATACGCGATCGACCTGCTCGAAGGCAACGTCACCGACGACGCCTTCCCGGCCGATCCGGAAAAGGCCGTCCAGGAGCTCCAAGCCGCCAAGGCGCCCGAGCCCGAAAAGGAAATGGAAGACGCCCACTGAGGCGTTGCCGCGAACAGGAGGCCGGGGCACGCTCCGGCCTTCTGGCTACTGACAAAGCGCCGGACGTTGACCATCGTGTGTCATCGGCCCTTCGTTCTTGTGTCATCAACTCTGTTGGATGATTTTCTCTCTGAACCTTGCATTGAGGGTCACG
>NZ_JBAKFR010000009.1:0-165354 GCF_053484295.1 Martelella sp. AMO21009
TTGGCCGCCCGAGGGTCCGGAACCGACCCGAAAAGAGACGCAAATCCGTCCATCCAACCCTCCTTAACAGAAAGACTGAAGTTGAATCGATTTGCGTCAAATATTCAATAGCTTAAAAGCCATACGCGATTCCCCTGCCTTGAGGGGGGAGATTTGGGCTGAGGGGCTGTCGCTTGGCGCTAGCTCGGTAGCTGATTTCCAGTCCGTTTCGGCAAGAACAGGCCACTGAGCTAACTCAATCACGCCCTTCCGACTTCGCCTTCTCTGGCCGAAACGTATAGCCCGTCTCCACCGCCGCCAGCCCGTATTTGCCGCGCAGGCGGTCGATGGCGCCTTCGGCTGCGGCGCGTTTGGCGGCGCCCGGGTCAACGAGATCCGGCGGGTCGGCGGTGGCGGGGTCGCAGAGGTCGGAAATGCCGATGCCGATCAGGCGATACCTGGTGCCGTCGGTCTCGTTCTTCAGCAGTGAGAGCCCGTTGGAGAAGATGCGGTCGGCCAACTGGGTGGGCGCGCTCAGATGGCGGTTGCGGGTGCGGATCTTGAAGTCGGCGGTCTTCAGTTTCAGCACCACGGTATGCCCGGCAAAGCCGGCCGCCTTGGCGCGGCGGGCGGTCTTTTCGCTCAAGCGCCTGAGGATGGCGCTTAGCTCCTCGAGATCGGAAATGTCGGTGTTGAACGTGGTCTCGTTGGAGATGCTCTTGGTTCCCCGCTCCGGCTTGACGGAGCGCGTATCCTCGCCGCGGGCGAGGTGGTAGAGCCTCGGGCCGATCACGCCGTAGCGGCGCAGCAGTTCGTTCTTCTCCATGGTCTGGAACTGGCCGATGGTCGTGATGCCGTCGCGTTTCAGCGTTTCGGTGAATGCCTTGCCCACGCCCCAGATCATGCCGACCGGCTTGTCGGCGAGGAAGCGCATGGCCTCCGCCTCGCCGATCACCGAGAACCCGCGCGGCTTGTTGAGATCGGACGCGATCTTGGCGAGGAACTTGCAGTAGGACAGGCCGATCGAGATCGTGATGCCGAGTTCGGCCTCCACGCGCTTGGCGAAGCGGGCGAGCGTGACGGCGGGGCTTGCCCGGTGCAGTTTCTCGGTGCCGGAAAGGTCGAGAAAGGCCTCATCGATCGACAGCGGTTCCACCATCGGAGTCAGTTCCAGCATCATCGCCCGCAACTGGCGACCGACGGCGACGTATTTTTCCATGTTGGGGCGGATCACCACCGCATCCGGGCAGGCCTCCAGCGCCTTGAACATCGGCATCGCCGATCTGACGCCGCTGATTCGCGCGATGTAGCAGGCGGTGGAGACCACGCCGCGCTTGCCACCGCCGATGATCAGCGGCTTGTCGGCGAGCTCGGGATTGTCTCGCTTCTCGATCGCGGCATAGAACGCGTCGCAATCGATATGGGCGATCGACAACGTATGCAGTTCGCTGTGGCGCAACAGCCGGGGACTGCCGCAATGGCGGCAGCGACGCGCCGCGCCCGCGGTCGCCTTCAGGCAATCGCGGCACAAGGCTTCCGAAGTGGGCGTCGTCTCGGCCATGACCATCAGAACAAAGATTGAACACCCGAAATTACCGCCGCCGCCGCCGCAAGGCAAGAAGCGGCGCGATGGCGATCAACCGTTTTCGGCGATGTGGCGGCGGATCAGCCGGTCGGCATCGTCCCAACCGGTCGCGACCACGGAAGGGGCCTCGGTCTTCGGCGCCATTGCGCGATAATCGTCGTTGATCAGCAGGTTGATGGTGAGTGCGTCCGGCAGGGATTTGGCAACCGATCTGCAATTGTAGAGCATGTCGTCGACGAAGATCAGAGCCGGCGGGTCCTTGCTGCAGAGCGCGCTCAGCACCTCGCCCTTCGGCTCCTCCGACGCGATCAGCGGAAAGTCGAATCCGAAACGCGACAGCAGGCGGCGGCGCGCCGCGCGATGGCGCGGCGGCATGGCGGTGAGCAGCAGAACATCGGCGATGTCGCCGAGGCCGTCGAGCGTTTCGCGCGCGGCCTCGAACGGCTCCTGCCATTCCTCCTGGGCGTCGTAGAACGCCGACAGGAATGCGCCGACATCGGCATCGGGAATTTTCTCTCCGGTCGCAAGACTGGTGACATTGCCGTTCAGGCTGAAGGTCTCCAGCACCAGTTCGTGGTCATTCGCTTTCAGGAAGGCCTTGAACGGGTCGAGGAATTGCAGCACGACCTCGTCAACATCGACGACCACGAGCGGGCGGTCGCCGATCCTCAGGCCGGAAAGATCCTCGTGTTCGCCGCTCACCGTTTTCAATCGACCTGTCCGCCATATTCGAGCTTCTGCCAGGCATAGGAAACCGTTTCCGGCTTGACGTTGCAGTCCTGGCAAAACGCCATCAGGGTGGGCTCATGCCCGGCGATGAAGCCGATCATGGCGCTTTCGAAGCCGGGGCTTTGCGAGAGCGCGCGCAATTCGCCGATATCGATTCCGGTCAGCGCGCAAAACCGGTTCAAAAGCTCCGGCTCGCCGGACAGCCAGACCAAGATTTCGATGGCCAGCGCATGTTCGCGCGAGGGATTTTCAGATGGATCGGGAAAATTCTGCACGCGGATTTCCGTTTCTTAACCAAATCGGCCTAAACTTGGTCGATGATGCGCTCATAATTCGGTGAGAGCGATTCTAGCGTTTCACCGGCGCGTTGCAAGCCGGACCATGGGTCGGTGCCAGGGGATTGCGTCAGATGGCGAAACAGGTTCTGATTGTAGAAGATAACGATTTGAATATGAAACTGTTTCGCGATCTGGTGGAAGCTTCTGGATATGAGGCGGTGGAAAGCCGCACGGGCGCGGATGCGGTGGAGCTGGCGCGGCTGTTTCGGCCGGGGCTTATCCTGATGGATATCCAGTTGCCGGAGCGTTCCGGCATCGACATTGCCCGCAGCTTGAAAGCCGACGCCGAATTGGCGACAATACCGATCGTCGCGATCACGGCGTTCGCCATGCGCGGCGATGAGGAGCGCATCCGCGAGGCCGGGTGCGATGCCTATCTTTCCAAACCCGTTTCGGTGCCGAACTTCATCAAGACCGTGAGAACCTATCTGGGCGATGCCTGAGGAAACGACCGTGAACAGCTTCGGCGAAGAAAGCATCGTTCTGATCGGCGGCGAGGGGGCTGTGGCCCAGACGCTCGCCGCGATGCTGAGTTCGTGGCCGGTCGATTTCTACCAGGCCGATTTTTCCGACAGCGATGGCATGATGGCGGCGGTCAATGCTGCAAGCCTGATCCTCGTCGCCGTCGATGACGAGGACCCCGCGCCGGCGCTCTCCTGCTGCGGGATTTTGAAGGAGCACGATTCGGGCATTGCCGCCCCGGTCGCCATCATCACACCGGAAAAGGCGGATGCCGGCCTCCGGCTGGCGGCGCTGCGCGCTGGCGCCGATGACGTGGTCGGGCTGGAGCACAATCTGAATGCCGCCGCCGCGCGGATTTCGGCGCTGCTGCGCTATAATGCGTTGCAGAGGGAGGCGGGAACGTGGGAGCGCGCCGCGGTGCGCACCCAGGCCGATCCCGTGCCAGATGACAATGTGAAGGTGCTCGTGGTCGCCGAGGATGCGGCGCTGCGGCAGGATATCCTCAAATCCATGCTGTCGCTGACCACCACGATCGCCACCGGCGATCTGCCGGAGGCGCTGTATCTGGCGGCGAGCCACAGTTTCGATCTTGTGCTGGTGCATGGCGGGCCTCAGCTTTCTGACGCGATGCGGATCTGCGGCCAGCTTCGCTGCGTGCCGGGCATGCGCTTCGTCCCGCTGTTCGCGCTGTCGGAACCGGGCGGGTTGTCGGTCGTCTCCAGCGATGCCGCCCGCAGCGCGGATGACTGCATGGACTGGCCGGGCGAAACCGGTGAACTGGTGCTGCGGGCGCTGCTGCATCTGCGCCGCAAGCGCTTTATCGAGACCATGGGCGCCGGCATGACCGATGCGGCCGGGGACGCGCCGCCGACCGAAGCCAGCGAAGGGCTTCTGGCGCCCGATGGCTTTGCCCGCGCGCTCAACACGCTGAAGCGCGAGGCAAGCGAGGCCGGAGAACCGCTTTACATGGGCGTGCTCAGGGTGCCCGAAAGCGTGGCCGACGAGAGCGCCCAGGCCGTGGCATCGCTGATCCGCTACCACCTGCGCGGCCGCGAGGCGGCGAGCCATGTCGAGGCCGGGCTGTTCGCCATCCTCTATCCGGACCGGGGCAGGGATGATGCCGAGCATGCAATCCATGCGCTGCACACCATGCTGGATGCCAGCTGGCGCCAGATCGCCGACGAACGCGCCCGCGCCGGACTGCTCGGCTCGGCGGATGGCGACGATATCCCGGTGTTCAAATCGGCGCTGATGGAAGTGGGGTAAAGCCTCTCGAGCAATGCCGGATGCAGCGAACCGCTCTCTTGGCCCGCTGCCTGACATAAAAAGCGAACTTCACTTTCCCATTCGATGATCTAATTGAATAGAGTTCACGTAATTAACCATAAAATAGACTGAATTGAGCGCGAACCGTTAAAAACGGTTGATTATTTTCTGTGTGCGTTCAAGTTTACTTTAGCTGCTTTAAGCAGTTGCCCCATGATGCTCAGGTCCGCCGCATCTCCTGGTCTCGTGGGGTCGGCCGGCCGACGGTAACAGGCTTCCTCGTGCCGTTTCCGTTGGCCGGTCGCTCTCGTGTTAGCGCTGTCGAATATACAAGAAAGCGGCGCCAAAGCCGGTTGCGGTTTCGCCGTAAATCCCCGAAAAAACATAAAGTTACGCCCTCAATCTTCCATAGCAAGGGATCGAGGGCGCAGAGAGCCGCCGTCAAGCAGGGCGGCTTGGGGCTACTTCTCGTCAGGCACGAAGTGCATCGCATGACCATTCATGCAATAGCGCAACCCGGTGGGCTTCGGACCATCGGGGAAGACGTGGCCGAGGTGGCCGCCGCAGGTGGCGCAGCGGATTTCGGTGCGCACCATGCCGAGAGAATCATCGCGCAATTCGATCACCGCGTCTTTCCTGACCGGCTCGAAGAAGCTCGGCCAGCCGCAGCCGGCATCGAACTTGGTGTCCGAACGGAAAAGCGGGGTCTCACAACCGGCGCAGTAATAGGTGCCGATTTCGAAACTGTCCCAGTAAGGGCCGGTAAAGGGGCGTTCGGTGCCATGTTCGCGCAGGATGTGAAACTGCTCCGGCGTCAATTTGTCGCGCCATTCTTCTTCGCTTGCCGGATTTTTCTGTTTATTGATGTCTGTCAAAGTCGCGCTCCAACGGTTTTTCACGTTTAATGGCTGTCTGTAGCGATAGATGTGTCGTAGGCTCAGAAAAAGCAATGCCTTGGCAGGAAAGCCGGCCATGGAGGGCGTTCGCGGTTTTGCGCTTGCGAAAAAGACTTGGACGCGGTTGAGCGCATGCTAAACTTAACGTAACTGATCAGGTTCAGTTGCGTGAATGCCCGGCAGACTAATTTTTGGAGATGCTATGTCGCCCAGTGAGACGACACTTATATTTCTGGCCCTTCTTCTGCCCTTCAACGGGGCGGTTTTATCTCCGATCCTCTACCGCATCTTCAAATCCTTCGCGCCCTGGCTTCTGGCGCTGCTGCCGCTGTTTTCGCTGGTCCAGTTCGCCCGCCTCGTGCCGCGCATCGCCGACGGCGAGGCGCTGACCGGCGGCTATGACTGGGTGCCGAGCCTGGGCCTGCGTTTTTCCTTTCTGATCGACGGTCTTTCGCTGACCTTCGCGCTGCTGATCACCGGCATCGGAACGCTGATCGTGCTTTATGCCGGGGGCTATATGAAGGGCCATCCGCAGCAGGCGCGGTTCCTGTCCTTCATGTTCATGTTCATGGGCGCAATGCTTGGCGTGGTGATCTCCGATGGGCTGCTGATGCTGTTCATCTTCTGGGAGCTGACCTCGATTACATCCTTCCTGCTCATCGGCTTCGACCATGAAAAGGATGCCTCGCGCCGCGCCGCGATCCAGGCGCTGGTGGTGACCGGCGGCGGTGGCCTGGCGCTGCTCGCCGGCGTGTTGACGATCCAGTACATCACCGGCGCGAACGGGCTTTCCGAACTTCTCGCAAGCGGCGATGTGCTGAGACAGAGCCCGCTTTATCTTGCCGCCTTCATTCTGGTGCTCGGCGGCGCGTTCACCAAATCGGCGCAGTTTCCGTTCCATTTCTGGCTGCCGAACGCCATGGAGGCGCCGACCCCGGTTTCGGCCTATCTGCACTCCGCAACCATGGTGAAGGCCGGCGTCTACCTGCTGATGCGGTTGAACCCGGTGATGGGCGATACCGCGGCGTGGATGACGGTGCTGCCGGTGTTTGGCGGCATCACGCTGCTGGTCGGCACGGTGCTGGCCGTGCGCCAGACCGACCTGAAACTGATGCTTGCCTACACCACCGTCGCCTCGCTCGGACTGATGGTGATGATGACCGGCATGGGCATCGAACACGCGGTGGAGGGCGCGGTGCTCTATCTGATCGCCCACGCGCTGTTCAAGGGTGGGCTGTTCATGGTCGCCGGACTGATCGACCACGAGACCGGCACCCGCGACCTGACCAAGCTGGGCGGGCTGGCGAAGGCGATGCCGATCACCTTCGCGGCCGGGCTTGCCGGCGCCATCTCGATGGGCGGCCTGCCGCCCTTCGTCGGCTTTCTCGCCAAGGAAGGGATCTACGAATCGCTCGATGCCGGAACAGCCTTTGCGACCATCTTTCTGATCGTCGCGATCATCGGCAACGCGCTGATGTTCGCCGTCGGCTTCGGCGTCGGGCTGAAGCCGTTTATCGGCGCGAAGACCGAGACGCCGAAACATGCCCACGAGGGGCCGGCGCTGATGTGGCTCGGGCCGATCACGCTTGGCCTTGCGGGCCTGCTTGCAGCCGTGTTCTCGCATTATTTCAACACCCATTTCTCGGGCCCGATGGCGAGCGCCGTCGCGGGCGAGGAGATCAGCATCCATCTGTCGCTGATCCCGCATATCGGCCTGCCGCTGGCGCTGTCGGTGCTGACCGTCGCGATCGCGCTGGTGATCTACTGGCAGCTTGATGCGCTGCGGGCTGCGATTGCCGGCATGCTGACGCGTCTTGGCCCCGGGCCGGATCTCTGGTTCGACAGTTTCATGCGCGGTCTTGTGAGACTGTCCTTCAAAGTGACGCAGACGATCCAGCCGGGGCGTCTGGAATTCTACATCACCGCAACTTTCATGATGGTCGCGGCCGTGCTGATGGCCTCGCTGTTCTCGTTCGGCGAATTGCCGGTATGGCAGGGCCTGCCGGAAGATCTCCACCTCGCGCACTGGGTAATCCTGCTGCTGGCCGTGATCGGGCTTGGCGCGGTGATCGGGGCGCATAACCGGCTGACGGCGATCGTGACGCTCGGCATCCAGGGCTTTTCGGTGGCCGTGCTGTTTCTGCTGCTCGGCGCGCCCGACCTGTCTTTCACCCAGTTCATGGTGGAAACCCTGTCGGTGGTCATTCTGACGCTGGTCATGACCCGCCTCAACCTGACGCCGTCCGACCACCGCGCGATGGGGCAAAGACTGTTCGACGGCGCGCTTGCCGTGATCTGCGGGCTCGGTTTCACGCTGCTTTTGATGCGCGTCACCCAGGTGCCGTTCAATGACCGGCTGTCGGAGTTCTTCAACAGCTATTCGAAGATGATCGCCCACGGGCACAACGTCGTCAACGTCATCATCGTCGACTTCCGCGGAACGGATACGCTTGGCGAGATTGCCGTGGTGATGATCACCGGACTTGCCATTCTGGCCCTGATCCGGCTGCGCAACACCAGGACCGGCACCACACCCAAGGAACCGACAGAAAGCGAGGTCCGATGAACACGCTGATCTTCCGAACGGCGGCGCCATTCCTGTCGGCGTTGATGATGCTGTTTTCAATCTTCGTCCTGCTGCGCGGCCATAATGCGCCCGGTGGCGGCTTTATCGGCGGTCTGATCGCGGCCTCGGCCATCGCCATTTTCGGCATTGCCATGGGGGTCTCGGCGGTGCGCCGGGCGATCCATTTCCATCCGCTGGCCTATGCCGGAGCGGGGCTTCTGCTCGCCGCGCTTTCGGGTCTGATCTCGATCTTCGCGCACACGCCGTTCATGACGGCGCACTGGATCTATCCGGTGATCTACGGTGTGGAAGTGCCGATCTCGACGGTCACCACCTTCGATATCGGCGTCTATCTCGTGGTGTTCGGGGCGATATCGTCGATCTTCCTGGCCCTTGAAGAAAGGGACCATGTCTGATGGAGTTCGTGCTCTCCTGCCTTGTCGGCATCTTCTTTACCGCCGCGATCTACCTGATGCTGTCGCGTCACAGCGTGCGCATCATGCTGGGCATCGCCATCCTCGGCAATGCGGTCAATCTGCTGATCTTCACCGCCGGGCGGATCACCGGCTTCGTGCCGCCGATCATCCCGAAAAGCATGGATACGCTGCCGTCGGGAACCGCCAATCCGCTGCCGCAGGCACTGATCCTGACGGCAATCGTGATTTCGTTTTCCTTCTTTGCCTTCCTTCTGGTTTTGACCTACCGCGCCTATCAGGATCTCAATACCGATGATACCGACGATATGCGGGCGGCCGAGCCCAAGGACCAGCCCATGCCGCCGCTCGGCTACTGAACGGGGATATCAAGACTGAACCCATGGCAGCTTCCGCTTACCAAATCGATCCTTCCGCCGCGCTGGTAATGGCGCCGACGACGCTGACGGACTGGCTCGTCATCCTGCCGGTCGCGACCTGTATCGCCGTCGGCGCGCTCTTGATGATGATCCGCAAGCACACCGTCTGGCATCCCGTGATCGCCATCGCCGCGCTTGCCTTTCTGGTCGTCATCGACAGTCTGCTGCTCTATACCGTATGGGAAAACGGGCCGCTCACCATGGTGGCGGGCCGCTGGCTGCCGCCCTTCGGCATTGCCTTCACCGCGGACATCATGAGCGCGCTGTTCGCGCTGGCCGCCGCCATTGCGGGGCTTGCAGGCGCTGTGTTCGCGCTTGGCAGCATCGACACGAGCGGGCGCCGCTACGGATTCTATCCGTTTCTGCTGCTGCTGATCGCGGGCGTCTCCGGCGCGTTCCTGACCGGCGATATCTTCAACCTCTATGTCTGGTTCGAGGTTCTGCTGATTTCGTCCTTCGGCCTGCTGATCCTGGGTTCCACCCACGAGCAGCTTGACGGCGCGATGAAATATGCGGTGCTGAACCTGATCGGCACCACGCTGTTCCTGATCGCGGTTGCCTATATCTACGCCGTGTTCGGCACGCTCAACATGGCCGATATCGCGATCAGGGCGCGCGAAACCCCGGCACTGCCGACCGCGACGATCGGGGCGCTGTTCGTGCTGGCCTTCGGCATGAAGGCGGCGGCCTTTCCTGTCAATTTCTGGCTGCCGGCCTCCTATCATACGCCGCGCACCGTGGTTTCGGCGCTGTTCGGCGGGCTTTTGACCAAGGTCGGCGTTTATGCGCTGCTCAGGGTCATGGTTATGATCCTGCCGGCCGATCTTGCGTCGCTTTCCTCCGTCGTCGGTCTTGCCGCCTTCCTCACCATGGTTCTGGCCGGTCTCGGCGCGATCGCCCAGCATGATATCCGCCGCGCTGTCGGCTATGTCGTGATCGTGGGGATCGGCAACTGCCTTGCGGGCGTTGCGATCGGCGGCATGGACGGCTTGCAGGGCGCACTGTTCTACGCGCTGCATTCGATGATCCTGATGACGCTGCTCTATCTGATCACCGGCCTTGCCGGCCGGCTCGCCGGCGGCTTCTCGCTCAACCAGATCGGCGGCATCTATAAGCGCTATCCGGTGTTTGCCGGCCTCAGCCTTGGCGCGTTCTTCGCCGCCGCCGGACTGCCGCCGTTTTCCGGCTTCTGGCCCAAAGCCATCCTGGTGCGCGCCAGCGTCGAAACCGGGTCTTGGTGGCTTGCAGCCGGCATTCTTTTCGCCGGGTTCTGTTTGACGGTTTCGCTTGGCAGGATATTCCTGCTGGCCTATTGGCGCCCCGCAGAGGGTGAGGTTTCCGAGACGCTCAGGATACCGTTTTCCGAGTGGCTGCCGATTATCGGGCTTTCCGCCATTGTTGTCGTCTTCGGGCTCTATCCGGAGCCGGTGCTGAACCTGACTTCAAAGGCGATTGGCGGGATTCTTTCGCCGGAGGGGTATTTCCTGTCGGTCTTCCCGGGAGGAAGCGTGCAATGAAGATACTGCTTTCCAATCTCGTTCTGGCAATCTTCTGGGTTGCCGTAACCGGCAGCGCCTCGCTGCACAATCTGTTCTTCGGCATTATCATCGGTGCGATCGCGGTCGGGCTGGTGCGCCACCAGATCGGCGGAACAGGCTATTTCTCGCGCGTGAAGCGGTTGTTCAAACTGCTGATGCTGTTTCTGTACGAGCTCATGGCGTCGGCATGGTCGGTCGCGAAACTCGTCTGCTCGCCGCGCATGAACGTCAAGCCCGGCATATTCCGCTATGAACTGACGCTGGAAAAGGATTTCGAAATCGTTCTGCTTGCCAACATGATCACGCTGACGCCCGGAACGCTGTCCGTCGACGTTTCGGATGACAATAAATATCTCTATATCCACGCGATTGACTGCGCCGATCCCGACGCGATCAGGAAGAGCATCGCCGAGGGCTTCGAAACCAAGATCAGGGAGGCTTTTGCCTGATGACGCCTGAGGAGATCGTACAGCATGCCGCAGATATGTCCCTTGTTCTGCTTTCGATTGCGCTGCTCCTGACGGCCTTTCGGGTGGTGAAGGGGCCGACGCTGCCGGACCGTGTTCTGGCGCTCGATATGATCGTGGCGGTGGGCGTGGGATTTATCATCGTGATTGCGGTGCGGACCGGGTTCACGCTTTACATCGACATCGCCATCGCGCTCGGCCTTGTCGGCTTTCTGGCGACTGTCGCCTTCGCGCGGTTCATCCGTTCGAGCGCGATGCGGGCCGATACCGAGACGGGCTTCAAGGTGAAACCGCATCCGATGGCCTATGATTCCGGGCCGTCAGGCGAAGACGTGCCGGTGGTTTCGGCCGATGCGGAAAAGAGCGGGGAGTAGGGGTATGGCGCAATATCTTCTGGCCGGACTGGTCTCCATCCTGATGCTTGGGGGCGCTGCCTTCACGCTTACGGCTGCAATCGGCATCATCAGGCTGCCCGATCTCTATTCGCGCATGCATGCGGCCTCCAAGGCCGGCACGGTCGGCGCGGGACTGATCTTTCTTGCAATCGGCATTCATGCCGGCGAGATATCCACGTTCGTGCGGGCCTGCGCGGGTATCGTATTCTTCATCATCACGGCGCCGATCTCGGCGCATCTACTGGCGCGCGCCTCTCATGAGGTTGGCTACCCGCTATACGAGAATACGGTCAGAGATGAATTACAAAGTAGAGACAGTGACTAGCAGCACGGTTTTTACGACTTTGGAATGTTTTTAAGTATTATGCCATGGGCAGACCCGAAATCGCGTGGTCGCGCTTCGCTGCTTTCAATAAAGACGATAAAACGACGATTTAAACTTTACATTTGTCATTGAAGTGGTATTCCCTCCAAGAGCGCGTGAATATTTTGTGCGTTAATGGAAATAATCAGGCCCTATCCGTGAGGCTGTGCTGCCGGTTTTCCGGGCGGCGCGGCTTTAATTTCTACGCAGAAACGACGACGACCAACGGCGCTGCTTGAAGAGATTTTCTGAAGGCGTCCTTGCGCAGAGTAACTGCGGGCGCGGGCAGGCAAAGAAAAGAACAGGAGTGAAGAATGACGGATGCAACGATCGAGCAGGACAACCAGGCCCTCGTGGAGCTGACCGCCGATATCGTGGCCGCTTATGTGAGCAACCATGTGATCCAGACTGGCGATCTGCCGGGGCTCATTCACGAGGTACACGCCGCGCTGAGCAACACCGCGAAGCCGCAGGCTGCCGCCCAGGCGGCCGAAAAGCAGAAGCCGGCGGTTTCGGTTCGCAAGTCGATCAGCGGCGACCATCTCGTTTGTCTGGAATGCGGCGGCAGCTTCAAGTCGCTGAAGCGTCACCTGATGACCCATCATGACCTGACCCCGAACGCATATCGCGAAAAGTGGGACCTGCCGGCGGATTATCCGATGGTGGCGCCCTCCTATGCCGAGGCGCGTTCCCGCCTTGCCAAGGAAATGGGTCTCGGACAGCGCCGCGGGCGCTAACCGCGATCATACGATTTCGCTCCGAATCTGGATGCCGGCGGTCGAGAGGCTGCTGGCATTTTTTTATGTGCCAGCGCTAGCAAATGCCGGCGTCCTCTCAGGGGGCCTTTCTCTAAGATTGTGTTTACCTTCGCGCAATGCCCGTATAGGTAAACGGTTGAAGAGAGTAGGAAAATAATCCTATTATGGAGGAAAATAAGTAAACAAAAACAACAGGCGGTTTTGAGGGTACCCCTCTTTATGTCCCCGCTTCCGGCGCCGATGTAAGAATAAAATCCTATTTTTCAGGGAGCTGACATGAACGAGCAACGCGTAGCATCGCCGGTCGCGACGACCTTCCAACAACGCCTGAACCATCAGCCAGCCTGGTGCATCGAGAGGGCAAGCCAGATGTCGGATATCCGCAAGGCTTGCCGCATTGTTCTGCTGATCACCAAGGAGATGGCGCTTATCGCCGGCGAGCGGATTTCGATCCGCGCCGAGCGGCGGCGCTCCGTCTCGCATTATCGCCAGATCGCCATGTATGTCTGCCACGTATCGCTGCAGTTGTCGCTGAGCGAGATCGGACTTGCCTTCGGGCGCGATCGCACGACGGTGGCCTATTCCTGCCGCGTGATCGAGGACCGGCGCGACGACCGGGCTTTCGATGAATTCATCGCCGCTGTCGAGCGGCTGGCCTATAACGTGGTTATTGCCGCCGAGGTGCGTCATGATGGCTGAGATGGGAGAGAAGACGCCGCTGGACATGCTGGCGCGGTTGAAGGCGCGCGACGGCTCTGCTTTTCTGACGGAGGAGGCGTTTGCGGCCGGCGAACGGCTGGCGGAGGATTTCAACCGCGCGCTGATGCAGCCGCGGATTTCCGCCTCGCTTCAGCCGCGCCTCGAGACGCGGAGCCGCTTTGCCGCCCCCTCGGCCATGTCGGATACGGCGATCGACGCACGCCGCCGCGTGGCGCGGGCGCTAAAGGCGGTTGGCCCGGAGCTTGCCGATATCGCGCTCGATTTCTGCTGCTTCATGAAGGGGCTCGAACAGATCGAGCGGGAGCGGCAATGGCCGGTCCGCTCCGCCAAGCTGATGGTGCGCACCGCATTGCTGGCGCTTGTCCGCCATTACGCGCCGCCGCCGGCCAAGACCGGTATTCGCGGTTGGGGCGCGGAAGGCTACCGGCCCGAAATCTCGGCGTTCTTCACGGAGGAATAAACCCGCTCAGGCGGCGAGTTCGCGCGCCGCCGTTTCGCGGATCTTGGTGACCATGGCGTTGAGACCGTTGGCGCGCTGGGCCGAGAGGTGATCGATGAGGCCGATCTTGCGGAAGGTTTCGATGGCGTCCGTCTTCGCGATCTCGGATGCTGTGTGGCCCGAATAGACGGTAAGCACGATCGATACGAGTCCTCGCACGATGAAGGCATCGGAATCGCCGCGGAATTCCATTACCGGGTCCTCGCCTTCGCCTGCCTTTGACACCAGCCAGACCTGGCTGGCGCAGCCATGCACGCGATTGTCCTCGATCTTCTCGTCCTCGGGCAGGTCGGGCAGGGCCTTGCCGAGTTCGATGACGTAGCGGTAGCGGTCTTCCCAGTCATCGAGAAAGGAAAAGTCGTCGATAATCTGCTTGAGTTTGTCGCTCATCATCCGGCCTTTTGATTGCTACTGCCCCGATATAGTTCGATGCGGCCGGAATTGAAATGCGCGGCAGCGCAGGAAGCCGAAATTTGCCGGTGTTTCAGCGCGGACGCGGGGTTGGCACGGGTACGTTTTCGGGCAGGCCGGGGATACGCACGGGTGCCTCGACCTTGGCCGGCTGGCCGACGATCGCCCCGGTCTGGATGAGATCGGGCGTATTTCCGGCAACCACCGCGGGCTCTGGTTCGACGACGGGCTCCGGAGTGGCGGTCCGGGCGACCTTGGGCGCGGCAGCGGTTTCCTGCGTGGGTTTCGGCGTCTTGTCGCCGAAGTGCTGGCCGAGATAGATATAGACGATCTCAGCGCCCTGGCGCGCGCGGCGGCCGAGAAAGCTGATAATGCCCGAACCGTCATTGCAGACATCGGGGCGTTCGTCGCAGATGCCGCTCATATATTCGAACGTGCCGCGCGCGGCCGACACCGCGCCGCCGATATCCTGGCCGCTTGGCAGGGCCTGCTGCTCGCGCGTTGCCGCACCCCCAAGCATGAGCGGCGCGAAGAACGGCACCAGCAGGAGCAGAACGAAAATCATGAAAGCGGATTTCAGCAGGAATCTCATCGGCCCCCGGCCTGTTGGTTGTGCCCGCAAGCGTTGTACCCACACTTAACCTAAGACGGTAAATGAGCCGCTAAAAGGGCGCGGGAAAACGGACACATGAGTGGCACTCCAGCACCTGACAATGGGTGTGCGTTGAAATATAAAAATAAATCAAAACCTTAGTTTGAAAACAGGGTGTGCCTTGATGTGTTACTGCAACGTACACCATTAACCATATCCAGAGATTTTTTCGATTGTAGAGGCGCTATCGGCGCGCGCGACGCTGGCAGCGGGAGGCCCGCTCCATTACCCTTCGTTAACAGCCGCGGTCTATTTTCTGCGGCGAGAGGCGTGACCGGATGCCGATGGTTTGAAAAGCGGCGAAGATACGGGTGATGGACTGAATGGCGAAAAAGACGACGAAGAAAACCGGAAAGCGCGGGAAGAAGACGCCCTCGCTGCTCGGGCGCACGGCGTCGTCGCTGGGCGGCCTGGCGGCGCGTCATCCGGGCAAGATCGGCGGGCCGCTGGTGTTCGGCGTGGTCTTCAGCTTCGTATCGGCCAATGCGCTGTGGTATCAGCCGGGGCCGCATCCGAGCCCGATGATGAAGACGCGCCAGCCGACCAACCCCTATGCCGTGCCCGGCCGCCGCATGGCGGAGGTGACGGACTTCGAGAGTTTCCGCATCGAACTCGAGGATGGCGAGACCGTCGCCGCCGAAAAGCCGAAGGACGATCTGGTCGCGATCCTCGAACAGGTCGAGGCCAACCTGCCGCCGGCAACGAGCGCCGCGACCGAACAGGACGTGACCGCCTCAGCCCCGCCCGCGCCCGCGCCGGTTTCCGATGAACCGGATATTCTTGCCGTTCAGCAGGCGCTGGCGGCGCGGGGTTACTACAAGGGCACGCCGGACGGGGTAACCGGCCCGCTGACGAAAGCGGCGATCAGGGCATTCCAGAGCGATAGCGGTATCACGCCGACCGGGGAGGCCGACGAGGAGGTTGTGGCGCTGCTCAGCGTAGCCGCGCCGCTGCCGGAACCGCGGCCGGAGACCGCCGCATCACCTGATCCGGTTGCCGACATCCTGAATGCGGAGACAGCGCCCGCCGGGGCTGCCGTCGCCGATCCGATGGTGGTCGAGATCCAGCGCGGACTGGTGAATATCGCCTATGACGGTGTGGTGGTCGACGGCGTTGCCGGGGCGACAACGCGGGCGGCGATCCTCGAATTCCAGAAACACTACCGGCTGCCGGAAACGGGCGAGCCGAATGAGGCCGTGCGCGACAAGCTTCGCGAGATCGGCGCGCTTTAGGGCTGCCAATCTGCCGTTGCAAAAAGCCCGACCATAGGGCATGCCATGAGAACGTCGTGGAAATCCCGGAGTGGCCGATATGCGCCTTCGTTCAGATTTTTTTGCTTCCGCGCTGGTGCGCGACGCCTTCGCCGCGGGCGGTTTCGCGGTGATCGAGCGCAAGGGGGCGGCCGAAGCGGGGGCGATCGCGATCCGCCAGATTTTCCGCGATGGCACCGAGAGCCTCTATCTGCCCGCGCCGCAGAGCTTTGTGGAAGAGGACGTCCAGGACCGGGTTTTCGAGAGGCGGCTCAACGCGGCGTCATCTGAAAAAGTGTCGGAAATGCTGGAACGCGAAATGCGGTTCGACAGCGACCTCTGGGTCGTGGTGCTGGAATGCGAGGATGTGGACGGCTTCTTCAACATTGCCGATGAGGAGCAGGGCTGAGCGGGTTCCTTGCGCTGACGGCGACCGGGCGGTTCACGCCGTGCGCCGCGCCGCTTCCTGTTTCTCGGCGGCGACACGGGTTTCGCGCTCGCGTTCAGACTGCCAGCCCAGCAGTTCCTGGATGCAGGCGGCGGGCTTCAGCGATCCCACGAGCTTTTCTGCCGCGTGTTCGGTGGTTTCGTTGTTCTGCCGGTCAATCGCGGCGATGCGGGGCAGGACGTAGCTCGTGTCCGCATGGTTCATGCCAAGCGCGATCAGGGCGACGGCAAGACGCTGGCCGGTGGGTTCATCGAGAATGCGGCGGGCGAGCACCCGGTCGCCGCCAAGCGCGCGGGTGAAGGTTTCGGTGAAGAACGGCTTTTCGGCGCGGCGCGCGAAGCGGACCAGGAGGGCGGTCTGCAACTCGGTGAGGGTGGAGACGCCGAGACGGTCTTCATCGCCGGTGCCGGCGGCCATGGCCTTCAGCGTGCGACGCAGCGCCTCGCTGTCATCGCGGGTGCCGGTGTCGATGTCGAAATTGCCGGCGGGTTCCTGCTGTTCTTCCGAGCGCCGTGCGCCGATCAGCGCCTGGATGACCTTCTGCGACAGGTCCGTCCGGTGGATGATGGCGCGGATATGTTCCTCGGTCGTGGTCTCGATCAGGGCGATCAGCGTGTCGTCGGTAATGGCGGGCGAGCGGGCGAGGAAAGGGGCCGCGACCGCGATCTCGCGGCTACCGATATAGCGGCAGACATCCTGCGGCACATGGGCGTGGCAGGAAAGGGCGGCGACCGCCTGGCGGCGCGCCTCCGGTGACGAGGCCTCGTAGACGGGACCGAAGAGTTCGGCAAAGCGCCGACGCTCGGCGCCGCTCGGATTGTCGAGCGAGCCAAAGCCTGAAACCGTGGCCATCAGCACGACGTCGAGATTGCGCGTGTTCTTCAGCCCTTCAAGTTCGCGATACCGATCGACCAAGACCGTACTCCCCGACAAATGTCTTCTATCGACAACAGGTTAGGGAGAAAACGTTATAAAGATGTTAACCATAGTGGAGGGGAGGGGGCGTCTCGGCTTGGAAGGTGCAGGAATCGCGCTTGCCTTTTGAAGGCGGCATCGCATCGATGGCCATGAGGCTTGCTCCCAATAGTCTCTCCCGCTGGCGGGGGAGATGCCCCGAAAGGGGCAGTGAGGGTGGTTCAGCGTTTCAAATCGTGAGGGCGTTCGCGGTGAAAGTCTCCCCCCTCACTGTCGCTTTCGCGACATCTTGTAACTTGAATTCCACCACGTGTGATATTGTTTCGCCCGCGGTGGCGGATGGAAAGCCGAACGGCATCCGGGACACCAAGCCCGTGGGAGAGCAAGGGGTTCCATCCGCCGTTCCATCGAACCCGAACAGTCGCCAGGGCCGCTTGCGCAAGCAAAGTCCGTTTAAGCAAGGATGGGTTAAGATGGATATCGTCGTTGGAATCGATGTTTCGAAAGATCGTCTGGATGTGGCCGTGGCGCCGTCCGGCCTGGCGTTTGCGGTGGTCAACACACAAGCCGGGATCGACGAGTTGATAGCGCGCCTGCAGTCAGTCAAGGCCGACATCGTTGCGCTGGAAGCGACGGGCGGTTTCGAGACGCCTGCTGTGGCGGGGCTGTCGTCAGCGGGGCTGCCCGTCATCGTGGTCAACGCGGCCCAGGTTCGCGCCTATGCCCACGCGATCGGCCGCAAAGCCAAGACCGATCTGATCGATGCGGGTTTGATCGCCGCCTTCGTAATGGCCACCAGACCCGCGCTTCGTCCGCTCAAGGACGCCGAGACACAGGCGCTGTCGGCTCTGGTGGCGCGTCGTCGGCAGATCGTGCAGATGATCGTGGCCGAGGAAAACCGGGCACGCATGGCGTTGGCCAAAGAGACGCAGAAGAGCATCAGGCGTCTGCTGAGTGCGCTGCGGCATGAGTTGGAAAGCCTGGATGCCGATCTCGATGATCACATCCGCAGATCGCCGCTGTGGCGGGTGCGCGAAGGCCTGCTGACCTCGGTGCCTGGGGTGGGACCGGCAACAGCCCGCACGCTCCTGGCCGAGATGCCCGAACTCGGTCGTCTCGACCGGCGGCAGATCGCCTCGCTTGCCGGCCTTGCGCCCTGGACACGACAATCGGGCTCGTGGAAAGGCAAGAGCTTCACCGGCGGCGGCAGGGGCAAGGTGCGCTCGGCGCTCTTCATGGCAGCGCTCGTGGCCAGCCGTCACAACCCCGTTCTCAAGGCCTTCCGTGAACGCCTCGTCGCCGCCGGAAAACCCAAGATCGTCGCCATCGTGGCAACCATGCGAAAACTGCTCACCATCCTGAACGCCATAATCCGGGATCAAAAACCATGGAAAAACGCTTGACCGCCAAGACAGTCGCTCTCCCCTCCAGGGCGAGAAGATTGGGGGGCTATGCGGTCAGACTGTAGCGCGTGGTCAGTTCGGGCGCGGTTAGCCTGAGGACAAGAAAATCAGATCGCCAGATATTCCTCGCGCAGTTCGGCGTTGTCGAGCACTTCGGCGGCGGTGCCGGAGAAGACGATCTGGCCGGTGTCCATGATGACCGCCTTGTCGGAGAGGCGAAGGGCTGCGACCGCGTTCTGCTCCACGATGATGGTGGTGATGCCGAGGTCGCGGATTTGCCGGACGATGCTTTCGATCTCGTGGACGATCACCGGTGCGAGGCCCTCATAGGGCTCGTCGAGGAACAGGATCTTGATTTCGCGGGCAAGCGCGCGGGCGACGGCCAGCATCTGCTGCTCGCCGCCGGACATGGTGACGGCGTCCTGCCTGCGGCGCTCGGCGAGGCGCGGGAAATGATCGTAGATCTTTTCGATGGTCCAGCCCTTTTCGCCGGAGACCTGGGCGAGGACGAGGTTCTCCTCGACCGTGAGGCCACCGATGATGCGGCGGTCCTCCGGCACGAGCTGCGCGCCCATCTTGGCGGCCTCGAAGGCGCGCTTGTTGTGCAGCGATTCGCCATCGAGCCAGATTTCACCGCTCTTCAGGGCCGGATTGTCGAGGCGGGCGAGGGTGCGCAGCGTGCTGGTCTTGCCGGCGCCGTTGCGGCCGAGGAGGGACAGCACCTCGCCCTTGGCGATATCGAAGGAAACGCCCTGAACGATGTAGCTTTCGCCGTACCAGGCGTGAATGTCGCGGACGCTGAAGAATGCATCGCCCTTTTCGGTGGCCATCCGGTTTTGCTCCTCGCGGACATTGTTGCTGTGCATGTTCATGCCTCGGTCTCCCCGAGATAGGCTTCCTTGACCTTCGGGTTCCCGCGCACCTCATCGGGTGAACCTTCGGCGATGATCCGGCCCTGTGCAAGCACCGATATCCTGTCGGCGAGGGAGAACACGACATGCATGTCGTGCTCGATGATAACCTTGGTCATGCCGCGGGCCTTGATGCGCTGAAGCAGTTCGATGGTGCGGTTGGTGTCGTGACGGGCCATGCCGGCGGTGGGTTCGTCGAGAAGCAGCAGCTTGGGCTTCTGGATCAGGCACATGGCAAGCTCCAGCCGGCGCTTGTCGCCTCGCGACAGCGAGCCCGCCTCGTGATGGCGACGGGGGGCAAGTCCGATATCCTCCAGAATGAATTCGGCCTCCTCGCGCACCTCGTTCTCGCCGGCAAGGGCGCGGATGGCGTTCAGCTTGAACGCGCCGTCGCGGCGGGCGAAGGCGGGGATCATGACGTTTTCGATCAGCGTCAGGTCCGGGAAGATTTCCGGCGTCTGGAACACGCGCGAGACGCCCATCTGGTTGATCTCGTGGGGCGCGTGGCTGGTCAGCGTCTGGCCGTCGAAGACGACCTTGCCGTGGGTCGGCTTCAGCCGGCCGATACAGACATTGAGCAGGGTGGACTTGCCGGCCCCGTTGGGGCCGATGATGGCGTGAACCTTGCCGCTTTCGACCTCGAGATTGACATCGGAGAGCGCGCGCAGGCCACCGAAGCTCTTGTGGACGTCGTCGACGTGAAGGACGATGTTGTTGTCGGCCATGGTGCTACTCCGCGGGCTGGACTTCGGCGACGGATTGTTCCTCCGCCTTGCCGGTGCCGCCGCCGCCAAAGCGGGCGCGGACACGTTTGACGCCTTCCATGATGCCGCCGGGCAGGAAGATGACGATGGCCATGAAGATCAGGCCGAGCGTTAGGTGCCAGCCCTCGCCGACGAACAGCGACAGGATCTTGACCAGCGGGGTCTCGAGCGTGTCCGGCAGGAGGGAGAAGGTCTGGTGCAGGGCCTGCTCGTTGAAGGACGAGAAGATGTTTTCGAAATATTTGATGACGACGGCGCCGATGACCGGGCCGACCAGCGTGCCGACGCCGCCGAGAATGGTCATCAGCACGACCTCGCCCGAAGCCGTCCACTGCATGCGTTCGGCGCCTGCAAGCGGATCGGTGACGGCCATCAGCGCGCCGGCAAGGCCGGCGAACATGCCGGAGATGATGAAGGCGGATCGGAGATAAGGCCGCGTGTTGAAGCCGGTATACATCATCCGGTTCTGGTTCGACTTCACCGCCTTCAGCATCATGCCGAAGGGCGAGCGGAAGATGCGGATGGTGAGATAGAAACAGATCAAAAGGGCTATGGCGCAAAAATAGAAGCCGCCATAACCCTGGAGCTGGATGCCGAAGAAATCGGGCGAGGGCAGGCCGGCCCCGGCTTCGAAGAACATCCGGTCGAGGATGCGCGGATCATTGTGCGAAAGCTGCAGGCCGGTCTCGCCGTTGGTGATTGGTGTCAGCACCGAATAGGCGAGGTTGTAGCTCATCTGGGCGAAGGCGAGCGTCAGGATCGAGAAATAGATGCCCGAGCGCCGGAGCGTGACGTAGCCGATGACGGCGGCGAACAGGCCGGAACAGATCATCGCGAAGATGATCGCCGGGATCGCGTTCATCGTCAGAAGCTTGAACGACCAGACGGCGGCATAGGAGCCGACGCCGAGAAAGGCGGCGTGACCGAAGGAGAGATAGCCCGTCAGCCCGAACAGGATGTTGAAGCCGATGGCGAAAATGCCGAAGATCGCGAACTTCTGCAGGAGCGCCGGATAGGCGGCGCCGAGCGGCATGAACAGGATGGGCGCGGCAAGCACGATGGCCGAGAAGATGGCAAACAGCAGCCAGTCATTGCGGGAAAGATTGGCGAACATGCGGGTCTAGTCCTCCATCACGCCGCGGCGGCCCATGAGCCCGCGCGGCATGGTCAAGAGAATGATGACGGCGACGAGGTAGATGATGACCTGGTCTATGCCGGGGATGATGGCTTTCACCTCGTTCATCGAGGCGAAGGATTGCAGGATCCCGAGCGTGAAGCCGGCAATAATAGCACCGGGCAGCGAGCCCATGCCGCCGACCACGACCACGACGAAGCTGAGGACAAGGAAATCCATGCCGAGGTGGTAGTTCGGCGGCAGGATCGGCGTGTACATCACGCCCGCAAGCCCTGCGACCACGGCGGCGATGCCGAAGACGACGGTGAAGCGCTTCTCGATGTCGATGCCGAGCAGGCCGACGGTCTCGCGATCACGCATGCCGGCGCGGACCACCATGCCGTAGGTGGTGAATTGCAAAAAGGCGAAGACGGCTCCGATGATAAGGAGCGCCGTCAGGAAATAGATCAGGCGCCACCAGGGATAGACGATGAAGGCATCGGCCATGCCGATCCATGCGCCGACATTGGCGGTGCCGGCGAAGACGGCGGGAGCGGATTGCGGGATCGGGTTGGCGCCGAAAATCTGCTTGATGATCTCCTGCAACACGATCGCCAAGCCGAAGGTGACGAGAATCTGGTCGGCGTGGGGGCGCTTGTAGAAGAACCGGATCAGGCCGCGTTCCATGACAAGCCCGAAGAGCAGCATGACCGGGATCGCCAGCAGGATGGAAAGCGGCACGGACCAGTTGATGATCGTGGCCCCGACATCGCCGAAAGCGTATTCCATGTAGGGGATGGCGCGGGGCGCGAACAGCGCGCCTTCTTCCTTGGGCGGCTGGATTGGCCAGGAGATCAGCGCGTTGAAGGCGACGGCGCAGAACGCGCCGAGCATGAACAGCGCCCCATGGGCGAAATTGACCACGCCGAGCGTGCCGAAGACCAAAGTGAGGCCAAGCGCGATCAGCGAATAGGCCGCGCCCTTGTCCAGACCGTTCAGAATTTGAATGATGATGGCGTCCATTACCCGCTATCCGCTGTTTCGATGCGCGGGACCGGGCGCGGATCTGGCGCCTGGTCCGTTGTTCATCTGGCCGAGATCAGCACTGCTTGGCCGTATCGGGGCCGAGCTCGCCGCCGAAGATCGACGGGTCGTAATCGACCTGCGAGCGCGGCACGACTTCGACCACCTTGAGGAGGTCGTACTCGTTCTGCGGGTCCGGGTTACCGCGCACGACCAGGCAATCCTTCATGCACTGGTGGTCGGCGGCGCGGTAAAGCGTCGGGCCATTGCCGAGACCGTCAAACTCGAAGCCTTCCAGCGCCTTGATGACTTCCGGTGCGAAGAAGGTGCCCGCGCGTTCCACGGCATCGGCGTAGAGCAGGGCCTGGACGTAGCAGGTCTGGGCGGCCTGGGACGGCGGGAAGCCGTATTCGGCGCCGAAGGACTGGACGAAGGCCTTGGTGCCGTCATTGTCTAGCGACCACAGCCAGTTGGCCGAGCCGAGGATGTTCTCGGCGGCGGAGCCCGCGCCCTTGGCCATCAGGTCGGAGAACAGCGGCACGACGATCTCGAAGTTCTTGCCGTTGGCCTGCTTGTCCTTGAGACCGAACTGCACGGCTTGGGTCAGCGAATTGACCATGTCGCCGCCGTAGTGGTTGAGAATCAGGACATCCGCGCCGGAATTGAGAACCGGGGTGATGTACTGCGAGAAGTCGCCCGCGCCGACGGGGGTCTTGACCGTCTGGACAGTTTCCCAGCCGAGCGCCTCGGTGGCGTTCTTCATCGACTCCTCCTGGGTCCAGCCCCAAGTATAGTCGGCGGTGAGGTGATAGGCGCGGCGGTCCTTGCCATATTCCTTCGCGAGGACGGGGCCGAGCGCTTCGCCCGACTGATAGGCGTTGAAGAAGTGGCGGAAGCCGTAACGGCGCTTGTCCTTGCCGGTGGTGTCGTTGGAATGGGTGAGGCCCGCCATGAAGATGACGCCCATGTCCTGGCAGAGGCTCTGCACGGCAATGGCGACGCCCGAGGACGAACCGCCGGTGATCATCACCGCGCCGTCCTTCTCGATCATGCGCTTGGCGCCGTCGCGGGCGGCATCCGACTTGGTCTGAGTGTCGCCGGTGACATAGTCGACCTTCTTGCCGAGAATGCCGTTGCCCTTCAGCGTCTTAGAGGAGAAGGTCGACAGCATGCCGCCATCGCCTTCGCCGTTCAGATGCTTGGCGGCGAGCTGGAGGGCCTTCAACTCGTCGAGGCCTTCATCGGCATAGGGGCCGGTCTGGGGCACGTTGAAGCCGAGCACGACATTGCTGCCGGTCGGCATGTTGCAGGACATCTTGTCCTGGGCATAGGCGCCGCGGACGAAATGCATGGGTGCGGCGAGCGTGATGCCGGCGGCCGCGCCCGCTCTCAGCAGGCTGCGCCGGTTCATGATAAAGCGAGACATTCAGACTCCTCCCAAGTCGTGAAAAGGGCTGCGCTCTCCTCAGCGCAGAAGCGCTCATCCTCCGGAGCGCATGGGGTGATGCTAGCAAGCGGGCAAATTGTCGCAATTGACCGATAGTGATAAGACCTTTGTTTAAGTCAGTAATTACTTACCTGATGTCCGGCCTGATGCGGGTTGAAGCGCGACCGCGATGCGCGCATATAGGCGGTTCGGCGAAAAGGAAGACCAATGGCTGACAAGGCGGACGAACCCTTCTGGCGGGTAAAGCGGCTCGAAGAGATGGACAATCGCGAATGGGAAGCCCTTTGCGATGGTTGCGGGCTGTGCTGTCTGAACAAGCTGGAGGACTGGGAGACGGGAGAGGTGGCCTTCACCTCGGTCGCCTGTCGGCTGCTGGACGGGCATAGCTGTCAGTGTTCGGATTACGAGCACCGGCAGAAGACGGTGCCGGAATGCATTCAGCTCGACATGGAGGGCGTGCGGGAAATACCCTGGCTGCCGCCGACCTGCGCCTATCGGCTGATCCATGAGGGACGCGACCTCTACTGGTGGCATTACCTGGTTTCCGGAGACCGCGAGACGGTGCATCAGGCCGGGATTTCCGCGCGCGACAAGACCATCAGCGAAATGAAGGTAGCGGTGGAGGACTACGAGGACTACCTGATCGAATGGCCGGTTCTGACGGGAGAGAAGACGGGATGAGGCCTTCCCCCAAAATTACAAGATAAGAAAAAATACCTATTATAGGAAAATAATCCTTGACGGCGTAACGGTGCTTTGGTAGCTTCTGTCTACGGTCGGGAATTTGCGGGTTTGACCCTGCGTCGCCTTCCCGCCCGATTCAGCCGTCACTCAGACTGGAGCGGTTCCGCTTTTCCTCGTATCGCGGAACCGCTCTATCTTTTTTGACCTTCTGCGAGCCGGTGACGGCTCCATCCGGATTTGTTGCCGCCCGGTTTCGACCGGGCTTTTTTATGGTCGAACGGCCTCTCTCGCGAGAAGCCGGAAGGAGCTTCATTGTGGCTGACCATGAGTCATTCGATATCTCGCTATTCGGGCTGTGGCCGCGCAACCCCCGCTATGAAGGCGGGGCGGGGCGAACGGAGGCTGGCTATCACTTCATCGAGCCGAAGACCCGGCGCGGCGGCGATGATGACATGCGGCTGCTCCTGAACGACCTGACGGCGGAGATGCGGGCGCAGTTCGCTTTCTTCAAGCGGTTGCGCATGCGGGCGGTGAAGCGGGGCAACCAGGGCGATGACGGCGATGCGCGCGCCGAGGTGAAGGCGGCGACCGACGCGATCGCGCTGATCATCCGCACGCTGGAAAAGGCCGACGAGTTACAGCGGCGGCTGGCGGCCAGCCGCATGGACGAGGAAGAGCGCCAACTGAATTTCAGGGATTACGACAATGCCAAAGCCCATTTCCTCGACCTCATCGAAAAGCGGGCCGAGGAACTGGCGGAACGGAAGCTTGCTGAACGCGAGCGGGCCGGCTGATCCGTTTCAATACGCCGCCTTCCTTGCCAAGGAGTGGCGGTTTCTGGCGCGGCCCGAGCAATTGCCGCCGCCCGCCGACTGGCGGACATGGCTGCTGATGGGCGGGCGCGGCTCTGGCAAGACGCGGGCCGGGGCGGAATGGGTGCATGACCTAGCGATTGCTCAGGGTGACACGAGCGAGTTGCGGATCGCGCTGGTGGCGGAGACGCTCGGCGATGCCCGCGAGGTGATGATCGACGGGGTTTCCGGGATCTGCCGGATGGCACGGCGGATGAAGCCGGATTTCGAGATCACGCGACGGCGGCTGGTGTGGCCGAATGGCGCGATGGCCTATCTGTTTTCCTCCGAGGATCCGGAGGCGCTGCGCGGGCCGCAGTTTCACTTTGCCTGGTGTGATGAACTGGCGAAGTGGCGCTACGGCCAGGAATGCTGGGATATGTTGCAATTCGGGCTGCGGCTCGGACAATCGCCGCGGCAGATGGTGACGACGACGCCGCGCGCGGTGCCGCTGTTGAAGCGGTTGATGGCCGAAGACGACACGGTGGTGGCCCGAATTTCGACGGCGGATAATCGCGCCAATCTGGCGCCGGGCTTCATCAAGGCGCTTTCCAGCCGCTATGGCGGGACGCGGCTTGGGCGGCAGGAGCTTGACGGCGAGCTGATAGAGGATCGCGAGGATGCGCTGTGGCGGCGCTCCGATCTGGATGCGCTTGTCGCCCGGCGGGCGATGGCGACCGGGCGGATCGTGGTGGCGGTTGATCCGCCGGCGGGATCGGGACGCAATTCGGTCTGCGGCATTGTGGTTGCTGGCGGGATGGAAAATGGCGGGGCGCTGGTGCTGGCCGATTGTTCGGTCGAGGGCGGTTCGCCGGCGCAATGGGCGCGGGCGGTGGTGGAAGCCTATCGGCGCTTCGATGCCGACCGGGTGGTGGCCGAGATCAACCAGGGCGGCGATATGGTGACGGCGATGCTGCGCAGCGTCGACGAACGGCTGCCGGTCTCGACGGTTAGGGCCAAGCGCGGCAAGTTTCTGCGCGCCGAGCCGGTGGCCGCACTTTATGAGCAGGGGCGGGTACGCCATGCCGGGCATTTTGCCAGGCTGGTTGACCAGATGTGCGATTTCGGGCCGGACGGGTTATCTGCGGGCCGGTCTCCCGACCGGCTGGATGCGCTGGTCTGGGCGCTGACGGCGCTGCTGCTGGAGGGCGACGGGATGCCGCGCGTGCGCGGCGTATAGCGACTTGCGCGCCGCAATCGCCAGTGCTAGCAGAAGCCCGAACAGCGCAGAGGTCTGGCATGATACGACATATCGTTTTCTTCTCGGTTCCCGAAGGCGGGGACGCGGATGCGATCGAGACCGGGCTTTCGATGCTGACCGAAAACCCGCATGCAAGCGTGCTGGAAATCGGGCGCAATACCCGTAGCGACCTTTATGACGAACAGGTCGATTTCGTCGTCTATGGCGAGTTCGAGGACGAGGCGGCGCTGGCGGCCTATCGGGCGCATCCAATCTATCAGAAGTCGACGGCGACGGTGCGGCCATTGCGCGAGATGCGGATGGCGGCGGATTACGATACCGACAAGGCGGTGAAGACGTCGCGATTTGTGGGGTAGCTGTTGGGGCGCCGTGGGTGGTTCGTCCCGGTAGGTTTTTCGTACGGATAGACTCCCCCCTCACTGCCCCTTTCGGGGCATCTCTCCCCTCCGGGGCGAGAAGATTTGGGGGCTTTGCGGTGGTGCCGGTGCGATAGTCGGCGCTTCGATAGCTGGCGGCCTGCCGCTTTTGTAGTTTTCAAAGCTCCGGTTTTCCGGGGCTTTTTTCGTTTTGAAAACAGAGAGGTGTGGCATGAAGATGCCCTTTCATCTGCCGGGACGGCGTCCGGCGGACGTGGTTTCCGCGTCCGAGAAAAAGGCGACGCCGGTGACGCTTTCGGCGCTTTCGATCAGCGGAGAGGCGCGGTGGACGGGGCGGTCCTATGCCGCGCTGTCGCGCGAGGGCTTCATGAGGAACCCGGTGGCCCACCGCGCGGTGCGGCTGATTGCCGAGGCCGCGGCGGCGATGCCCTGGCAGCTTTTCGAGGACGGGGCGCTGGTTTCCGACCATCCGCTACTGGCGCTTTTAAAGCGACCGAATGGGCGGATGAGCGGGTCGGATTTCTTCGAGGCGCTGTTCGGTCATCTGCTGCTTTCCGGCAATGCCTATGTCGAGCCGATCCTGGTTGGCGAGACGTTGCGCGAGCTGCATTTGCTGCGGCCCGACCGGGTGCGGATCATCGAGGGGCGGGACGGATGGCCGGAAGCTTATGAATATCGGATCGGCGCGCATGTGAGCAGGTTTGCGGCCGAGGGCGACGGCCTGACGGTGCTGCATATGCGGCTGTTTCATCCGCTCGATGATCATTCCGGGCTTTCGCCGCTGGCTGCGGCGCAGATGGCGCTCGATCTGCACAATGCGTCGTCGGTCTGGAACAAGGCATTGCTCGATAATTCCGCACGGCCGTCGGGCGCGCTGGTCTATCAGCCGAAGGATGGCGGGAACCTGACCGAGGAGCAGTATGAGCGGCTGAAACAGGAGCTGGAGGATGGCTATGCCGGTCCGGTGCGTGCCGGCCGTCCACTGCTGCTGGAAGGCGGGCTCGACTGGAAGGCGATGGGGCTGACGCCGCGCGACATGGATTTCACCGAGGCCCGCAACGGCGCGGCGCGCGATATCGCGCTCGCAATCGGGGTGCCGCCGATGATGCTCGGGATCCCCGGCGACAACACCTATTCCAATTACCAGGAGGCGAACCGGGCATTTTACCGGCTGACGGTGTTGCCGCTGATTGCGAGGACTGCCGCGGCGCTGACGAGCTGGCTCGCGCCGGTTTACGGCGCGGGGCTGAAGCTCGAGGTCGATCTCGACCAGGTGTCGGCCCTTTCGGCGGAGCGCGATGCTCTGTGGACGCGGGTGTCCGGGGCCGATTTTCTCTCCGACGAGGAGAAGCGCGAGGCTGTCGGCTACTAAAAATGGCTGGCGAATTTCAAGGAGTGGATATGGGCGAGAACACCATGCTGGCCGATGAACTGAAATATGCCGACCTGTCGCTGACCGACCTTGCGGGCGACGGTTCGTTTTCGGGCTATGCGAGCCTTTTCGGCGAGGTCGACCTCGGCAAGGACATGATCGAACGCGGGGCGTTTTCGCGCTCGCTGCAGAAGCGCGGCGCGGGCGGGGTGCGGATGCTGTTCCAGCACGATCCGTGCGAGCCGATCGGGACGTGGACGAAGATCCGCGAGGACGGGCGCGGGCTTTATGTCGAGGGCGTGCTTTCCGCCGATGTGGCACGTGCCCGCGAGGTCCACGCGCTGATGAAGGCGGGCGGGCTCGACGGACTTTCGATCGGTTTCCAGACGGTGCGGGCGCGGACGGATGCGAAATCCGGCGTGCGCCGGGTGCTGGAGGCCGATTTGTGGGAAATATCGATCGTCACCTTTCCGATGCTGCCTTCGGCGCGGATCGCGAATGTGAAGCAGGCGGGCGATATCTTTCCGACGATCAGAGAATTCGAGCGATGGCTGACGCGGGATGCCGGCCTCTCCCGAAAGGCGGCGCGCCGGTTTCTGGCCGGCGGCTATGACGCGCTTGTTGGCAGGCAGGATGCGGCCAATGGCGCAGACGGGGCGGATGACGACCGGCTTCTCGGCCTGCTGCGGCAGGCGCGCCGGATGATGACGCCCTGACACCCACAGGCGGGCCGGTTGCCACAGGCGACGCCCGCATTCCAACGATATTTGCGAGAGGACAGGATTATGACCATGTCTCAGATGAAGGTTGCGCCGGAGATCAAGAGCGCGCCGATCAATCAGGCTTTCGAGGACTTCATGTCGAGTTTCGAGGCCTTCAAGGAAGCCAATGACCGCCGGCTTGGCGAAATCGAGAGCAAGATGGGCGAGGATGCGGTGACCCGTGAAAAGGTCGACCGCATCAACCGCGCCATGGACGCCCAGTCGCGGCTGATTGACGAGATGCAGCTGAAGAAGGCACGTCCTTCGCTTGGCCGCTCGACCAGCCTTGCGGCGAGCGAGCACAAGGCGGCGTTCGAGAATTATATCCGCCGCGGCGACGAGCAGGGGCTGCGCGCCCTCGAGGCCAAGGCGATTTCGACGACTGAGAGCGATGGCGGCTATCTGGTGCCGGATGAGACCGATACCGAGATCGGCCGCCGGCTGACGGCGGTTTCGCCGATCCGGCAGTTGGCGACGGTGCGCCAGGTTTCCGGAGCGGTGCTGAAGAAGCCGTTCATCGCCTCGGGCTTTACCGCCGGATGGGTGGGCGAGATCGCCGACCGTGACCAGACCGCGACGCCGGACATTTCCGAGCTTTCCTTCCCGACGATGGAGCTTTACGCGATGCCGGCGGCGAGCGCCTCGCTGCTGGACGATGCGGCGGTGGATGTCGAGAGCTGGATTGCGAGCGAAATCGACATCGCCTTTGCCGAGCAGGAGAGTGCTGCCTTCATCAACGGCAATACGTCGACCATGCCGAAGGGTTTCCTGAGCTACACCAATGTGGCTGACAGCGCCTGGGAATGGGGCAAGATCGGCTATGTCGCCACGGGCGCGGATGGCGCTTTCAAGGCGGCCGATCCTTCCGACACGCTGATCGAGACGATCTATTCGCTGAAGGCGGCGCACCGCCAGAACGCGCATTTCGTGATGAACCGGAAGACGCAGGGCGTCATCCGCAAGTTCAAGGACGATGACGGCAATTATCTGTGGCAGCCGCCGGCCGGTCTTGGCCAGTCCGCTTCGCTCATGGGCTTTCCGGTGACCGAGGCCGAGGACATGCCGGACATCGCGACCGACGAGACGGCGATTGCCTTTGGCGACTTTGCCGCCGGCTATCTGGTTGTCGACCGCACCGGGGTGCGGGTACTGCGCGACCCCTATTCGGCCAAGCCCTATGTGCTGTTCTACACCACCAAGCGCGTTGGCGGCGGGGTGCAGAATTTCGAGGCGATCAAGCTGATCAAGTTCGGCGAGGCGTGAGGTCGGTCGTTTCTGCCGGGCAGGTCGACTGGCCTGGGTCCTCGGGTCAAGCCCGGGGATGACCCGGCAGGAGACGAGAATTGAGACAGGACAGCCCCGGCGCTTGCGTCGGGGCTTTTTCGTTGCCGGAGGAATTTTGACGATGAGCTATGCCCTGATAACGCCGCCCGCGGAAGAGCCGGTGAGCCTTGGCGAGGCCAAGGCGTTTCTGCGCCTCGATGGTAGCGAGGAAGATGATTTTGTAGCGGCGCTGATTGTGGCCGCGCGGGAATATCTGGAAAGCGTGAGTGGTCTGGCGCTGGTGAGCCAGACGTGGCGGCTCTACCGCGATGCCTGGCCGACGAGCGGCATGATTTCGCTGGCGCATGGGCCGGTGCAGAGCGTCGATGCGGTGACGGCGTATGATGCCGATGGCGAGGCGACCGTCGTGGCGCTCGACGGCGGACGGCTTGATGGGCGGGCGCGGCCGGCGCGGTTCTACCTGCCCGGCATGGGCGGATGGCGGGCCGGCGTCAACGGCATCGAAGTAGAGTTTACATCGGGTTTCGGGACTGCAGCCGATGTGCCGGAGGTCGCGAGACAGGCAATTCTGCGCCATGTGGCGCACATGTTCGTGTTTCGCGGCGCGATCGGGCCCGATCAGCAGCCGGCTGGAACGCCCGACGATTATGACCGGCTGATTGCGCCGCTCAAGGCATGGAGGCTTTGATGCGCACGTTGGATCCGGGGACGTTTTCGGCAAGGCTTCAGCTGATGGCGCCGACATTCACACCGGACGGGCAGGGGGGCGCGACCGAAAGTTGGTCGGAGGTCGCAAAGCTCTGGGCGCGGGTCGAGCCGGTCTCGATTGCCTTCGATGAGGAAGCCAATGGCGAGGTTGTTCGCCTGACCCATGAGGTCTGGATGCGGATGCGGACGGATTTGATGCCGGGGATGCGGCTCACGCGTGGCGGGCGGGTGTTCAAGATCAATGGCTGGCGCGATCCCGACGAGACCGGGCGCTATCTGGTCTGCCGATGCGGGGAGATTACGCCATGAGCTCAACTGAAAACGCGCTTCTTGCGGCAATCCATGCGGTGCTTTCCGGCGATAGCGAATTGACGGGGTTGATCGGCGCGGATGCGATCTTCGACCGGCTGCTGAGCCGACCGCGACTGCCCGCCATCGTCTTCGGCGAATGCGTTACCACCGATGATTCGACGGTGGATGGCAAGCTGTTCGAGCATGCGCTGACGATCGAGATCTGGTCGGAGGCGCATGGGCGCAAGGCATTGCAGGAGATCGAGGCGCGGGTGCGGGCGCTACTCGACGATCAGGCGCTGTCGCTTGCCGGTGCGACGCTTGTCAATCTTGCGCATCGTTCAACCAGGGTGAAGCGGGTGACGCGCACCGGCTATTTCCTCGCCGAGATGCGCTTTCGCGCGGTGACCGAACCGGCGTGAGCCGCCGATTTTCAGACAGACAACGGAGAGTTCCATGACGGCCCAGAAAGGCAAGGACCTGCTTTTGAAACTGCATAATGGCAGCGGGTATGAAACCGTCGCCGGCCTGAGGTCGCGGCGGCTGGCGTTCAACGCGGAGACGGTGGACATCACCGATTCCGAAAGCGCGGGACGCTGGCGCGAGCTGCTGGCCGGCGCCGGCGTTCAGCGGGCGTCGATGACGGCGTCCGGGATATTCAAGGATCAGGCATCCGACGAGACCGTGCGTGCGGCGTTTTTCTCCGCCGCGCTGGTGGAGGCGCAGATCGTGGTTCCGGGCTTCGGCGTGATTGCCGGTCCGTTCCAGATTTCGGCGCTCGAATATAGCGGCCAGCACAACGGCGAGGTTCAGTTCGAGATCGCGCTGGAATCGGGCGGGGCCGTAAGCTTCGGAGCGGCGGTATGAGCCGCGGCGGTGGAAGGGCGAACCGCCATCGCGGCGAGGTGGAGGCGGTCTTCGATGGCGAGCGGCGGATATTGTGCCTGACGCTGGGGGCGCTGGCGGAACTTGAGACTGCGTTTGCGGCCAATGGCCTCGCTGATCTCGGCAGCCGGCTTTCCTCGGGCGGGCTCAAGGCGCGCGATCTGATCGCGATCATCGGCGCCGGGCTTCGCGGCGGCGGCAACGCGATCGATGACGAGGAGGTGGCCGCGATGGGCATGGAAGGCGGCGTCGCGGCCTATGCAAGCCTTGTCGGCGAACTTCTGACCGTGACGTTTACGGGAGGGGAGACCTCGAAAGAGGCGGACCCTTCCTAGCCGCAGCGGCAGAGCCCCGACCTCCCGTCGCCGAACCGTTCCCCTGGCGGGCGGCGATCCATACCGGGCTCTGTACGCTGCGGCTTCCCCCGGCGACGTTCTGGGCGCTGTCGCCGATGGAGTTTGCGGCGATGGCGGGCGCGTTCGCTCCGGCCGAGGGCTATCCGACGCGGGCGGTTCTTGATGACCTGATGACCCGCTTTCCCGACAGATGAGGACGTTTCATGGACATTGAAGAGACGAGTATCGATGGCGCACGCGAGAGCGCCAGCGCGCTTTACGACGTGCTGCTCGATCTGGAAACGCAATCCGACCGGTTTGCGGGCGCGCTTACCACGGCGCTGAAGGACGCTACGCTTGGAGGCAAGGGGTTGCAGACGGTGCTGGGCGATCTTGGGCGTCGGTTGAACGACCTGGCGCTGAACGCGGCGCTGAAGCCGCTGGAAGGCGTGATCTCGAGCCAGATCGGGTCGTTGACAGGCGGGCTGGTGGAAGCGGTGGCCCATGCCAAGGGCGGGGTGCCGGGCAGGATCACGCCTTTTGCCGCCGGCGGCATCGTTTCGACGCCGACCTATTTCGGAATGAATGGCGGCCTGGGGCTGATGGGCGAGGCTGGCAGCGAGGCGATCCTGCCGCTGAAACGCGGGGCTGATGGCTCGCTTGGCGTAGCCGCAGGTGCCGGTGGCGGCGCGCGGATCGTTTTCAACGTGTCGACGCCGGATGCGGAGAGCTTCCGCAAAAGCGAGGGACAGATCTCTGCGATGTTGGCGCGGGCGGTGCGCTCCGGCCAGCGCAATATCTGAGGAGCGGTCATGAGCGCGAGTTTTCACGAGGTGCGGTTTCCGCTGCGCCTGTCACTCTCGGTAAGCGGCGGGCCGGTGCGGCGCACCGATATCGTCAACCTCTCCAACGGCCACGAATCGCGCAATCAGCGATGGCGGGATTCGCGGCGGTCCTACGACGCGGGTTCGGCGGTGCGTTCGGTGGCCGATCTTTATGAGCTGATGGCGTTTTTCGAGGCACGCGGCGGCCAGCTCTACGGGTTCCGGTTTCGCGATCCGGTCGATTTCAAATCCTGCGGGCCGCTTGCCGAGCCGGAAGCCGGCGATCAGTGGATAGCGACCGGAGACGGCGCGACGACGAGCTTTCAATTGATCAAGACCTATGGCGACGGCGCGGCGTCCTGGACCCGGACGATCCAGAAGCCGGTGGCCGACAGCGTGAAGGTCTCCGTGGATGGCGTTGCCGCATCCGGATTCTCCGTCGATGCGGCGAGCGGGATTGTGACGTTTGCGAGCCCGCCGGCGAACGGCGCCGCGATTTTCGCGGGTTATGAATTCGATGTGCCGGTGCGCTTCGATATCGATCGCATCGACATCAATATGAAGGCGTTCAATGCAGGCAGCGTGCCATCGGTGCCGCTGGTGGAGGTCAAGCCATGAGGGAGATTGAGGCGGGGCTGCTGGCTCACCTTTCAGCAGACGCGACCACGGTGTGTTCCTGCTGGCGGGTGGTGCTGAAGGACGGCACGGTCATGGGGTTTACCGAACATGATCACGATCTCCACTTCGCATCCACGACCTTTCTGGCCGCGAGCGGGTTTGCGGCGACGAACCTCGAGACGGAAGAGGGGCTTGCGGCCAGTACCAGCGAGGTCGCGGGCGGGTTTTCCAGCACGGCGATCACCGAGGAAGCGCTGGCGGCCGGACAGTATGACGGGGCGCGGGTGGAGGCCTACCTAGTCAACTGGCGCAACCCGTCGCAACACCAGCGGATGTATGTGCACGAAATCGGCGAAGTGACCCGTGAGGGCGGCGGATTTACGGCGGAGCTGCGGTCTGTGACGCACCGCTTGTCCCAGCCGCAGGGGCGCAGCTTCTCTCGCCGTTGCGATGCGGCGTTGGGAGACGGAAAATGCGGGTTTAACCTGGCCACGCCGGGGTTCACGGCGACCGGGACCGTCGTCGCGGTCGATAGCGATGCGCAACTGACAGTATCGGTCGCCGGAGAATTCGCCGCGGGTTTCTTTTCGTTCGGCGTTCTGTCGTTCGAGAGCGGGGCGCTTGCCGGCACGAAAGCGGATATCGAGACCAATCAGGGTGCGGGCGCTGCGATGCGGCTGGAGCTCTGGCTACCGCTGGAGGCGGCGCCGGAGATCGGCGATGCGGTGCGGCTGACGGCGGGCTGCGACAAGTCGTTTTCCACCTGCCGGGCAAAGTTCGGCAACCATCTCAACTTCCGGGGTTTCCCCCATATGCCGGGCGCGGACTTCGCCTATTCCTATGTGAATGGCGAGAGCGAGCATGACGGACGGGCGCTCTACAAATGACGGCGCTTGGCGATGCGGCCGTGGCAGCGGCCGAAAAATGGCTCGGGACGCCTTATCGCCACCAGGCGAGCGAATGCGGACTTGGATGCGATTGCCTTGGGCTGATACGCGGCGTCTGGCGGGAGCTCTATGGTTTTGCGCCCGAGCCGGCGGCACCCTATGCCGCCGATTGGGCGGAGCGGAGCAGCGAGGAACGGCTGCTTGAGGCGGCGCTTCGCTATTGCGGGCCGGCGATCACGATTGGCGAGATGCAGCCGGGCGATATTCTGCTGTTTCGCTGGCGGGCGCAGTTTTCGGCCAAGCATGCCGGTATCTTGTGCGATCCCGACCATTTCATCCATGCCTATGAACAGGCGGGCGTAATCCGCTCCGCCCTTGTTCCCGCATGGCGGCGCAAGGTCGCAGGCGTGTTCCGCTTTCCCGACCGAGATTGAGGTTTCAGCATGGCAACTATCGTGTTTCAGGCGGCCGGCGCCGTGTTCGGTGGGCTGCTCGGCCCGTTCGGCGCGGTTGCCGGCCGGGCGATCGGCGCTCTTGCCGGCAATGCGCTGGACGGACTTATCTTTTCCGGCGGCGGACAAAAGGTAAAGGGCAGCCATCTTTCAAGCGCGCGGATTGGCGGCGCGGAGGAGGGCGCTGCGATCCCCCGGGTTTATGGCACGTCGCGCATCGGCGGAACGCTGATCTGGGCAACGCGGTTCGAAGAGGAAGTGACCGAGGAGCGCACCGGCGGCAAGGCTGCGGGCTCGACGGTCGAGAGCTTTGCCTATTTCGGGAATTTTGCCTATGGCCTCTGCGAGGGGCCGGTAGCGGCGATCCGGCGCGTGTGGGCGGACGGTCGCGAACTCGATCTCGCCAATATCGAGATGCGGTTTTACCCCGGCTCGGACAGCCAGTTGCCAGATCCGCTGATCGAGGCGAAGCAGGGGGCCGGGAATGCTCCGGCCTATCGGGGGCTCTGCTATGTGGTGTTCGAGCGGCTGCCGCTGGACACGTTCGGCAACCGGATACCGGTGATCCAGTTCGAGGTGCTGAAGCCCACGGGTTCGCTGGAGAGCCAGATCCGGGCCCTTGCGATTATTCCGGGCGCGACCGAGCACGGGCTTTGCCCGTTTCCCGTGACCGAGGCGCTGGGCAGCGGCCAGCAGCGGATCATGAACCGCAACACGCTGACGCGGGCGACCGACTGGGAAGCCTCGATCGACGAGCTGATGGCGCTGTGCCCCAATCTGGAACGGGTGGCGCTGGTGGTGGCATGGTTCGGTTCGGACCTGAGGGCAGGGGAATGCCGGATCGAACCGGGCGTGGAAACGCCGTTCCGCAAGGAAGAGAGCACGCCGTGGCGGGTATCGGGCATCGCCCGCGGCGAGGCGCACATCGTTTCCACGCATGATGGCGGTCCGGCCTATGGCGGCACGCCCAACGATGAAGGGCTGATCGCGGCGATCGCCGATCTGAGGGCGCGCGGCATCGAGGTCTATCTCTATCCGTTTTTGATGATGGATGTGCCGGCCGGCAACGGTCTGCCCGACCCGCACGGCGGTTCCGAGCAGCCGCGCTACCCCTGGCGGGGACGGATAAGCTGTCACCCCGCACCGGGCCGGCCCGGCACTACCGACCGCAGCGCTTCGGCCCGTGCCCAGGTGGAAGCGTTCCTGGGGACGGCGGAGAACCATCAGTTCAACACCTTTGGCGGCGGGGTGAATTTCACCGGCGATGACAAGGGCTATCGCCGGTTTATTCTGCATTACGCGCATCTGGCGCGTGCCGCAGGCGGCGTGGACGGGTTTATTCTAGGCTCCGAGATGCGGGGGCTGACCTCCGTGCGTGACGGGAGCGATGCCTTTCCCTTCGTGGAAGGGCTGATCGCGCTTGCGGCCGATGTGCGCTCTGTCCTGGGCCTCAGGGGGCGGGTGACTTATGCCGCCGACTGGAGTGAGTATTTCGGCTACCATCCCGCCGATGGCAGCGGCGATGTCTATTTCAATCTCGACCCGCTATGGGCGAACCACAATATCGCGGCGGTCAGCATCGACAATTATATGCCGATTTCGGATTGGCGCGACAGTGATCTGGGCGCTGAAAACCCTGATGGATTCAAGGTCGCGAACGATCCGGATGGTTTTTGGGGGCAGGTTGCCGGTGGCGAGGGCTATGATTGGTACTATGTCAGCGATGCGGATCGGGCGGCGCGTATTCGTACGCCGATTACCGATGGTCTATCCGGCAAGCCCTGGGTCTATCGTTACAAGGACATCCAGAACTGGTGGGCGAACCCGCATTATGACCGCGTCGGCGGGGCGGAATCGCCGACGCCGACGGCCTGGGTACCGATGTCGAAGCCGATCTGGTTTTCCGAGCTTGGGTGCGCCGCCGTCGACAAGGGGGCCGGGCAGCCGAATGTCTTTGCCGATCCGAAATCGGCGGAATCGGCGTTTCCCTATTTTTCGAGCGGACAGCGCTCCGATGCCGAGCAGCGCCGGTTTCTGGAGACGCAGCTTTCCCGGTTTGAAACCGCGGAAACGCCCGTCGATTTCGGGCATATTTTCCTCTGGTGCTGGGATATCAGACCCTATCCCGCCTTCCCGCAGAATTCCGATCTATGGACCGATGGCGCCAACTGGACAACCGGCCACTGGCTGAACGGACGGCTGGGGGCGACGACGCTTGCCGACACGGTGCGTGCGCTTCTGGCCGACCACGGTTTCCACGATTGCGACGTGCGGCTTTTGAACGGCGATCTGACGGGCTATCAGCAGGCCGATATCGACAGTGCCCGCAATTTGATTGAGCCGCTGCTTTCGCTGTATTCCGCCGATACGATCGAGCGCGGCGGCGTGCTGCAGTTCCGCTCCAGGCTCAGGGCGAGCCTGCCGCCGGCGACGATCGACGTGACGGCGGAGCGCGAGGAGGCCGGTCGCTTCAGGGAAACGCGCAGCCATGAGAGCGATCTCGCCGGCGAGGCGGTCGTCTCCTATTTCGATCCTTTCACCGATTACGAGCAGGCGAATGTCCGTTCCAGCCGCGTTGTCGCGGTCAATGACCGGGTTTTGCGTTATGCGCTGCCCACGGTGCTGCCGGAAACCACGGCGCTTTCGCTCGCGGGCGACATGCTGCGGGAGAACCGGATTGCGGTGCGCACGCTCTCGCTCGATCTGTCTCCACAGGCGCGTGGCCTGGAAGTGGGCGATGTCGTGCGCATCAGCGACGGGCCGGCTGGCCGGTTCATGGTCACGCGTGCCGAGCTTGGCGAGACCCTGAAGATCGAGGCGCGCTCTTTTGCGCCGCTTGCGGGCGCGCGGTTTCTGCCGGTGGATCGGGGCCGGGTTCACGAAGATGCGTCCGACGGGTTTGCGCCGCGGGTGGTCTTTCTGGATCTAGCCCGCGACGGCGGCGGCGCGCCGGAGAGCTTTGCGCGCATCGCTGCGTTTGCGAGGCCATGGCGCCGCATCTTCGTTTCCTCGTCCGCCACCACGGAAGGTTATGGAGCCAATGTGGTGATCGAGCGGCCGGCAGGGACCGCGCGCCTGGCCGAGGCGCTGTCGCCTGGCGTGAGCGGCCGGTTTGATTTCTCCGAGGATCTGGCCATCGACCTCGATTTTGGCGGCCTTTCCTCGGCTTCGAAAGACGCTGTGTTGAGCGGCGCCAACCGGATCGCCGTTCGCGCCGGTAACGGCGTTTTCGAGATTATCGGTTTTCTCAATGCCGTCGAGATAGCAGCGGGGCGCTGGCGGCTCACCGGACTGCTGCGGGGGCTTTACGGGACCGAAGACGCCATGATGGCCGGGGCCTTGGTCGGAAATGACGCGGTTGTTCTGGGCGATGCGGTGATCCCTGTCGGCCTGAGCGCGCGCCACATCGGTCTTGAACGCAATTACGTGATCGAGGCCGCCTATGGGCAGCAGGATCTGAAGGGGCCTTACGTCTTCGCCGGCGGATTGCGGGCGGAGACGCCGCTTGCGCCGGTTCATCTGCGCGCGCGCCGGATGGCCTCCGGGGACATTCATTTCAGCTGGATCAGGCGATCGCGGCTCGACGCGGACGACTGGGCGGCAGCCGAAATACCGCTGGACGAGGATGTCGAACGCTACCGGCTCGAGCTGTTCGACGGCGCGACAATGGTGCGGCGTATCGAGATGGGCGTTGCGGAATTTCTCTACGCGGCGAGCGATCAGGCCGACGACTTCGGGTCGCTGGCCGGCGCGATGACGGTCAGGCTTTGCCAGCTCGGACGCAAGGTGCCGCTCGGCATCCCGCTGACCGCAGAAATAAACCTTCCCAACTGATAGAAAGGAAAATGCTATGGATGTGAAAAAATGGTATCTCTCCAAGACCGTTTGGGGCGCTCTGCTGGCGGTTGCCGCGCCGCTGCTGCAGCTTGGCGGCATCTATATCGATGACGGCACGCAGAGCGAACTGGCGGCTTCGATTACCACGATCGCAGGTGCAGCGGGCGGGATGCTCGCGCTGTTCGGGCGGATTGCGGCGAAGTCGTCGCTAACCCGTTAGCTTGAAACCATCATCTTTACACAGGACTGGTCGGAGCTTCGGGCTCCGGCCAGTACACCATTTTCGATTTTGCTGAAATTAAGATTGCAAGCGTTTCGACGGGGCTATTCATTTGGAGTTCAGCCACGTATCTTTATAAGGACTTGCGAATGGTGCGCAGGATGGCGAAGAAGAAGATTTGATGTCGTTGAAACCTCTATATATTCTGGTACTGACCGGCTTGTTGCTGGGCGGAAACAGTGGAACGGCCGGCGCCGCCAGCTGCGCAAACGCCGCGCGTCAGGTTGCGGCCAGCACGGGCGGTGATCTGCTTTCCGCTCTGCCCGCGCCGGACGATCCGAATATGTGCCTGGTAACGGTGATCGTTCCGGCAAGCGACGGCAGCCCGCCTCGCAAGATCACCCGCCGCGTTCCGGCAAGCTGAAGTCTGTCAGGCTGGCGCCTGCAAGAGCGGACAACTGAAATGCGAATTCTGCTGATCGAAGATGATGAGAACCTGAACCGCCAGCTTGCCCAGATGCTGCGGGAGTCAGACTATGTGGTTGATTGCGCCTATGACGGCGAGGAAGGCCATTTCCTCGGCGACACCGAACCATATGACGCGGTCATACTCGATATCGGTCTGCCCCAGATGGATGGCGTGACCGTGCTCGACAAATGGCGGCAGGCCGGTCGCAACATGCCAGTTCTGATCCTGACGGCGCGCGACCGCTGGAGCGACAAGGTGGCCGGGATCGATGCCGGCGCCGATGACTATGTCACCAAGCCGTTTCACATCGAAGAGGTGATGGCCCGCATCAGGGCGCTGATCCGTCGCGCCGCCGGTCATGCAGCGGCGACGATCACCTGCGGCCCGATCGAACTTGACGTCAAGGCCTCCAAGGCCACGCTCCACGGCGAGATATTGAGGCTGACCTCGCACGAATACAGGCTGCTGTCCTACCTGATGCATCATCAGGGCGAGGTGGTCTCGCGGACGGAGCTGACCGAACATCTTTATGATCAGGATTTCGATCGGGATTCCAACACGATCGAGGTTTTTGTTGGCAGACTTCGCAAGAAAATCGGAGCTGACTGGATCGAGACGGTGCGCGGCCTCGGCTATCGCATGCAGGCGCCGGGATGAGGTTTGCGAATTCCCTTACTCTGCGTTCGCTGGCTCTGACGACCGTATGGTTTGCGATCGCGCTTCTTGTGATCGCGATCGTGATTTCAGCGCTCTACCGCAATGCCGCGGAGCGCGGTTTCCGGCAGCTTCTACAAGCCGAAATGTTCAATGTGATCAATTCGGTATCGATTGATGATGAGGGCGAACTCAAGGGATCGCCCCAGCTTGGAAATCTGAACTATCAGCAGCCACAAACCGGCTGGTACTGGGTTGTCGATCCTCTTTACGACAAATCCAAAAAGTCTCTGCAATCGCCCTCTCTCGGCGCGCAAGACCTGCCGGTTACCCCTGAGAGCGAAGTTCCCTATGACGGCAATTATCGGCGCACCTATATCGTTCGCGACGACAACAATAATGACCTGGCGGTGATTGAAACCGTTGTCGTGATGGACGAGAAGGACCGGGCAACCCGGATCCGGGTGTCGGGCAATCGCGATGCGGTTGACAATGACGTACGCTGGTTTTCGCAGCGGCTCTACATAGCGCTCGCCCTTTTCGGGATTGCGAGCATTCTCCTCAATGGCCTCATCATTTTGTGGGCGCTGCGCCCGCTCGACCGGGCGCGTGTGGCCTTGCGCCATATTTCCGAGGAGGGCGAGGGAGAAATGCGCGGGCAGTTTCCGGTGGAGATTCAACCGCTTGCCGATGAAATCAATGCCTTGCTGGCAAACAACAGGGCAATCGTGGAGCGGGCGCGGATGCAGGTCGGCAATCTCGCGCACTCCCTGAAGACGCCGATTGCGGTGCTTTTGAACGAGGCCCAGGGCATGGCCGAGAAGGAGGGCAAACTCATCGCTTCGCAAGTGGTAATGATGCAGGCCCAGGTTCAGGCCTATCTGAACCGGGCGCGCATCGCTGCCCAGACCGAATCGATCCTGACGCGCTGTGAGGCGGAACCTGTGCTTGAACGGCTCGTGAGGGTGATGCGGCGGCTGAACCCCGATAAATCCTTCGTGTTGACATGCGAGCCGGGTCTTCTTCTGGCAACCGAGCAGCACGACCTCGAGGAGGTTGTCGGCAACCTTCTGGAAAACGCTGCTCGATTTGCCGAGAACGAGGTTCATGTGAGTGCGCAAAGCCGGGCGGATTCCGCTGAGCCTGGAGACTGGGCCGAGATCATCGTGAAGGATGACGGGCCGGGCCTGACGCCCGATGAAATCCGAAGGGCAATGAAGCGCGGCAACAGGCTGGACGAGAGCGGGGCGGGCTCCGGCCTTGGTCTTTCGATCGTTGATGATATCGTACAGGCCTATGGCGGTCGTTTCGAGCTGACCGGACTTGAGGGGGCTGGACTGCACGCGCGCGTTGTTCTTCCGGCGAAAAGCAGGAAATAGTTGATCGCGACCCCGCATGCGAATTATGGCCACATTCTGTGCTTAGCGACGATATAGCGGGAGCGCTGTGGATCGGGGAACCATTCTTTCTGCTCAACGCTTTCTCTGATGACGCAAAACAATATGACGGGAAAACTCGTGATACGAAATTGGCAATTGATTGCTGTCGTTCTCATGATCTCAGGCTGTTCGGCAACCGGCGGCGGTGGAGCGTCAGTCGCTCCTCAGCCCGTGGCGGCGCAGGCAACCGCTCAGTCGGCGGCGCTGGATGGCGGGTTGGTGCAGCGCGCCGGCATTACATTGTCTCCTTTCGATCAAGCCAAGGCACTGCAGGCCGAGCAATATGCCCTGGCGGCGGCGCCGGCGGGCGAAGCCGTCAACTGGCAGGGACAGGGCGCGCGCGGCTCTGTGACCGCGGCAAGCCCCTATCAGGTCGGCGAACAGAATTGCCGGCAATATACGCAGCGCATTGTGGCCGACGGCCGTGAGTTTGTCGGCCGAGGGGCCGCCTGCCGCGAAGCTGCCGGTTCGTGGAGCCTGCTCGATTAACACAGCGGCCTCTTGCGGGATGACCAGCCGAAGTGCGACGTTTTGAGGCAGGTTCGCCGCCTGATGTTTTGAACTGTTGGAATTTTCGCGGGGGTGGCGTACGAAGACGACATGATATTCGCGCTTGCCGCCATTGTCCTGACGCTTGCCGCGGCTTTTGCGGTTGCCGTACCGTTGTTCCGGCGGGACGCGCCGACAGATGCGGTCGCTACCGGGCCGGACCCGATCTATCGTTCCCAACTGAAAGAACTAGATCGGGAACGGCGAGACGGTGTTATCGACGAGAATGCCTATCTTTCGTCCCGTGCGGAAATCGGGCGAAGGCTGATGGCCTCGGAAGCGAGCGCGGCGGACAGAGCCGCGAAGCGGCGGGGCGGTGCCGCGCGCCATCGTATCGCAACGGCGGCATGCGTATTTGCTGCGCTGATTGTGGCGGGCGTTGCCTATCCCCTCCTGGGCGCGCCCGGCGCGAAGGATTATCCGCTGTCGGCCCGCCTCAACTCGGAGAATCCGGAGCTAGCTGTCCTTGTCGCGCAGGTCGAACGGCATCTCGCGCAAAATCCCGACGATGGCCGGGGATGGGACGTGATCGCGCCGGTCTATTTGCGCGAAAACAGGCTTGATCGCGCTTATGAAGCCTATACCAATGCCATAAGGATTTCCGGCCCGAGCCCGGAGCGACTTATGGGGCTCGGCGAGACGCTTGTGTCGCTCGAATCGGGTTTCGTCAATGACGAGGCGCTTGAGGTGTTTCGAGAGGCCGAGGCATTGTCGCCGGGCAATGTCAGTGCCGGATATTATATTGCGCTGGCGGATGAGCAGGCCGGGAGCCACCAGGCCGCGCTCGATCGATTCGACGCCTTGCTGGAAAAAATGCCGGAGAACGCCACCGGACGCGACGTGATCGAGCGGCATATCGCCTTGAATCGAGGTCGGTTGGCGCAGACGGGCGCGCCGGCGTTCGGGCCCGATCAGCATGACATCGACGCGGCGGCCGCGCTGTCGCCGCAGCAGCGTGCCGAAATGGTGGAGGGCATGGTCTCGGGGCTGGCGCAACGCCTTGAACAGGAGCCCGACGATATTGAAGGCTGGATGCGGTTGATCCGCTCCTACGCGGTGCTGGGTCGGGAGGATGATGCCAACGCGGCGTACGATGCCGCGCTGGCCTATTTCGGGGCGGAGAGCCCTGCCGGCCAGCGGCTTGAGCAGCTTGCGACGGAACTTGCGCTTTCGGGAGGAAGATCATGACGCGCAAGCAAAAAAGGCTCGCTGTCATCGGCGGCGGGGTGGGTTTTATCGCGATCGCGGTTCTGCTGGTGCTTTTTGCGCTGAGCCGCAGCGTCTCCTATTTTTTCATGCCATCTGATTTTGCCGAAAATCCCGTCAGTTCCGAAACGCGGATAAGGCTTGGCGGGCTCGTCGAGGACGGTTCGGTCCGGGGCGCGGAAGGGGCGGGTGTTGCCTTTGCCGTTACCGACGGCAATTCTTCCGTTGAGGTGCGCTACGCTGGCATTCTGCCTGATCTTTTCCGCGAAGGGCAAGGCGTGGTAACCGAAGGACGGATGGGACCGGACGGGATCTTCCGCGCCGACACCGTGCTTGCCAAACATGACGAGAACTACATGCCCAAGGAGGTCGCCGACCGTCTGAAGGCCGAGGGCGTATGGGAAGGCGAGGAGGGCGGAACACCTTGACCGTTGAACTCGGACTCTATGCGCTGATCCTCGCTCTGGCAGTCTCCGTTCTGACGGCGACGCTGCCGCTTGTGGGCGCGCGTACGCAGAACATGGCCTTGATGGGCATTGCGCGCAGCGGTTCTCTAACCCTGTTCGCGCTGGTGGCATTGTCGTTCGCCATTCTGATCAGGAGTTATCTTCTCTCCGATTTTTCCGTGCGCAATGTCTGGGAAAACTCGCATTCGCTGATGCCGCTGATCTACAAGTTTTCGGGCGTCTGGGGCAATCATGAAGGCTCCATGCTGCTGTGGTTGCTGATCCTGACGTTTTTCAGCGCGCTGGTGGCGGCCTTCGGGCGCAATCTGCCCGCCGATCTGCGAGCCAATGTACTTGCCATCCAGGCCCTGATCGCCACGGCTTTCATCCTTTTCATTCTTCTCACTTCCAATCCGTTCAGCCGCATCTTCCCTGTTCCCGCAGAGGGACGGGAGCTCAATCCGATCTTGCAGGATATCGGCCTCGCCATTCATCCGCCGCTTCTCTATCTCGGCTATGTCGGGTTCTCTGTCTGTTTTTCCTTTTCAGTCGCAGCGTTGCTCAGCGGGCGGATCGATTCGGCCTGGGCGCTTTGGGTGCGGCCCTGGGCGCTGCTTGCATGGCTGTTTCTGACCGCCGGCATCGCGATGGGCTCCTATTGGGCCTATTACGAACTGGGCTGGGGCGGATGGTGGTTCTGGGATCCGGTGGAGAACGCATCCTTCATGCCGTGGCTGGCGGGCACGGCGCTGCTGCATTCGGCTCTCGTCATGGAGAAGCGCGAGGCGCTGAAAATCTGGACCGTGCTCCTGTCGATCCTGACATTTTCGCTTTCCCTTCTCGGGACGTTTCTCGTTCGCTCCGGCGTTCTCACCTCGGTCCACGCCTTTGCGACTGACCCGACCCGCGGCGTTTTCATTCTGGCCATCCTCGCCTTCTTCATCGGCGGCGCGCTTACGCTTTTCGCCCTGCGGGTGCCACTCTTGCGGGCCGGCGGCCTGTTCTCGCCGATATCGCGGGAAGGCGCTCTGGTCTTCAACAATCTGATTCTGACTGTCGCCGCCGGCACTGTGTTGATCGGAACGCTCTATCCGCTGTTTCTTGAGACGCTGACCGGCGAGAAAATCTCGGTAGGACCGCCGTTCTTCAACCTGACCTTCGGGTTGTTGATGATCCCGTTGCTGCTGGCCGTACCCTTCGGGCCGATGTTTTCGTGGAAAAGAGGAGACCTCAAGGCTGCGTCCGAACGTCTTATGGTCGCGGCGGTCCTGGCGCTGATCTTCGCCGCGGTCTTCGTTTACTTCCATGAAGGCGGACCGGTTCTGGCCGTTGCCGGCATTGCGATCGCGTTCTGGCTTATCTTTGGAGCGCTGTCGGATATCTGGACCCGCTCAGGATTTGTCCGTCTGCCGTTTTCGAAGGCTTGGCCGCGGTTCAAGGGACTGCCGCGCTCGGCCTTCGGCGCGGCGCTTGCGCATTTCGGCCTCGGCGTGAGCGTATTGGGCATATTGGCGGTTTCGCTTTACGAAACGGAGGCCGTGCTGGAGATGACGCCAGGATCCGAGGTCGCCCTGAGCGGCTATACGGTCACCTTTGAGGGGGTCGAGACTGTGCGCGGTCCCAACTACACTGATGAACGCGGAACATTTGCGATCAGCGCGGACGGGAGGGCATCCGGCGTGGTGCACTCGGCCAAACGGCTCTACCCTTCGAGCAATACGCCGACGACCGAGGCGGGCATCAGGACCTTCGGTCCCAGCCAGCTTTATATTTCGCTTGGCGACCCGCGGCAGGATGGAGCCTGGGTCGTGCGCGTGTGGTGGAAGCCCTTCATCTTGTGCATTTGGCTTGGCTTCGTGCTGATGGCTGTCGGCGGGGTTGTCTCGCTTTCCGATCGCCGTTTGCGGATTGGCGCGCCGGCGCTGAGCAAGAAAAGAACGCAGCCAGCGCAAGCCCTGGGGGCCGCTGAATGATTCGGCTTGTTGTCTTGGTTTTTGCCGTGCTGCTCCCGATCGCTGCGGCCGCTGTCGAGCCGGATGAGATGCTGAGCGATCCTGCGCTTGAGGCGCGGGCGCGGGAGATTTCAGCGGAGCTTCGCTGCATGGTCTGCCAGAACCAGTCCATCGACGATTCCAATGCCGACCTCGCGCGCGATCTGCGTCTTCTTGTGCGAAGCCGGCTGGAAGCCGGTGACAGTGATGATGAGGTCATCGATTATGTCGTTTCGCGCTATGGCGAGTTTGTTCTGCTGAAGCCCCGCTTTTCGCCGCATACCTGGCTTCTATGGGGGGCGCCGGCCCTTCTCATCCTGTTGGGCGCCATCGGTTTGTGGCGGCTTGCGGCCGCTCGCCGCGGTGCTGACAGACCGCTCTCCCGCCAGGAGGAGGAGCGGCTGGAGAAGATTTTGTCCGAGACGGACGACCATTAACAAACCTTCATCTGGCGGACAGTGTTTTGTAAGGTCCCAGCTTTTATAGTCCCTCTATTCGATATGAAATCATTCAACCATCGACACCAGAGGAAAAGCAGACCTATGTTCCAGCAGCCCACCGGACCAAACAAGTTCAGGTCACTCTTGAAAGCCTCGGCAGCTGCGGGCGTCGCAGCCGTGCTGTTTTCCGCCGGCGCTCCCCTGACGGTGACGGAAGCGCTTGCCGACCCCGTCCATGTTCAGGCTCCGGAAGTCCCGGGATTTGCCGATGTCGTCGAAGCGGTCTCGCCCGCGGTTGTCTCCGTGGTCGTTGAAAGCAACGTCCAGCCGGTCGCCCAGCAGGATGGCAGCTTCGGTTTCGGCTTTGGCGGGCGCGGTTTCGACAACCTTCCCGATGATCACCCCCTCAAGCGCTTCTTCCATGACTTCGGCGCGCCGAACGAGCCGACACCGCCGCCGCAGCCGCGCAAGGGCGGGCCGCGTCCGGTTGCGCAAGGCTCGGGCTTCTTCGTTTCCGAGGACGGCTACCTCGTCACCAATAACCACGTTGTGCGCGAAGGCGACGCATTCTCGGTGCGCATGGATGACGGCACAGAATACGATGCAAAGCTGATTGGCACCGATCCCCGCACCGATCTGGCTGTGCTCAAGGTGGATGCCGACCGCGAGTTCACTTACGTGAAGTTCGCGGACGATCAGAACCTGCGCGTCGGTGACTGGGTTGTCGCGGTCGGCAATCCGTTTGGTCTTGGCGGCACGGTCACGTCGGGCATCGTTTCGGCGCTTGGCCGCGATATCGCCTCCGGTCCTTATGATGATTACATCCAGGTGGATGCTGCGGTGAACCACGGCAACTCCGGCGGCCCGACCTTCGACCTTAGCGGCGAAGTCGTTGGCGTTAACACCGCGATCTTCTCGCCCTCCGGCGGCAATGTCGGCATTGCTTTCGCAATCCCTGCGCATCTGGCCCAGGACGTCGTTGTCGACCTCATCAATGATGGCGTGGTCGAGCGCGGATGGCTCGGCGTTCGTATCCAGCCCGTCACCGAGGACATCGCCGAATCGATCGGACTTGCAAAACCGGAAGGCGCGCTCATCTCGGAGCCGACCAGTGACAGCCCCGGCGCCAAGGCGGGCCTGAAGCAGGGCGACGTGATTACCGCCGTGAATGGCGACGTGATCGAGGATGCCCGTTCGCTTTCGCGTATGATCGGCATGATGGAACCGGGCGACGAGGTGGAGCTGTCGGTCTGGCGTGACGGAAAGTCCCAGACGATCGATGTCAAGCTCGGTGAATTTCCGACTGACGATGAACTGGCCGCAGCCGATGGCCTTAGCGGGCCGACGGAAAGCTCGCTGATGACCCAGCTCGGCATCGAGGTTCGCCCGGCCGATGACGGCAAGGGCGTCACGGTCACGGCCGTGGACCCGAACTCCGACGCCGCGACCAAGGGCCTGGCAACGGGGCAGAAGATCCTGAGCGTCAACAACAAGGACGTCAGCTCGGCCGCGGATATTCTGAAACAGGTAAAGGATGCCGCCGATCAGGGTCGCAAGCAGGCGCTGTTCCAGGTCGAGACCGAAAACGGCAGCATGTTCACCGCGCTGCCCACGGAAACCGACGCCGAAGACGCCGGCTGATCCCCCATCAGCATTGGAGGAGGCGCATCGCGGAAGCATGCGCCTTTTCCGTTTCAGGAGACCTTAGATGTTTTCCAAAGAGCCGGTTGAGCCTGCTTGTCACACCGAGGCCGATGGCGATATGGTCCCCGGCATGCGTGTTCTTGTCATCGAAGACGATCTGGAGGCGGCCGCCTATCTGACCAAGGCCTTTCGCGAGGCCGGCATTGCCTGTGAGCATGCCGGCGACGGCGAAAGCGGCCTGTTCATGGCCAGCGAGAACGAATACGACGTCCTGGTCGTCGATCGCATGTTGCCGCGTCGCGACGGGCTTTCGGTGATCTCGGCGCTGAGGGCGCGCGGCATCAATACGCCTGTGCTGATTCTCTCCGCGCTCGGTCAGGTCGATGACCGGGTGACCGGTCTCAGGGCAGGGGGCGACGACTACCTTCCCAAGCCCTATGCCTTCAGCGAGCTTCTCGCCCGCGTCGAAGTGCTGGGCCGACGCAAGGGCGCGCCGGATCAGGACGTGCTCTACAAGGTGGGCGATCTGGAGCTCGACCGCCTGTCGCATGAAGTGCGCCGCGCGGGCCGCGAGATCACGCTTCAGCCGCGCGAATATCGCCTGCTGGAATATCTGATGAAGAATGCCGGCCAGGTCGTTACCCGCACCATGCTTCTGGAAAATGTCTGGGATTATCATTTCGATCCGCAGACCAATGTGATCGATGTCCATGTTTCGCGGCTGCGGTCCAAGATCGAGAAGGACTTCGACAAACCCCTGCTGAAGACCATTCGCGGTTCCGGCTATATGATCAAGCATGATGCGTAACGAATGAGGGAGCGGCTGAAGCTTCTGTTCAAGTCAACGGCGGTACGACTCTCCGCTGTCTATATTCTGCTGTTCGGGCTTTGCGCGGCGGTGATGGTGTTTTATGTTACCGCCGTCTCCGAAAGTCTGGTGGAACGTCAGATGCGGGATTCCCTCCATCGCGAGATCGCCCAGCTTGATGCCGCGTTCGAAAGCGGCGGCATTCGCAGGCTTTTCAACACGATCGAAAGACGCGCCCGCCAACCCGGCGCCAATCTCTATGTCATCGCCAGTCCGCAGGGCGAGATCCTGGCAAGCAATGTCGCCTCGCTCCAGCCCGGCGTGCTGGACAATGCGGGCTGGCTCGATACCCCCTTCCGCTATGAAGGCTTTGCCGAAAACAACAAGGGCGACCGCTACAGCCTTGCGATCGGCTATGTGATCGTGCTCGACAATGGCATGAAGCTGATGATCGGCCGTGATCTGGGGGATCCCGAAAGGCTGCATATCATCGTCAGGCAGGCGCTGCTTCTCGCCCTTATCATCATGGGCGTTGGCGCGCTGGTGATCTGGTTCGCGATCGGCCGCAACGCGCTGAAGCGCATGGACAGGATGTCGTCGGCGAGCGGCAAGATCATGGCCGGCGATCTGTCCCAGCGCCTTCCCGTAACCGGTTCCGGTGATGAATTCGACCGGCTTTCCAATTCGCTGAACCTGATGTTGGACCGCATCGTCCGCCTGAACGAGGGGCTGCGGCAGGTTTCCGACAACATTGCCCATGATCTCAAGACCCCGCTGACGCGTCTGCGCAACAAGGCGGCCGATGCCGCCGCCGCCGAGGACCCGGAAGAGCGGCGCACCTCGCTCGAAGGCATTATCGCCGAATCCGACCAGCTCATTCGCACCTTTAACGCCTTGTTGATGATCTCCCGCGTCGAGGCGGGCGCCGTTGCGGCGGAGATGTCGCCGGTCAACCTGTCCGCGATCGTCGAGGACAGCGCCGAGCTTTACGGCCCGGTGGCCGAGGAAGCCGGCATGACGCTTGAAATCGCGATCGAGCAGGATCTTTCGGTGAACGGCAACCGCGAACTGATCGGGCAGGCGATTTTCAACCTCCTCGACAATGCCATAAAATACGCCTCGGCCTCGGAAAGCGAGCCGCGCATCTATCTGTCGCTCAAACGCGAGGGTGCGGATGCCGTGTTCATGGTTGCCGATAACGGACCGGGCATCCCCGCCAATCGCATCGAGGATGTCAAAAGGCGGTTCTTCCGTCTGGATGAAAGCCGCACCAAACCGGGCACCGGACTTGGCCTCTCCATGGTCGATGCCGTGACCGATATGCATGGCGGTAAATTCGTGCTTGCCGAAGCCAGCCAGTATGTTCCGGGCTATGGCGGTCTTGCCGCGCTCCTTCGCTTTCCGCTCACCGCCAATCGTTCGCGCTGAGCGGCTTTTGCTTCCGCTCCGTCAATGCTAAGGCGGAGAAAAGAAGTTTCGGAGGAAGCTATGCAGGAGACCGAGGGTCGCTTGGCCGACAGTGCGGCAGGGCGCATCTTTACGCTGGATGAGGCGGCGGCAAGGGAAGCGGCAGAGGAACTTGCCGAAGCTGTCGAAAGCCACGGACTTCCGGCCGTCCTCGCCGACGCCGAGGCCCCTTTGACCGCCTTTATCGCGGCCGCCTTCACGCTCTCCCCCTTTCTCCACGACACCTTCCGCTCCCGGCCCGACCTGCTTGGCCGGATCGATGAGCCAATCGGCCCGCAAATCGAGGCCGAAATCGAAAAGGCGCGCACTGCCTGGATCGTTGAAGACGGCTCCCAGAGCGATGGCGAGATCATGACGCGGCTGCGTCGGTCAAAACAGCGCGTCGCCTTCCTCACCGCGCTCGCCGATCTCGGCGGAGTATTCCCGGCCGAAGTCACGACGGATCTCCTGAGCCGCTTCGCCTCCGCCGCCGTTGCCGCCACGCTCGACCATCTGCTCGTCTCCGCCGCCGGCGAAGGCAAGATCAGGCTGCCTCCTTCCCAGGACCACCCTTCGGAGAACTCCGGCGTCGTGGTGCTCGGCATGGGCAAGCTCGGCGCTAACGAGCTCAACTATTCCTCCGATATCGATATTGTCGTCTTCTTCGATCCGGAGGCGGAGATCATCATCGACCCCGACGATGCGCGGGAGCTGTTTCCCAAGCTGATGCGCCGGCTTGTGCGCATCCTGCAGGAGCGCACGGGCGATGGCTATGTGTTCCGCACCGACCTGCGGCTGCGCCCGGACCCCGGCTCCACGCCGCTCGCGATCCCTGTCGAGGCGGCGCTGATCTACTACGAAAGCCGCGGCCAGAACTGGGAACGCGCCGCCTATATCAAGGCAAGGCCGATCGCGGGCGATATCGCCGCCGGCGAATCCTTCCTCGCCGAATTGGCGCCCTTCATCTTCCGCAAATATCTCGATTATGCCGCGATTGCCGATATCCATTCGATCAAGCGGCAGATCCACGCGCACAAGGGCTTCGGTCTCGTGGCCGTCCATGGCCACAACGTCAAGCTCGGGCGCGGCGGCATTCGGGAGATCGAGTTCTTCGCCCAGACCCAGCAACTGATTGCCGGCGGCCGCATGCCGCAATTGCGCTGCCGTCGCACAGTCGATGCCCTTGACGCCTTGTGCGAGGCCCGGTGGGTCGACAGGCAGACCGCCGATGAGCTGAAATCTGCCTACTGGTTCCTGCGCAATGTCGAGCATCGCATCCAGATGGTGCGTGACGAACAGACCCATATTCTGCCTGAGGATGATGCCGAACTGCTGCGGATCGCGCGCATGAGCGGGTTCCGGACGACCGATGAATTCGCCGCAGCGCTGGTATCGAACCTGAAAACGGTCGAGAAGCGCTATGCCCGCCTGTTCGAGCGGGAGCTGACGCTGTCCGGCGAGACCGGCAATCTCGTCTTCACCGGCGAGGATGACGATCCCGGCACGCTGGAGACGCTTTCGAAGCTCGGTTTTGAGCGGCCGGCCGATATCGCCCGCATCATCCGCACCTGGCATTATGGCCGCTATCGCGCCACCCAGAGCACCAAGGCCCGTCAGCGACTGACCGAGATCATGCCCGATCTGCTGGCAGCCTTTGGCGCCAGTCGACGCGCTGACGAGGCGCTGCTGCGGTTCGACCGCTTCCTCTCCGGCCTTCCAGCGGGCATCCAGCTTTTCTCGCTGCTCAAAAGCAATCCCAACCTGCTTCTACTGTTCGTCGAGATCATGTCCGCCGCGCCGCGCCTTGCAGAGATCATCGCGGCGCGCGCCCATATCGTCGATGGCATGCTCGATCCGGCCCTGCTCACCGAAATTCCCACGCGCGATTATCTTGCTGGCCGCCTCGAAGCCTTCATGGCCGGCGCGGAGATCTATGAGGAGCGGCTTGATCGCCTGAGGATATTCACCGCCGAACAGCGCTTCCTCATCGGCATTCGCCTTCTGACCGGCGCGACCGGTGGTTTCGCCGCCGGCCGCGCGCTGACGGTGCTGGCCACGCTCGCGATCGAGGAGGCGCTCGCCGGCGTGCTGTCCGAAATCGAACAGTCCCACGGCAGGCTTAAGGGGCAGCGGGTCGCGGTGCTTGCCATGGGCAAGCTCGGCAGTGCGGAACTGACCGCCGGCTCGGACGTTGATGTGATCGTGCTTTATGATTGCGACGACCCGCTCGGCTCTTCCGACGGCCCGAAATCGCTCGACGCGCCGCGCTACTTCGGGCGCGTGACCCAGCGGCTGGTGGCCGCGCTCAGCGCGCCCACGGCGGAAGGCGTGCTCTACGAGGTTGACATGCGGCTGAGGCCCTCCGGCAATGCCGGGCCGCTTGCCACCCGACTTGCGGCATTCGAGAAATACCAGCTCAACGACGCCTGGACCTGGGAGCATATGGCTTTGTCGCGCGCCCACCCGCTCTGCGGCGATCAATCGCTGATGAAGGACGCGGCCGCCGTCATCGATGCGGTTCTGGTGAAACCGCGTGACCGGGCAGCGCTGGCGCGCGATATCGCGGAAATGCGGGCGAGAATCGAGCGCGACAAACCGGCGAAAAGCATCTGGGACCTGAAGCTGATTGCGGGCGGCCTGATCGATATCGAATTCATCGCCCAGTTCTGCCACCTCGGCTCCGACCAGCCGCGGGAAAAGGCCGGCGGCGGCGAGGCTATGAGCACGGATGACGTTTTGGTGCGGTTCGGGCCCGAGTTCATGAATGCGGGCGATCTCGAAGCCTGCCGAAAGGCGCTGGCGCTTTACACCGATATCGCCCAGCTCACGCGCGCCTGCCTGAACACCGGCTTCAAGCCCGATACCGCGCCAGCGGGGCTTCTGGACCGGCTTTGCAAATTGTCGGATTGCCCTGATATCGAAGCGCTGGAGGCGCTGATCACCGATACGGCTGATGAGGTGCGTTCGATCTTCAGAAAGCTGTTGCCGCTGGCGTAACCGGCGTTACGCCACGGTCTTGCGGATGATCGTCCCCGCTGCGCGGCTGGCCCTTTCGGATGAAAGCTCGGCTTCTTGATCGTATCGAACCGGGATGTCGCGACCGAGCGCACGATTGAGCGCGGCGCATTTCAGCTCCAGCCTGCGGCGCGCGGCGGCAAGGGCCGCCACCTTTTCGCGCAGCCTGGCCTGTTCGCCTTGAAGGCGGCATTCATCGCTCTTGAATGCGGTGATGTCGGAGCCGACGGTGAGCAGCGCGCCATCCGGCAGCCGGCTTTCGCTCACCGCCTGCCAGTGTCCGGCCGGCGTCCTGATCTCGCGTGACACGGCGTCATCGCCGCAGATCCGGCGAACCACCACGGCATCGTCGGCGACAAGGCTGTCGCGGCGGGCGCTGCCCTCCACGCCATAAGCTGCAGCGAAGCTGGCATTCGCAAGCTCAAGGCGTCCGTCCTTACCCCAGAGCGCCAATGCCTGCGGCATGGCGTCAAACGCGGCCTGATAGAGGCTTGCGCGCTTCGTGGCCGTCTCGACTTCCCGGCGGCTTGCACTTGCCGTGCGGATGGCCGTGCCGCTGACCGCGATCCTGCCATCGGTCTGGCCGGAATGGGCGCGGATATCGATGCGGGTATAGCGACCGTCATGCTGGCGGATGCGGAAACTCGCCTCGATCAGCCCGGTATCTGCCGGCGCAAACCTGCGGAAGAAGCCGGCGCGATCGTCGGGATGGATCAGCGCAAGCACTTGCCTGTGCGTGATCTGCCGCGGCGCGGAGCCCAGGCCAAGCGCCATTGCGGCCGAGCCGTCGAGAAAGGTGAGGCCGGCCTGCGGGTCGAACGACCAGAGGCCCGTTTCGCCATTGGCCAGCATGCCGTCGCGCCGCGCTTCGTTTTCCAGCATCAGTTCGGTGGTGTGGTCGGCGCGGTTGAGCTGTGCGTAATAGGCGTAGACCACTACCAGCAGCAGCATCGCCATAGCCGCAAATAGCGTGACGTTAAGATTGATCTCCGCCCGCCACAGGGCGTTCATCGTCTGCATCGAATGCAGTGCGATCACCATGCCGCCATCATTGCCCGCCAGGTGCATGGAGACCTGATACGGCACGCCATTGATGTGCGTTTCCACGACCCCGCCTGAAGAACGGCTGGGGCGCGCGGAGGTCAGTTCGGGAAAGACGGCGGCAAGTGGACGTCCGGTCAGGCTCGCGCTGGCGCCGGTCGCAGCAAGCACCACGCCGGTCGTGTCGATCACCACCAGATCGGTATCCGAACCGGCCGCGACAAGCGCGTTCAGTTCCTGAGCGGTTTCGGCCGCGCTGGCCGGCTCGAAAAGCCGAGGCTCGTCCTCGAGCGAGGCGAGCGCCATGGCCGAGGTCAACTCGGTCGCCTGACGGACGGCATCTTCCATCCGCTCATGGCTCGACATCAGCGACAGACCGCGCGCCGCCGCCACGCTGATGAGAAAGGCAATGATGAGAAGGGGAATCGACTTCTTCAGGATCCGTTCGATGGCCGGCCGCTCAAGCAAACCGAAGCCGCCGAGGTCGACAAATCCCGTCTGCTGCGCCGCGGTGAAAACCCGCTGTGTCCCCGCATGAGCGCGCAACTTCCCGTTGACTGTGGGGCGTCCCCACATGTCCGATCTCTTCATTGGTCTGGTTCCCTCGTGTGATTCGGCAAACCGCCTTTGCGAATCTGCCCTAGTGAATCAAACGTGATTCGCCTTGTCCAGCGCCCATAGGGAACCTTTTGTTAACCATAAGCATAAAAAGGCTTTTTTGTGTTCGCGGTCCTTCCGGCATACCGCCATCGGCGGCGTGCTAGCGTTATGGGTTACGAAGGCAAGGACTCCGAACGCACTTTTTTGCAAGCCCTTCGTCAGCTTTTCAACATGCGGTTGACGATATCGCGGAGGTTGCGGGAAAGGTCTTCCTGACCCGCAATGCGCTCAATCTCTGCCCGCGCCTTCTCGCGCCGCCCGGCTTCAAGCGACTGGAACGAGCGCATGGCGGTCATCATCCGCGCTGTCAGCGTGGCGTTGCGCGGGTCGGTGGCGAGGATGAAATTCGCGAAGAACCGGTAGCCGGCCCCATCCGGGCGGTTGAACCCGGTGGGATTGGACGAAGCGAAAGCGCCGATCAGTGCGCGCACGCGGTTGGGGTTGCCCTCATCGAAGGCAGGGTCGCCCATCAGTTCGGCCACGCGGTCGAGCGTGGCTTCGCCGGGAACGGTCGCCTGAGCGGTAAACCATTTGTCGAGCACCAGCGGCTCGCCGTCGAAACGCTGTCGGAAATCGGCGAGCACGGCGCCGGTTTCTGCGTGGCCCGGAAACTGGTGCGCCAGTATGCGAAGTGCTGCAATCATATCCGTCATGTTGGTCGCCGCGTCATAGGCGCGCTGCGCCGGCAGCGGCGACTGTTCGGCTTCGGCGAAATAGGCGAGCGCCGTGTTTCGAAGCGCCCGGCGTCCCGCGCTTCCCGCATCCGGGCTGAAGCCGTTGTCTTCCCGCAGTTCCTCCACGAGCCTGGCGAATGATGCGCGCCCCGCATTAGCGATTGCGGAAAACACCGCCTTGCGGGCAAGGTGGATCGCATCCGGGTCCACGTCTTCACCGATCTCGCGGCCGATATCGAGTTCGCTCGGCAGCGTCAGCGCCAGCGCGCGGAAAGCCGGCTCAAGGCTGCTATCCTCCGCAGTCTCGATCAGGATCGAGGCGAGGGCGCTGTCGGTATCCACGCTGCGTCCGGCCCTCACTGCCGCCGTGGCGTGGGTGAGAACCTCCAGCGACAGCCCGTTGATTGCATCCCAGCGCGCCACGAGGTCGCTTTCCGCGCCCGCGATTTTCAAGCGATCTTCGCGCGGCTGGTCGAACCGCACCCGCACGGGCGCGGAAAAATCGCGGTTGAGCGAGATCGCCGGCTTCGCCCCCAGGCCCTCGAACACGAAGGTCTGTTCGCTTTCCGTCAGATGCAGCACATCGCCGGTGCGCTCGCCGCCGCTCACCGCGGACGGTTCCATGTCGTCGCCATTCGGGCTGATAAGGCCGACCCGCAGGGGAATGTGAAGCGGTTTCTTGTCGCTCTCGCCGGGCGTGGGCGGGGTGCTCTGCGACAGTGTGAGTTCCAGCCGCCCCTCTGCCGCGTCATAGGAACTGCGCGCTCCGATCACCGGCGTTCCGGCCTGATGATACCAGAGCGCGAAATGGGAGAGGTCCCGGCCGGTCGCATCCTCGAAGCATTTCAGATAGTCCTCGATCGTCACCGCGCCGCCGTCATGGCGCTCGAAGAACAGGTCGAGGCCCTTGCGGAACCCGTCTTCTCCGAGCAACGTCGCGATCATGCGGCTGACTTCGGAGCCCTTTTCGTAGACGGTGGTCGTGTAGAAATTGTCGATTTCCATATACTGCGTCGGTCGCACCGGATGGGCGAGGGGCCCGCCATCCTCGGGAAACTGGTGCGCCCTCAGGAACTTGACCTCATCCACCCTTACCACCGGCCGAGACCGCTGGTCGGCCGAGAACTCGTGCTCGCGGTAGACGGTGAGCCCCTCCTTCAGGCTGAGCTGGAACCAGTCGCGGCATGTGATCCGATTGCCGGTCCAGTTGTGGAAATATTCGTGGGCCACCACCGCCTCGATGCGGGCGTAATCGTCATCGGTCGCCGTCTTCGGATCGGCGAGGATCAGCCGGTCGTTGAAGATGTTGAGGCCCTTGTTCTCCATCGCGCCCATGTTGAAGTCGGAGACCGCGACGATCATGAAGATGTCGAGGTCGTATTCGCGCCCGAACCGTTCCTCATCCCATTTCATGGAGCGCTTCAGCGCGTCCATCGCATAGCCGGCGCGTTCCGCCTTGCCATGTTCGACATAGATGCGCAGCGTCACCGAGCGGCCCGACATGGTGGTGAAACGATCCTCGATCATCGCTAGGTCGCCGGCCACCAGCGCGAACAGATAGGACGGTTTCCTGAAGGGATCGTGCCATTTCGCCAGATGCCGGCCGTCGCCGAGGTCGCGTTCCTCGACAAGGTTGCCGTTGGACAGAAGCAGCGGGTTCTTCGCCTTGTCGGCGATGATGGTCACCGTGTAGACGGTCAGCACGTCGGGCCGGTCGTAGAAATAGGTGATCCGGCGAAAGCCCTCCGCCTCGCATTGCGTCGAATAGACGCCATTGGTGCGGTAAAGGCCCAGAAGCTGGGTGTTGGCGGTCGGATTGATATTGGTCTTGATCGTCAGCGTGAACGCGTCGTCGGCCGGCAGATCGTTGATCGTCAGATGGTCGGAAGTGCATTCGTAGCGCTCGGGCAGCAGCGGCTTGCCGTCAAGCGCTAGACCCGCAAGCTGAAGCCCGTCGCCGACAAATTCGAGCGGGGCGTCGGGCGAGACGCCCGGGCGGCGCTTCATCCTTATCTGCGACCCGACCGTCGTCAGTACCTCTCCCAGCTCGAAAATCAGATCCACGCTTTCGATGATGAAGTCCGTCTGGCGATAGTCTTTCAGATAGACGGTCCGGTCGTTACGCATTGTAGCCTCATTCTCTTTCGGTGCGCCTGAGCGATTTGTGCGCTAAGAAAGCGCCGAATGTTCAAAAAAGCAAATCTTTGGCTGCGCGGCGGGAAAACTGTGCATTCCCGCCCTATCTGGCCTATGGTTAGTACCCACCCACCGAACGGGAAGAATGCCCCAGAATGCCGCAAGCGCCTGACGATCCCCTGCGCGGGATCATCCTGAAACTGTCTTCGATCCTCGCGTTTCTCTGCATGCAGACCTGCATCAAGCTTGCCGGCAGCGGCATCGCGCCGGGGCAGGTGACCTTCTATCGCTCGCTGTTCGGCATCGTGCCGATCATCGTCTACCTCGCCTGGCGTCGTGAACTGAGGGGCGCCTACAGAACTTCGCGCCCCTTCGGGCATTTCGTCCGCAGTCTTATCGGAATCACCTCCATGGGCATGGGGTTCTACGGCCTCATGCACCTGCCGCTTCCGGAGGTGATCGCGCTCGGCTATGCCCTGCCGCTGCTGTCGGTCGTGTTTGCTGCGTTGCTGCTCGGCGAGGTCGTGCGGATCTATCGCTGGTCGGCGGTTGTGGTGGGGCTGTTCGGGGTGCTGATCATCTCCTGGCCCAAGCTGACCCTGTTCCGCCAGGGCGGGATCGGCGAAACGGAGGCACTGGCGGTGGTCATGGTGCTAGCCGGCGCCTGCCTCGGCGCGCTGGCCATGGTGCAGGTGCGCAGGCTGCTGGTGACCGAGACCGGACCGACCATCGCGCTCTATTTCTCCACCTTCGCCGCCCTGATCTCGCTTGCGACCCTCCCGTTCGGCTGGGGCGATCTGGGTGCGCTGCCGCTCGCGCTGCTGATCGCTTCCGGCCTGTTCGGCGGCGCCGGGCAGATCATGATGACCGAATCCTACCGCTTCGCCGACGCCTCCACCATCGCGCCCTTCGATTATAGCTCGATCATCTTCGGGATACTTATCTCGCTCTTCGTCTTCGGGGAGATCCCAACCCTGAACACCATGGCCGGCTCGGTCATCGTCGTTGGCGCCGGCATATTCATCATCTACCGCGAGCACAAGCTCGGGCTTGAGCGCCGGAACCTTCGCCGCGTCTCATCCTCACAGAACCCGAACTGACCGGCAGCGTCTATCCGGTGCGGGAGGTCTCGTCGAAGGTCGAGGGGTCGTATTCCTCCTCGTAATCCACGGCGATGCTGCCGGCGGGGTCCGTGCCGCGCATCGGGACGGCGATCGCGTGGAAGTCCGCGCGGTCATCGGGGTGAACGGTCGGGTTGCCGCGCCATACTCGCCAGCCGGCATAGGCGCCGTAGATCGCAAAGCCGACAGCCAGATAGAGCATCAGCCCGCGCGGGCCGGCAAGCTCCATCGCGCCGCCGCCGATCAGCGGCCCGGCGACGGTGCCGAGGCCGTAAAGCACCATCAGCGAGCTGGAGATCGTGACATATTCGCTGGGGTCCGCGCGGTCATTGGCATGGGCCACGTTCAGCGCGTAGATCGGATATAGCATCGAGCCGACGATGAAGGCGGTAATATAGAGCAGATTGGGCGTCAGCGGCGTCATGAAGAACATCGCGAAGGCCGAAACCACACCCGCCGCTCCGCAGGCTATCATGACGTAGCGCCGGTCGGTCATGTCCGAAATCCTGCCGATCGGGATCTGGCCGAGCGCGCCGCCTGCCAGAACGCAGGCGAGCAGCGTTGCCCCCTGTCCCGTCGAAAGCCCGCTGCCGGTGGTATAGACGCCGCCGAGACTGCTCCAGGTACCGGACAGGATGCCGGCCAGGATCGCGCCGATGAAAGCCACGGGGGAGCGGCTGTAAAGCTTGCCGAGCCCGAGCTGAACCTTGGCGATCGGGGCCGGGGACTGCGCCGTCGAGAGCGCGGTCGGCAGGATCGAAATCGCGAACAGTATTCCGCAAACGATGAACAACGTCGTCGTCCGGGGATCGCCGAGCGGCACCAGATACTGCCCGGCAATCGCCCCGCCGAGCGTCACGATCATGTAGACCGAAAACATCGATCCGCGGGTCTCGTTTGTCACCCGCTCGTTCAGCCAACTCTCGATCACCAGATAGCACCCGGCAACGGCAAAGCCGGCGACGGCGCGCAGCGCCACCCAGACCTGCCATTCCACCATCAGCGAGCTTGCAAGAATTGCCGCCGTCAAAAGCGTTATCAACGCGCCGAACACCCGCACATGGCCGACCCGCAGCACAAGCGTCGGCGTGACAATGCATGAGAGCGTGAAGCCCACCGTGTAGCCGGTCGCGATCAGTGAAATCAGCAGCGGCGACCAGCCTTCGGCAACGGCGCGCACCGGCACCAGATAGTTCATCAAGCCGTAGCCCACCATCATCAGGAAGGTGGACAGCATCAGGCTGGCGATGGAGAACAGGCTGGCAAACATGATCGATCCGCTCCGACCGTTACGGGTTTCGATGGCTCTCTTCGAGACTGGCCCGTGACAACGCCCGGCCTATAGGATTTTCCCGGCCATGCCGCAACCGCCATGGCGGAAAAGGTGACTGCCTTTTTGGCTACGACTGCGGCTTTCGCCTAGCTAGCTTTCAAAATCGCTCCGGTCATATGGGTCCCAATCATTGACTCTTGGTATAAGTTTTCAAAAAAGGAATCGATCGGACCATAGTCTCCGGTCGAGATAATGCGCCCGGGTTCAGCTACGACATGCCACTTTCCGTTGACGTCATTTGTTCGCATCCAAGTTTCCTGCCGTCACTTGCATATTATGGTGAAGCCCTGGCGGACGTTTATCACACCAACCAGCGCCTCGGCGCCAATCTCGCGTCCCAGCGTCGGTGGTTGATTTCCCAGACGGCGCTGGCGCTCTACTGGGGCGATGAAGGCGGCCTGACGGTCAACCGTCTGATCGAGGTGCTGACCCCGTTCAAGGTCGCCAGCCCGAATACGATCCGCGCTTTCATCAATGAATCCGCGCAATACGGCTTCATCGAAGTCGATCCCGACAGCCGCCGCATCCGGCCGCGTTACTGGAAGCCCACCGAGATCGTGAAATCGGCGCTGATGGAGTGGGTGGGGCTCAATCTGGCAATGCTCGATGGAATCGATGGGCATAACCGCGTGTCCGTGTTGATGGAGAGGCCGGATATTGTCTTTTCGATCCAGCCGCGTCTTGCCTGGAATTGTCTGAACGACCCCGCCTGGCGAGAACCGCCGCCGCGCGTCGCTCTTCTGCAGAACACGATTTCGGGCGGCATGGTGATGGATCACATTGTCTCGCAGATCGGCGCTGGCGCGCCTGAGGGCGAACGCTACCTGATACCGCCGATCAATGCGCGGCGCCTTTCCGAGCGGATTTTCATATCCCGCACCCATCTGCAGCGCATTTTGAACAAGGCCGTCGAGATCGGCGTCCTCGGCTGGAGCCGCCGGCCATTCGAGAGCGAGATGTGGATCGACAGGCTGTTCATCGAAGAATATTGCCGCTGGCAGGCCGTAAAATCCCATCACATCGACGAGGCCTTCACCCATTTCGCCTGAGAGGGGCATGGAGCGGAGAGCCGCGTTTTTTCGAAAATCGTTGTTTAAGACACAATTTACCCAGCACTCATAATATAATAGCCTAACTCTTCGGCTCTTGTTTGCGGCGATCCGCTGCGAGGTTGAAAACCCCTGGAGGCTGGCCAATATGAACCGGCATTGGGAAGATAATCGGGTGCGCTTAATGAATTCCGAGGTCCCGCGCAAAGCGGACAACGCACAAGTGGTGCAGACGCTCAACCAGGCGCCTGAAAGCGTACTGCTGGTCAATGCCGCCGGCGTGATCGAACTTGCCAATGAAGCCGCCATCACATTTTTCCAACCGGACGACAAGGCGCGCGACCTGAGCGGGACGCGGCTCGCCTCTCTGTTTGATATTCATGGAGCGGCGCGGATCGATCTTGCGCTTGCGCGCGTCCTGGGCGACGAACCGGGCAACCGTCTGGAAGAGGTGCGCGCCGACCTGGCCGCCGCGCCCCCGCGCGTCGTCAATCTTTCTCTTGCCCGTATGCGCCATCGCGACGGCGTTTGCGTGGTTGCAACGCCCATCGCCGCGACCGCCCCGACGCGACAACCGTCTATGCCGAAGGTGGACGACCCGGACTTCGGGCGGGAGCCGATCGCGCGCGAAGCCGCTCGTCCCGCGCCGTCCACGCAACCGCAAAAGGCCGCGCCGCTCGCCAACCAAATGCCATGGAACAACCACGCCCGGCGCGTCTCTGCCGCGCAGGGGGTCCAGAGCCTGCAGCAGGCGCGGGCGGAAGACGGCCGGTCCATGCCTCCGCGAACTCTACCTTCAGGCGAGCCAGCCAAGCCGGTTCGCGATAGCGAAGCAGAAGGCGTCGAAGAACGGTTGGGAGATAACGTTGATAGCGCTGTCACAAAAACAGCGTCGGATGGTCCGGCGGACGCGGCGAAGCGGGTAAGCTGGGCGCCCGGCCGGCGCGACATCTACGCGGAATTCGAGTCGGTGAAAGACGAGAAGGAACGCAGCCATGAGCTGCCGCTGATCTCTCCGGCAAAATGCCTGTCCGCGGCAATCGATCGCCATCGCGGCGAAGCGATTTCGGAGAGCCTGCTGCTGGTATCCGATATCGACGATGGCGAGAAACATGTCCGGCTCGACGAGGACACGCTCACCGCGATGTTCGAGCATCTGGTGGAGCGCGCCATTGCCGTGTCGCCGCCCTATTGCGAGGCGAGGATCACTCTGGCGCCTGAGGGCAATGCGGGTTTCATCGCCCGTTTCATCGATATCGGACGCGGGCTCAGCGAGCAGGAACTGGACGCCGTCTTCAAGCAGCCGGAACTCGCGCTCGGCATTTCGCATACCGGCCTGGTGGAGGCCCAGAAGAGGGCCGCGGCGCTCGGTCTCGGCTTTTCGATCAGCTCCGGCATATCCAGTGGCACGACCGTGGAAGTCACCTACGACGCCTGAAGCGCTCCGAGGTCGCATAAAAAAGAGCCGGCGCGGCGGCCGGCTCTTGCGTCATGAAATATCTTAACTGCAATATTTCTGGAAAGCCTCGCTTCTCCGTGGAGAAGGGCGCTCCTCAGGCTCCGAGCGCGCGCGGCGCGGGCCGCAGTGCGCGAGCATCATGGTGACCGACGAGCTTGGAAAATCCCTTGGCAATCGCCCGGTCGATGCCGCGCTGGCCATGGTAACCATTGGTCGAACGTCCGAGCTCGAGCGAAAGGCGTGTGTTCTGCATCAAAGTGGCGTCCATATCGTCAGTAGGTTTCATCTGCCTTGGTTCCTGTGATCCTCCCAAGACATGATGCTTTATCTCAGTTTCGCGCAATCGCAGCAATGGGACCTGCCGGAGGGCTGCTATGCGGTGGGCGCATGTCGGCATTAACAGAAAATAAATAGATGAAGAAACGGGCGGTCACCCCAGCCGGGCGCGAAGCGCCTGAAGGTCCAGCCATGCCTCTTTCTTGTTCTTCGGCGCGGCCAGCAGTTCCGAGGGGGAGAAGGTGACGAGCGTCTCGAAGCTCTGGCCGCCGATCTCCTTTTTGTGCCAGCTGCCGCGAAGATCGAACACGGTCTTGTTCGGGTCGATCGTCATCCGGCAGGCGAAATTACCGAGCGTCACCAGCAGTTTCGGTTCCGCAAGCGCGATCTGGCGCTCGAGAAATGGCTGGCAGATCTGCGCCTCGGAGGCGGTCGGGGCGCGGTCGCCGGGCGTGCGCCACGGCAGTGCGGTGGTGACGCCGACATCGGCGCGCGACAGCCCGATCGCGGCCAGCATCCGCTCGAACAGACCGCCGGCCGGGCCAGAAAGAGCGGCGCCGGCCTTGTCGTCCTCGCCTGTCGGGAAACCGCAAACCATCAGGATCCCGCTTTCCGGCATGTCTTCGAGGAGAATGGTGGAGCGGGCATTCTGCTTCAGATTGCAGCCGGTGAAGCCTTGAACGATCTCGGCAAGCTCGGCAAGCGAACGCGCGCTCTCGGCGGCAAACGCCGCATCGGAAACCGCCTTGTCATCGGGGATCGTGGTATGGACGGCGGGCGCTGCTCTTGGCGGTTCGGGCGCGCGCGCCTTGGTCTTCGCCGCCGCTGCCCGTGGTTCGGGTTCGGCGCGCGGCGCCTCGGCATTCTCGGCAGCGAGCCGGGTCAGGTCCGTCGCCTCATCCTCCAGCATCGCATCCACGCCGGCATCGGCGTAGAAGCTGAGGAGGGCTGCGGCTTCCCGGGCTGTGAGCGCGCTGGCGGTGGTCATGATGCTCCTGTCAGATGCTGCGCGTCGCGCCGCCGTCGCAGCGCACGAGGCTGCCGGTCAGGTAGCTTGCCTGCTGCGAGCAGAGGAAAGCCGCGATCGCCGCGAACTCCTCCACCCGCCCGAGACGACCCGCCGGTATCGCGGTCAGCGTTCCCTTGCGCACCTCGGCAAGGCTCTTGCCGCTGCGCTCGGCGTTCGCGTGGTCCAGTTCGTCGATGCGGTCGGTGTGGATGCGTCCCGGCAGCAGAAGATTGGCGGTTATCCCCGAGGCGGCGACCTCGCTTGCAAGCGTCTTGTTCCAGCCGACAAGGGCGGAGCGCAGCGTATTGGAAAGCGCGAGATTGGGGATCGGCTCTTGCACGCCGCTCGACGCCACGGTGACGATTCGCCCCCAGCCCTTTTCCTTCATCCGCGGGATCAGCCGGTTGGTCAGCGCGATGATCGGCGCGACCATGGAATTAAAGAACCGGTCGAGTTTTTCGGGCGTCATGTCGGCAACGGTCCCCGGCGTCGGCCCGCCGGAATTGTTGACGAGGATGTCCGCTCCGCCGAGTTTTTCCGCAATCGCCTCCATAAGCGTTTCGACTACGTTTTCGGCGGCGAGATCGGCGATGACGTAATCGGCCTTGCCCGGCGTCGTGTCGTTGATCACCTTGCAGTTCTGTGCGAGGCGGTCTTCCGTCCGCCCGCACAGCAGCACATGGGCGCCCTCCCTGGCCAGCGCCTCCGCGATGCCGGCGCCAAGGCCCCGCGAGGAGGCGAGTACAACGGCCTTCTTGTCGGCAATACCGAGATCCATGGCGAACTCCTTGTGAACAGCGTATGGGATCGAACGGCCAATCGGGCCGGATGGGTTGCCGCACCATAGCCTTTCGCGCCGTCGTGTTTCAATCACTATCGGACGTTATCACACGCGCCTATCAAATCGGTTTTATTGAGATTTGCAGCATTTGCCGCTGGAAAATGCTGCAATCATTACGATACCTTGTCGGCGCGCCGGACGAGGCCGGCCGGGAAAGAGGATACGCATGAACGAAGACCTACCGGAACGCGAAAGCATGGAATTCGACGTGGTGATCGTGGGAGCGGGCCCCGCTGGTCTTGCCGCCGCGATCCGCCTCAAACAGATCAACGAGGACCTCAGCGTCGTCGTGCTGGAAAAGGGCGCGGAAGTCGGCGCGCACATCCTGTCCGGAGCGGTCGTCGATCCCTCGGGCATCGACCGGCTCCTGCCGGGCTGGCGGGAGGAGGAAGACCATCCGTTCAAGACGCCGGTGACCAAGGACCAGTTCCTGCTGCTCGGCCCTGCCGGTTCGCTCACGCTGCCCAATTTTCTGATGCCGCCGCTGATGAACAATCACGGCAATTTTGTCGTGTCGCTCGGCAATGTCTGTCGTTGGCTCGGCGAAAAGGCCGAGGCGCTCGGCGTCGAGATCTATCCCGGCTTCGCCGCCGCCGAAGTGCTTTACGATGAAAACGGCGCGGTCAAGGGCGTCGCCACCGGCGACATGGGCGTCGAACGCGACGGCACGCCCGGCCCGAATTATACCCGCGGCATGGAACTGCACGGCAAATATGTGCTGATCGGCGAGGGCGTGCGCGGGTCGCTCGCCAAGGAACTGATCGCGAAGTTCAAGCTCGATGCCGATCGCGAGCCGCAGAAATTCGGCATCGGCCTCAAGGAACTCTGGCAGGTGAAGCCGGAAAACCACAAGCCGGGCCTCGTGCAACATTCCTTCGGCTGGCCGCTCGATGGCAAGACCGGGGGCGGCTCCTTCCTCTATCATCTGGAGGATAACCAGGTCGCCGTCGGCTTCGTCGTCCATCTTAACTACAAGAACCCCTATCTCTATCCGTTCGAGGAGTTCCAGCGGTTCAAGACCCACCCCAGGATCGCGCCCACCTTCGAGGGCGCCAAGCGCTTGTCCTACGGTGCGCGGGCGATTACCGAGGGCGGCTATCAGTCGGTGCCGAAGCTCTCCTTCCCCGGCGGCGCGCTGATCGGCTGTTCGGCCGGCCTCGTCAACGTGCCGCGCATCAAGGGCTCGCACAATGCCGTCCTTTCCGGCATCCTGGCGGCCGATCGCATCGCCGACGCGCTTTCGGCCGGCCGCAGCAATGACGAGGTCAGCGAGATCGAGGCTGACTGGCGCGCGAGCGCCATCGGCAAGGACCTGAAGCGGGTTCGCAACGTCAAGCCGCTCTGGTCGAAGTTCGGCACCTATGCCGGCATCGCGCTCGGTGGTTTCGACATGTGGATGAATACGATTTTCGGCGTCTCGCTGTTCGGCACGATCAAGCACGGCAAGACCGATGCCGAGGCACTGGAGCCGGCGGCCAAACATAAGCCGATCGACTATCCCAAGCCCGACGGGGTTCTGACCTTCGACCGGCTGTCGTCGGTGTTCCTGTCAAACACCAATCACGAGGAGGATCAACCGGTCCACCTCAAGGTCAAGGACATGGCGCTCCAGAAACGCTCCGAACTTGAGGTCTATGCCGGCCCGTCCAGCCGCTACTGTCCGGCAGGCGTCTATGAATGGGTGGAGAAGGATGGCGAGGAAACCTTCGTCATCAACGCCCAGAACTGCGTCCACTGCAAAACCTGTGATATCAAGGACCCCAACCAGAATATCATCTGGACGCCGCCGCAAGGGGGCGAGGGGCCGGTTTATCCCAACATGTAGATGACGGCATCCGGCGCCACCCGGCGCCGAACCGGAACCATCGCATCGCGCCCGGCGTTATTGTGCATCAACCTTTCCAGGGAACCCGAATGCGTCTCAAGGGCATTTTCAACCGCGATGGCGGCACTTTCAGAACGACGGACATGGACACGTTCCACAGACTGGCGACCAATATCTTCACCGATGCCGGTCATGACTTCGACTGCGATATCGTCGCAGGTGAAGAGGTGAAGGAAGCGATCGCGAAGATTGCCGAAGGATCCGGCTTCGACGGCATGATCGTCGGTGGCGGAGATGGCACGGTGTCGCTCGCGGCCGGTTGTCTGCATGGCAAGGACAAGCTGCTCGGCGTGGTGCCGGCCGGAACCATGAACCTGTTCGCCCGCAGTCTCGGCATCTCGCTCGATATCGAGCAGGCGCTGGAGGAGCTTGCCTATGGCAGGCCCGTGCGCGTCGACATGCCGACGATCAACGACCGGCCCTTCATCCACCAGTTTTCCGTCGGCCTCCATGCCACCATGATCAGGAACCGGGAGAAGCTGGACTATGATTCGCGTCTGGGAAAGATTTCCGCCAGCACCCGCGCCTGGTTCGATACGCTGAGACAAGTCCCGACGATCCGAGTGAAATATCAGAGCGATCATGGCGACGGAGAGGGCAGCTTCGCCCTGCTCGGCATTTCCAACAACCGCATTCACGACAACCCGGTGCCGTTCTCCGACCGCCCGCAGGGCGGAAAGCTCGGCGTGTACCTCGTGAGGGCGAGCTATTTCGACAATGTGGTCGGGTTTGCGATGGATTATCTCACCGGCCATCTCGAGGACAGCGAGCATATCACCCTGTTCGAGGCCGACCGGATCACGCTGGATTTCGCCGACAGCGATATGGACCAGTCGCTTGATGGCGATCTTATCGATGTGATCGATCACGCCGTGATCGAGCAGCATCCGGGCGCAGTCCATGTGATCGTTCCCGAAAGCAGCGACCTTGTCTGATCACTGGAAGGCGGTTTCGTAAAAGCTTCTGAGTTTGCGCGAATGCAGCCTTTCGGGCGGCATCGCCGCCAGCTTCTGCACCGCCTTGATGCCGATATGAAGGTGCTGGCGCACCTGCGTCGTGTAAAATGCCGTCGCCATGCCGGGCAGTTTCAGTTCGCCATGCAGCGGTCGGTCGGAAACGCACAGAAGCGTCCCGTAAGGAACCCGGAAGCGGAAGCCGTTGGCGGCGATCGTCGCCGATTCCATATCGAGCGCGATCGCCCGCGACTGCGACAGCCGCTTGACCGGTCCGCTCTGGTGGGAAAGCTCCCAGTTGCGGTTGTCGATCGTCGCCACGGTGCCGGTGCGCATCACCCGCTTCAGCTCATAACCCTCCAGCCCCGTCACCTCGGCCACCGCCTCCTCCAGCGCGAGCTGCACTTCCGCCAGCGCCGGGATCGGCACCCAGACCGGCAGGTCGTCGTCCAGCACATGGTCCTCACGCACATAGGCATGGGCCAGCACATAATCGCCGAGCTTCTGGCTGTTGCGCAGCCCCGCGCAATGGCCGAGCATCAGCCAGGCATGGGGGCGCAGCACCGCGATATGATCGGTGATCGTCTTGGCGTTGGAAGGGCCGACGCCGATATTGACCATCGAGATCCCGCAATTATCGCCGCGCTTCAGATGATAGGCCGGCATTTGCGGCAGGCGTCCGCCGCGGCCTTCCTCCGGCTCGACCTCGCCCGGCCGGGTGATGACATTGCCGGGCTCGACGAAGGCGGTATAGCCCTCGCCGCCCTTGGCCATGGTCTCGCGGGCAAAGGCGCAGAACTCGTCGACATAGAACTGATAATTGGTGAACAGCACGAAATTCTGGAAATGCGCCGAACACGTCGCCGTGTAATGGCTGAGCCGGGCCAGCGAATAATCGACTCGCTGTGCCGTGAACGGCGCCAGCGGCTGCGGCTTGCCGGGCTCCGGCTCGTAATCGCCATTGGCGATCAGGTCGTCGGTGGTGTTGAGGTCCGGTGTGTCGAAGATGTCGCGCAGCGGCACATCGGCAAGTGCGGCCAGGTCGGCCTCGACATGGGTATTCTCGCCGAAGGCGAAATGAAGCGGGATCGGCGTTTCCGATTCGCCAACGGTCACTGGCACGCCGTGGTTCTTGATCAGCAGGGAAAGCTGGGCGACGAGATAGTCCTCGAACAGGTCCGGATGGCTGATCGCGGTCGCATATTGCCCGGGCGTTGCGACATGGCCGAAGGAAAGGCGCGAATCTGTAAGGCCGTAGCTCCCGGTCTCGATGCTGATCTGCGGATAAAAAGCACGGTAGCGCCCCTCGATGGGCGCGCCGCCGGCCAGCGCCACGAAAGCATCGATCAGAAACCGGGTGTTGCGCGTGTAAAGCGCCTGCAGCGCCTTCACCGCCTCGCCGGCATCGGTGAAGCTCTGCGGTTCCTGACGGTCCGGGCTGATGATTCTTGCTGCCAGAGGTTCATAGTCGCGCATTGTGTCACCCTTGCATTTCTCCGCCGATCGGCGCTCACTTGCTGCAACCCCGTCGGCCTTCTATCGGCTCGATATCGATCTATATCGTCTGGAACGGCGTTTTACGACACGAAGAGGATGAATTTCATGACCACTCCGATTGAACTTTATTACTGGCCCACGCCCAACGGCTACAAGATCACCATCTATCTTGAGGAGGCCGGCGTTCCCTACAACGTGAACTATGTGAACATCGGCAAGGGCGACCAGTTCAAGCCCGAATTCCTGAAGATATCGCCCAATAACCGCATGCCCGCGATCGTCGATCCGGACGGGCCGGGTGGTGAGCCGCTCTCGGTGTTCGAGTCGGGCGCGATCTTGCAATATCTCGGCCGCAAGTTCAAAAAATTCTATCCCGAGACCGAGCGCGAACGCGTGGCTGTCGAGGAATGGCTGTTCTGGCAGGTCGGCGGCCTCGGGCCGATGGCGGGCCAGGCCCATCATTTCCGCAGATACGCGCCGGAAAAGATCGAATACGGCATCAACCGCTATACCAACGAGGTCAACCGTCTCTACGGCGTCATGAACACGCGGCTTGCGGAGGTCGAGTATCTCGGCGGCGACTATTCGATTGCCGACATGGCGTCGATCGGCTGGGTCCGGTCCCATGAGGGGCAGGGCCAGGACCTCAACGACTTCCCGCATCTCAAGCGCTGGTATGAGGCCGTCATGGCCCGCCCGGCCGTTCAGGCCGGGATTGCGGTCGGTCAGTCGGAGCGGGAAAAGATGAACCTCGCCACCGACAAGGACGCGCAATCCGTGCTGTTCGGCCAGAAGGCCCGATAGGCCTCCGGAGCAAGTCGCGAACCGGGGCGCCCGGCTTCAGCCGAGCGCTTCCAGCACGATCGGCAGTTCCTCGGCCAGAAGCTGCATGTCGCGGTGCGGGCCGGTGGAGATGCGGATGCAGCGGTTGAGCGGGGCGACGCCCGGCATCCGGATGAACACGCCGCGCGCGCCGAGCGCATCGACGATGGCGCGGGCATAGGCGCCGTCCCGGCCGCAATCGACCGCCACGAAGTTGGTGGCCGAAGGCAGGGGCGTAAGACCGTTGTCGCGCGCTATCCCGGCAATCTCCTCGCGCGAGGCGATGATGCGGCCGACCACGGCCTGCAGATAGGCCTGATCGGCAAGCGCCGCCTCGGCCGCCACGAGGCTCAACCGCGGCATGCCGAAATGATTGCGGATCTTGTCGAAGGCGCGGATCGTCTGCGGCGCGCCGATGGCATAGCCCACCCTTGCGCCGGCCAGTCCGTAGGCCTTGGAGAAGGTGCGGAAGCGGAGAATATTCGGGCGGTCGATAAAGCGGGAAATCTCGGGAAAGGCCTCGGCGGGCCCGCATTCGCAATAGGCCTCGTCCAGCACCAGCATGCAGGTTTCCGGCAGCGCGTCGGCAAAGCGGATGACGTCGTCGGCGTGCCAGAAACTACCCATGGGATTATCGGGATTGGCGAAATAGACCATGGTGGCGTCTTCCGCCTTCACCGCCTCGATAAGTCCGTCCAGATCCTCGCGGTCGCCGGCATAGGGCACGTTGATGCGCCGGCCGCCATAGCCGTCGACATGGTAGTTGAAGGTCGGGTAGCCGCCAAGCGAGGTAACGACGGTGGTGCCGGGTTCCACGATCAGCCGCACGGCCATGCCCAGCAGCCCGTCGACCCCTTCGCCGATCACGATGTTTTCGCTGCCGCAGCCGAGATGGGCGGCAAGGGCCTGGCGCAACGACAGATGTTCGGGATCGGAATATTTCCAGATTTCGCCCGCCGCCTCGCGGATCGCCGCCAGCACCGTGGAAGCAGGCCCGAAGCCGCTTTCATTGGCGCCGAGCCGGGCGTTGATCGGATAGTTCCGGGTGCGCTCCAGCGCCTCGGGTCCCACAAAGGGCACGGTCGCGGGCAGGTTCTGGGTAAGGGCGGCAAAGCGCGGGAAGTCGGTCATAGGGGCGTTCCGGTTTGAAATCCGGCCAAACATAATCGCTCGCCCGCCAATGGCAAGCATTCCCGCCACAAATGCAAACGGCGCCCGAAGGCGCCGTTGATCATGGCTTGCGTGCTGTTCGCTTAGCGAAAGGCGCGGGCCGAAACGCGGTCGATATCGGAGGGGAGAAGGCCGATATCCTTGAGTTCTTCAGCCGACAGGTTGCGCAGCTGGGCGCGGGTGCGGCGGTAGGAGAACCATTTCATGGTCAGGTCGAACGGGTTCATGGGTGTTTCCTCGTGATACGCTATGGAGCTTCTTGCTCCGGATTTCTTATGTGAGGTCCATATACCCGAATTCGGAAGGAAAAGTTGTGCAAGTTTTATGCAACTGCCATGCATTTGTGCGTGATGTTGCACATCGCGAGTGCACTCAGGTTGGTGTGGCTATTTTTGAGGCGGATGGGGCGCCGTCCACGACCACTTCCGAACGCCCGAGAAACAACGGGCGGCGAGGAGCCTGAGCGCCAAGCTGCAGGACGGATTTGAAAAAAGACGGGAGAGTTGGACAAAAAAATAACGCTCACCGGGGGAGGAGGATCCGGTGAGCGTCATTTGCGTTGGTTGACGACGGGGAGGAGGAGTGTCGTCAACCCATCGAAGCGCGTATGGGAGGAGGAGGAGCACGCTGCTTCGAATATGTAACCCGTTTCCGGGCCAGGGACCATTTCGACCGTTAGGTCTCTCGATCAAGCTGTTGACCTCTATATAGTGCGCCCTGCTATTTTTTTGGAGTGTCTTATCAACATAGAAGGTATGCACTCAGCGCATGCCTTCCCGGGCAGGCTGCTTTTCCCGCTATCGCGGCTGGCGGGCGAGAAATTGCACGATCTGCGTCTCATCCATCGGGCGTGAGAAGATATAGCCCTGCTGAAAATGACAGCCGATCGCATTGAGCATCGCTCGGTGCTGCGCGGACATTACGCCCTCGCAGATCACCTCGATTTCAAAGGATTCCGCGATTTTGGCGATTGTCTCGACAATGACGAGGCTCTCCGGCGCGCGCACGATCGGCTCGATCAATTGCCCGGCGATTTTAAGCCGGTCGGGGCGGACCTGCGTCAGACCCACCAGTGATGCATTGCTGGAACCGAAGTCATCAAGATCGATGCCGATGCCGGTCTTCCGGATTTCGTTCACGATTTTCAGCAGGGCATTGTCGCCGTCGTCGAAAGGGATCGATTCAAGCAGTTCGAAATGGAATCTTCCCGGCGGCAGTTCGGCGGCCCTGAGTTGTCGCAACAGGGACGGATCCTGCAGGCGCGGGGCGGAAACATTGACGGAAAGCGTCGGCAGATCGACGCCTTCGGCTTCGCAAAGGCGCAGCAGGTCGAGCGACTTCGCAAATACGATCTCATCGATTCGGTGCAGCAGGCTGTGCTTTTCCGCCACATCGATGAACATTTTCGGCTCAAGCAGACCGCGTTGCGGGTGCCGCCAGCGGGCGAGCGCCTCCACGCCGATGACATCCGACGTCCTGCTGTCGAAAATCGGCTGATAGAAAGCGGTAATCTCACCGCGTTCCAGCCCTTCCTGCAGGTCGTCCGCGAGACGCTTCAACTCGAAAGTTTGCGCCATCAGGTCATCGGTGTAGCGTACGGTGCGGCCGCGCCCGCGATTCTTGGCGTCGTAAAGCGCAAGATCCGCCTTTACGAGCAGATCGCTGGCGGTCATGGGTTCGGCGTCGACGGTGGCAATGCCTATGCTGACGCCCACCCTGCAAGCACGCCCGTCGATTTCAACCGGCTTGGCAAAGGCATTCGCGAGGTCGTCCGTGAAAGCGTCGACATCGCTTTGCGGCGGCATCAGCACGACAAACTCGTCGCCGCCGGTGCGGGCCAGAAAATCGTCGGGGCCCAGCTTTTCGGTGAAAACTCTCGCCGCAAGGCGCAGCACGTCGTCGCCGAAGACATGGCCCATCGTATCGTTGAGGGTTTTGAAGCCGTCCAGGTCGATCAGCACCAGTTTGGTGCCCTCGCGCAGCGTTCCGCCGCTCTGCGCGGCTTCGAGCTTCTTTTCGAAGTGCCGCCGGTTCGCGACGCCGGTGAGCGGATCCTCGAGCGCGAATTTTTCCATCTGCAGCCGGGCGTTTTCCAGTTCGGCGTTCTGCGCTTCGGCGCGCGCCTTGGCCTCGGTCAGCGCCTTCTGCTGCGCCTTGTCGGCGGAGACATCCCAGTTCACGCCGACATATTTTCGTCGTCCGGCGGCATCGCGGAAGGCATTGCCCGCCGATCGGAGCGTCTTCTCTGTGCCGTCCGGAGTAACGATGCGATATTCCTGCCGAAAGCCCGTATCGCCGGTTTCTCGCCATTTGAACCGTTTCATCCGCGCGCGGTCGTCGGGATGCAGGAAGCTGCGCCATTCTTCGAACGTGTGTGTGTGGCCCTGACCCTCGATCCCGTAGAGTTTCAGGATCTGATCGTCCCAGATCTGTTCTCCCGAATCGAGATCATGCTCCCACAACCCGATATTCGAGGCGTTGAGCGCGACGTAGAGCTGGCGCGACAGGTTGTCGATCGCCATCATGCTTTCGTCGATATGGCGGCTGTCGCGCAATCGCGCCCTGAGAAGAATGATCAGAGCGATCAGCGGGGTGAGGAACGCCAGCACGACAATGCCGGCGAACATCAGGAATATCCGGCTCCAGTTATTGGGACCCTGGTTCAGGGGATCGGGCAGGACGCGGATCGTCCATTTGGCATTGCCGATCTGGGTGGAGAAATTGACGGTATCTTCCGGGTTGAGGTTTGCGTTTCCAGCAATCGCCTGGGCCTTGCCCGCGCCGTCGACCTCGACCGAGAACTGCGTCGACTGGGCAAGTTCCAGGAGGCCGACCGCTTCCAGAACGGACCTGAAGCCGATCACGAGTTCGATGACGTCGTCACCTGATTCGATTCGGTAGATAAGCCCTTTCTGGCCATCCGGTAGCGTGTAGGGGCCGAAAAACTGCTGGCTTGTATTTTCCTTCGGCGGCAGCGGCATCGAAAGAACCGCCTCCCGCGCAGATTGCGGGAGCACCAGCGGGGTCTGGTCCGGCTGTTGCAGGACGACCGCCTGGGTCCACGGCGCGGTTGCCAGATAGGATTTCGTCGCGCTTTCGAAATGGTCGTTGCCGCTGCCAAGCGCCGCCGAAAGCGTTTTGCCCCCCTCGATCGAAACCTCGAAGATGCTCCGCAGCGCCTTGCCGAACGTGCTCAGCCGTCCCTCTGCCAGAAGGCGGCGTTCTTCCTTTAACGACTCGCGCACAAATACGCCGCCCGCATAGGTGCCGACCGCGAGTGTGGCGAAGAACAGTATCGTGAGTGCCGTCAGCAGCCGGGTTGTCCGGCTGTGATCGTGGACGTTCCTCACATTCTTCAGCCTCTCCATCGGTTCGCCCGCTGAAGAGAGCCCGCACCACATCGCATCGCAAATCCCCTGCTGCGCACCTGCCCGCTTCGGAGGCTGAACCTTCCCTCTCTGCCTCGACAATGTCTCTTTGCCTGGCAGAGCATGCGCTCCGATCGTGCATTCTTTTTGACCTCACTTTGATAGGAGCGCGCCGGCCCTTAGTCAAACGCGTTCACCCTTTGCCGGCCGTGAAGCCTCGCCTCGGTTAATCGGCGATGAAAGGGCAGGGCGAGCGCGACAGCGCGGCGTTACATCGTCGGTTGCGCGAGACGGCCGTTCATCGGCCAGCATCGCTCCGGTTCTTCCCGCAAAGCGACCAACGCTCTCGAATTTCACAACCGTGTCATCAAAAGGTTGTCAGACGGCGATTCCATTTGCCCGCGAAACCCACTAAGAGATGGGCGCCGGGGGAACCGCATTTACGGGGCAGCGTTGCAGACAGAAAGGTCATCGAAAAATGAGCCATCTGGACGAAGTATTGCCGGGTCAGAACGAACCGCCGCGCGACGCGCTCCTGGAAATCTACAATGAGGAAGGCGCCGTCAGCGCCGAGTTCATCGCCCGCGTCGAGCAGGCGATCGAAGAAGGCGATGTCGATTTTCTGCGCGAGCAGATCGCGGGCCGCCACGAATCGGAGACCGGCGACGTCATCGAGGCGCTGTCCTTCGAAAACCGCCCGGAACTGGTGCGGCTTCTGGGCGAGGATTTCGACCTCACCGCGCTGACCGAGGTCGACGAGGCGATCCGTCTCAACATCATCGAATCGCTGCCTCCCGAACAGTTCGCCACCGCGCTGACCTCGCTTGATTCCGACGATGCCGTCTACATTCTGGAGGACCTCGCCGACGAGGAGCGCGAGGAGATTCTCTCCAAGCTGCCGTTTACCGAGCGGATCCGCTTCGCGCGCTCGCTCGATTATCCCGAAAGCTCCGCCGGCCGGCGCATGCAGACCGAGTTCGTGGCCGTGCCGCCGTTCTGGACCGTCGGCCAGACGATTGACTACATGCGCGAGGATGAGGAGCTGCCCGACAGTTTCTCGCAGATTTTCGTGGTCGATCCGACATTCCGCCTTCTGGGCGCCGTCTATCTCGATCAGATCCTGCGCACCAAGCGCCAGGTCAAGATCGAAGCGATCATGCACGACACCAACCACCCGATCGCCGCCGAGCTGGACCAGGAAGAGGCGGCGCAGGTGTTCGAGCAATACGACCTTCTCTCCGCCGCCGTGGTCGACAGCAATGACCGTCTCGTCGGCGTGCTGACCATCGATGACGTCGTCGACGTGATCCACGAGGAGGCCGACGAGGATATCAAGCGCCTCGGCGGCGTCGGCGACGAGGAACTGTCGGATAATATCGTGCGCGCGGTGCGTTCGCGTTTCGGCTGGCTGCTGATCAATATGGGCACGGCGTTTCTCTCCGCCAGCGTGATCGGCCTGTTCGATGAATCGATCGGCAAGATGATCGCGCTTGCGGTGCTGATGCCGGTGGTCGCCTCCATGGGCGGCAATGCCGGCACCCAGACCATGACCGTGACGGTGCGCGCGCTCGCCACCCGCGATCTCGATATCTACAACGCCGCGCGGATTATTCGAAGGGAGGCAGGCGTCGGCCTATTCAACGGGCTCGCCTTCGCGATCCTTATCGCGCTTGCCGCCGGCTACTGGTTCGACAATCCCCAGCTTGGCGGGGTCGTGGCCGCCGCCATGATCATCAACATGTTCGCCGCCGCCATGGCCGGCATCCTCATTCCACTTCTTCTCGACAGGGCCGGCGCCGACCCCGCCATATCATCGTCGGTTTTTGTGACCACCACCACGGATGTGATAGGTTTTTTCTCATTTTTGGGAATTGCGACCTGGTGGTTTAATATCTAGTTATGTCAGCACTTACATTCTAAAGTGCTTAAATAGTATCGTATGGGGCGGGAACGTGCAGAGAAGGCATTATTCGATTTCGGAATTGACGCGCGAGTTTGGTGTCTCGACACGAACGCTTCGCTTCTATGAGGATGAGGGTCTGCTGCAGCCCGAACGCCGGGGTCGAACGAGGCTTTACAGCGAGGGCGAGCGGCTGATGATCAAGGAAATCCTCCGCAGCCGCCGTATCGGTCTGTCGCTTTCCGAGATCAAGGACGTGCTCGCCCTGTTCCACGGCCTTCCCAGCGAAACAAATGAGCTCAAGCGGACGATGGAATCGATCAAGGCCTGGCGCGAGTCGATGCGCCAGAAGCGCCGCGACATCGACGAGATGATGAACGAACTCGACCTCGCCGAGGAGAACTGCCTCGGACGGCTCGCCGAGATCGGCGTTGGCACCTGAAACTCTTTACACTATCGACTGCTGCACATCATCGAAATGCGACCGAGCGCGACGGCGTCCTGCTCCGTGGTCTGGTTGCGCATCAGCGGGCCGAGCAGCCCTTCCTCTTTGAGCGTGTCGAGCGTGCAGGCGCAGTAGGACGCGCAGAAGGCGGCGTCATCGGTGCGCTCGCAACTCGCCTGGCAACTGGAGAGATAGGCGGGCGAGGGGTCCGGCGGCACCACCAGCGTGGCGGCATAGACGAGGCCGAACAGGATCGGCTGGTGCAGCAGGTAGAAGATCAGGCTGTGGCGGCCGAAAAAATTGAGAATGTTTTCGTTCTTCGGCACCTGCTTCTGGCGCTTAAGCCAGTCGAGCGAGAGCTTCGAGACCGCCAGCCCCGCCAGAAACGCGCCGATCCAGGGCAGGAGCGGCACGTAGTCATTGGAGGAAGGCGGGTGCGCCGCCATGCCGATCCAGGCGAGCCAGCGCGGGTCGAGCGCATCGAAACTGACATAGTGCGGCAGGATAAGCGCAACGGCCGCGACCACCAGCGTCACGAGCGCCGGAACGCGCAGGAACAGCAGCCCGATGATCGAGGCGACCGCGATATTGTGCAGGATCCCAAAATAGATCACCGCGTCCGGCGTCGTGAACCACGACACGATGGAGATTGCCAGCGAAGCCAGCACCAGTATCCCGAGGCGCTTCAGGAACGATGCCATCCGGATACCGCCGCCCTGCGCCATCCACAGGCTGTAACCGGCCACGAACAGAAAACTGCCGGCGATCAGATGGGCAAAGATCGCCCAGCCGCCGGTGGTCGCGAGACCGGATCGGACATAGCCGAAAAAATCGAGGTCCCAGGTGAAGTGGTATATCGCCATCGCGACCAGCGCGATCCCGCGCGCGGCGTCGATGGCATGGATCCGCCGTCGTGGAACTGTAGTCTCGCTCAAGGCTTTTCCTCCGCGCCCTCAAGGGCTTCTATAACGGTTGCTCGCGCGTCCGAAAAATACTGCCGTCGCATCAGGATCATGAACACGAAGGCGGTGGTGGCGATGAAGACATAGGGGCCGAGAAACCAGCCGAGATAGCCGATCGACAGGAAGATCGCGCGCAAGCCCGTGTTGAAGTGTCGCGCGGCGATGATGTTGATCTCGGCGATCCGCTCCGCCAGCCGTTCGGCCCTTGCCCTGTCGCGCTCGGTCTCCGCCATCATCGGCAGGCTGCCGAACAGGATGGTGTTGTAGTTGAACAGACGGTAGGACCAGCCGAATTTGAAGAAGGAGTAGCCGAAGATCGCGGCAAGCCCGCCCGCCTTCATCTCGAAGGCCGCGCGCGTGCTCGGCGTCAGCAGCGGCAGGTCCTGAAACAGCGATTGCGCCGTATCGGCTTCTCCCATCAGCGCGAAACAGCCGCCGATCGCGAAGATCGAGGTCGAGGCGAAAAACGCCGTGCCGTTCTGCAGTCCCGCCATGATCTGGGTGTCGATGATCTTCAGGTCGCGCGTCAGCGCGTTCAGCATCCAGCGCTTGCGGTGGATCGACATCACCTCGGTGAGGCTGCGGCGGGAAACGAGCCGGAAACGGCCGATGACGATGCTGTCGAACAGGAACCAGCAGCCCAGAAAAAAAAGAAGCGCCAATAGATCGACTGTCGTCATGAACTTTACGCCTGCGCTTTCCGGATGGCCCCGTGAAAATAAATATCAGAGTGCGTTCGCGTATGAAAGAAAAGCGGGCAGCCTGTTGACGATGCACGGCATTTCCTTCACGACGCTACCGTTTTGTCCGCTGTCCCTTGCCTTTGCAAGCGGACATTTTCGAAATTTTCCGTCGCACCCCCATTGAAGTTTCTGTGACAGTTTAATAAAGCGATAACCATCCGCACGCATTCTCCCAAGCGCGTGCCGGGTCATGTCAATCGGAGTAATCATGGAAGATACCGCACACAAAACCTGTTGGGGTGTGACCCTCAGGGCTGTCATCGGCTTTGGTGCTATTCTCGGAATTGCCTATCTTATCGTCGCTGTTTGAGCGGCCCGGAATTTGAGGAAACAACGGCGCTGCCCCAACGGGCCGCCGTTGTTTTCATTTCCGCTTCTTTCCTGCCATATTCTCCTTATGTCGTGGACGCATGCGCATCATGTCGGTCCAGAGCCTGCGCGATGGTGCCGTTTTCGATGAGGATGGCTTAAAGCGTCGGATGAAGAAGTGCGTGGAGGTGGCGGATTGTTTCTGTCGGTATTCGAAGTCTTCAAGATCGGGATCGGCCCGTCGAGTTCCCATACGATGGGGCCGATGTCGGCGGCCAACCGGTTCCTTGAACTGCTCCTCTCGAACGACTGGCCGCGCCCAGCCGGGACGGTCGTTTCCCGGCTGAGGGTGAGCCTGCACGGTTCGCTCGCCTATACCGGCGTCGGCCATGCCAGCGACCGCGCGGTGATCCTCGGCCTTGCCGGCGAGCGGCCGGACAGCGTCGATCCCGACGAGATGCCGGGCATTCTTGATGCGATCCGCCAGAAGGGCGCGGTCGAACCGCCCGGCCACCCCGCCTACCTCTTCAATTGCGACGAGGACGTGATCTTCGACCGCAAGGAGGCTCTGCCGGGGCATGCCAACGGCATGGCGTTCTACGCGCTCAACGCGGATGGCAATGTGCTTCTGCGCCAGGTCTATTATTCGATCGGCGGCGGCTTCGTGCTCACAGATACCGAGCTTGCGGCCTGGAAGGAGCAGAAGGCCTTTCCCGCGGCCGAAAAGACCGACGAGAACACGCCGTTCCCGTTCCGCTCGGCAAAGGAAATGCTGGAAATGGCGAACCGCTCCGGCCTTTCCATCGCCGCCATGAAACGCGCCAATGAGGAGGCGCGCATGACGCGCGGCGAACTCGATGCCGGGCTCGATTCGCTGTGGCAGGCGATGGACGGCTGCATCGATCGCGGGCTGAAGGGCGAGGGCGAACTGCCCGGCGGGCTCAGGGTCAAGCGGCGCGCCGGCAAGCTTTACGAGAAGCTGTCAGAGGCGCGGCTTTCAAACCAGTTCGACCCGATGATGGCCAATGACTGGCTGTCGATGTTCGCCATGGCCGTCAACGAGGAAAACGCCGCCGGCGGCCGGGTTGTGACGGCGCCGACCAATGGCGCGGCCGGCGTGGTGCCGGCAACGCTGCGCTATTTCCGCGAATTCCAGAAGCCGATGGGCACTGCCGCGATCCGCGACTTCCTGCTGACGGCGGCCGCGATCGGCGGCATCATCAAGACCAATGCCTCGATTTCCGGCGCCGAGGTCGGCTGTCAGGGCGAGGTCGGCTCGGCCTCCGCCATGGCTGCGGCAGGCCTGGCTGCTGCCATGGGAGGTACGCCTGAGCAGGTCGAAAACGCCGCGGAAATTGCGCTCGAACACCATCTCGGCATGACCTGCGATCCGATCGCGGGCCTCGTCCAGGTGCCCTGCATCGAGCGCAATGCGCTGGGCGCGGTCAAGGCGGTCACCGCCGCCTCGCTGGCACTGAAGGGCGACGGCAGCCATTTCGTGCCGCTCGACAATTGCATCGAGACCATGCGCCAGACCGGCGGCGACATGCACGAGAAATACAAGGAAACCTCCACCGGCGGCCTCGCCGTCAATGTGGTGGATTGCTGAGACCGGCCGAGATTCGGCCTTGACTGGAAAGCCCTCCGGCGTTTGATGAGAGCATGAGCCTCAATCTCCTAAAACTTTGCGTCGGCGCCACAGGTATCGACGATTTGCGCGAATGGGTCTCGCGCCGGTCGATGGCGGCGATCGCGCTCGGCCAGGAGCCGCACAGCATCCACACCACCCGAATGACGCCGAAGCGCCGCGATGAACTGCTTGAGGGCGGTTCGCTCTACTGGGTCATCAACGGCCAGATCCGCGCCCGCCAGACGCTGCTCGACATCGCCAATCATACCGACAATGAGGGCATCCAGCGCTGCGACCTCATCCTCGGCCCCCAGGTGATCGACACGGTCCCGGTGCCCCGAAAGCCCTTCCAGGGCTGGCGCTACCTGAAGGCCGAAGACGCCCCCCGCGACCTCGACTTCGGCGACGGCGGCGACGACATGCCGGAGGATCTGCGCGCCGAACTGGCGGAATTGGGGTTGCTGTAGGGGAGGGGGCTGCTTGACTTCAGGCAGCTCGATATCTCGCAGCAGACACCGGTCTCGCCGCAAAGCCCCCAAGTCTTCTCGCCCCGGAGGGGAGAGATGCCCCGACAGGGGCAGTGAGGGGGGAGTCCATCCCAGCGAACGCCCTCACGATTGGAAATGCTGCATCACCCTCACTGCCCCTGTCGGGGTATCTCTCCCGCAAGCGGGAGAGAGTATTGGGAGTAAGCAGCAAGCTCTCCTCGCAAATATGCGCTCATAAGACTGGACGGCGGCCTGACGCCGCCGCCTCAAAACATCACACGCCCGAGCGGCCGTCCATGCCGATATAGGCGATGCGCAGCATGTTGGTGGCGCCGGGGGTGCCGAGCGGTACGCCGGCGGAGATGATGATCCGGTCGCCGGGCTTGCCGATCCCTTCATCGACCACGATCCGGCAGGCGCCATCGACCATGGATTCAAGATCGGTCGGCTCGTCGGCCACCACGCAGTGCAGGCCCCAGACCACGGAGAGCCGCCGCGCGGTCCTGACCACCGGCGACAGCGCCAGGATCGGAACGTTCGGCCGCTCGCGCGCGGCGCGAAGCCCGGTGGTGCCGGATGCGGTATAACAGACCATGGCGGTCAGCTTCAGCGTTTCGGCGATCTCGCGCGCCGCCAGCGATATCGCGTCCGCGCCCGTTGCCTCCGGCTGGGGGCGCTGAGCGTAGAGGATCTGCGGATAAAGCTGCTCGCGCTCGATGGTGCGGGCGATCGACGCCATCGTGCTGACGGCTTCAACCGGGTATTCGCCCGCGGCCGACTCTGCCGACAGCATGATCGCGTCGGCGCCCTCGAACACGGCGGTGGCGACGTCGGAAACCTCGGCGCGGGTGGGAACCGGCGATTCGATCATCGATTCCAGCATCTGGGTCGCGACCACCACCGGCTTGCCGGCGGCGCGGCACAGGCGAATCAGCTTCTTCTGCAGGCCGGGCACGGTTTCGAGCGGCATTTCGACGCCGAGATCGCCGCGCGCCACCATCAGCGCGTCGCTCATCTCGATGATTTCCTCGATCCGCTCGATCGCCTGCGGCTTCTCGATCTTCGACATCAGCCCCACCTGGCCGCGCGCGATCTTGCGCACTTCCGCCAGATCGTCCGGGCGCTGGATGAAGGACAGCGCGACCCAGTCGGCATCGCCCGTTTCCAGCACCGCGTCGAGGTCGGCGCGGTCCTTTTCCGTCAGCGCGCCGACGCCGAGCAGCGTATCGGGCAGGCTGACGCCCTTGCGGTCGGAAATGCCGGTGCCGGCAACCACGGTGCATTCGATGCTCTTGCCGTCGCATTTTTCGGCGCGAAGCTGCAGCTTGCCGTCATCGATCAGCAGGCGGTGGCCGGGCTGGACGGATTGCAGGATTTCCGGATGCGGCAGGAAAACGCGTTTTTCATTGCCCGGCTCGTCGCGGTCGTCGAGCGTGAAGGTCTGGCCGACCTCGAGTTCGACCTTGCCGTCGAGAAACTTGCCGACGCGCAGCTTGGGGCCCTGCAGGTCGCAAAGAATGCCGATCGGGCGGCCGCAGCGCGCCTCGACATTGCGGATGCGCTTGGTCAGCGTGCGCATCAGGTCGTGGCTGGCATGGCTCATATTGATTCGGAACAGGTCGGCGCCGGCCTTGTGCAGCGCCTCGATCTGCTCTTCCTCGGAGGAGGCCGGGCCGAGCGTGGCGAGAATCTTTACTTTTCTGTGACGTCTCATCAATTCTGACTTTCCTGGGTGGAGGGCGTGTCGGAAAGCTGGACGGTCCAGCTCTCCTCCCGCCCCGTGTCATACTCGCTAAAACCCATCTGCTGGTAACCGCGCGCAAAGCAGTCCTGAACGCCGGTGATTTCGAATTCATCCTCGGCGACGCACATATTGGTATAGCCGGTCCAGCGCCCGCTTCCGGAGGCATCCTCGGCGTAGAGATAGTAGTAGCGCGATTGAAGCGGACCCGGCACGACGGTCGCGCAGGTGGTGGCCGGGAGTTGCCACCATCCTTCCGAGATCCAGCCCTCTTCCGCCCGGTAGCCGACCGCCACGCCGACAAGATTGGCCGTGTCGTTGCACACGCGAAATTCCGCGCGGGCTTCGTGCGGCGACCAGAAGGCGGCAGCGAACAGCCCGGCGGCAAGCGTGCCGGCGAGCGTCAGGCCTTTTCCTGCAACGGCAAAGGCTTTGTTGGAGGAGGCGGAGGGAAGACGTTTTGGAGTTGACAGCATGGCAGCCTGATCTCGTGGGACGATCCGTGACGGGAACGCATTCAATCGATTTACAGCGTTATCATAGTGCCCCGCGGCAGGCGAGGCAAATGGCGGAGCACACGCTTGCCGAAAGCCGGCCGCGTGTGCCATCACCCATTATCGCAAATTCCGACCGGATATCCATGGCGAACATGTGCGCTTTTGAAGTTTTAGAAGGGATTTATGACAGCGGTTTGGTGCTGCTCGCCGATCACGCCATGGCCCGTGTGCCGGCGGAATATGGCGATCTCGGCCTTGATCGCTCGGTGTTTGCGCGTCACATCGCCTATGATATCGGGATCGAGGCGTTGACGCGCGCGCTTGCCGCCGAACTTTGCTGTCCCGCCGTCATGGCCACCTTTTCGCGTCTGCTGATCGATCCGAACCGGGGCGAGGACGATCCGACGCTGATCATGAAACTCTCCGATGGTGCGATCGTGCCGGCCAATCATCCGCTTTCTCCTGAGGAACGCGAAAGGCGGCTCGAACGCTATCACCGGCCCTATCACCGCGCCATCGACGCGCTTATCGAAAAGACCGCTTCGGCCACCGGTCGCCCGCCGCTGGTGATCTCGCTGCACTCGTTCACACCGTTCTGGAAAGGCGTGGCGCGGCCGTGGCATACCGGTGTCCTGTGGGACGGCGATCCGCGCGCGGTGCGTCCGCTGATCGATGCGCTTGCCGCCATCGAAGGCGTGATCGTCGGCGACAACGAGCCCTATGACGGCGCACTGAAGGGCGATACGATGAACCGGCACTGCATGGAAAAAGGCATCGCCCACGCGCTTCTTGAAGTGCGTCAGGATCTGATCGCCGATGCCGGCGGCGTTGCGCTGTGGGCGGGGCGGATCGCCCCCATTTTGGCCGCTTTGAATGCCGATGATGACGTGCATGTGCTGCGGCATTTCCCCTCGCGAGTCTGAAAACCAATATGGAGACGATCATGGAAAAGCTTAGCGCAGAACAGAAGCGTGATCTGGAGGCCGCCGCGTTCCGAAGGCTCGTCGCGCATCTTAGCGCGCGCACCGATGTGCAGAATATCGACCTGATGAACCTTGCCGGTTTCTGCCGCAACTGTCTTGCCAACTGGTATCGCGAGGCGGCGGAACAGGATGATATTCCTATGACCAAGGATGAAGCCCGCGAGATCATCTACGGCATGCCCTATGACGAATGGAGGGCCCGCCACCAGAGCGAGGCGTCGGACAGCCAGAAGGCCGCGTTCGAAGCGTCGAGACCGCGCGATTGAGTGGAACAATCGGTCCCCGCCGCATTATCGGCCTTGACCTCTCACGCGGTTTTCGGCAGGCAGGGCCCCACGTATTTTCTGTGACATAAGGAGTTGAGCATGGCCGACGACGCACACGGCATAGCGCGCGATCAGTTACGTTCGATCATCGAGCGGATCGAACGTCTGGAAGAAGAAAAGAAGACGATCGCCGACGACATTAAGGATGTCTATGCCGAGGCCAAGGGCACCGGCTTCGACACCAAGGCGCTGCGCAAGATCATCGCGCTGCGCAAGAAGGACGAGCAGGAGCGCATGGAAGAAGAAGCCGTGCTCGATACCTACATGATCGCGCTCGGCATGATCCGCGCGCCGGAAGAGGAATAGGCGGCTCCGGCGCTTCAGCCGGAACAGGCTTTGCCTCTTTCGTTTCGTGCGTCCGGAAACCCCGCTTCTTTCGGACGCGCTTTAAAACCCGTCCAGCACCAGTTTCAGCCCGGCAAGCCCCGCCATGGCATACATCAGCGGATAGAACACTTCCATCCGCATCCGCTTGATGATCATGCCGCCCGCGATCGTCGCGATCACGGCGAAGGGCAGCAGGCTTGCCGAGGCGGTGAGATTGGGCGCTCCGAGTTCGCCCAGGAAATAATAGGGCGGCAGCTTGATGAAGTTGACGATCGCGAAGAAGCGCACGCTTGCGCCGGTATAGCTTCTCGGATCGAGCTTCAGCGGCAGGGTGTAGATCTGGAAGGGCGGGCCGCCGGAATGCGAGATGAAACTGGTATAGCCGGCAATGCCGCCCCAGAAGGTGCCGGCGACCGGTCGCTGCGGAGCTGCCGGCTTTTCGATCTTCTCGCCCGGCTTCCAGCGGTCGTAGAAATATTTGCCGGCAAAGGCGAGCGTGGCGATCCCGACCAGCATACGCGTCAGCTCGAACGGAACCGTCGAGAAAGTATACCACCCGAGCGCCGTCCCGATCAGCGCGCCGGGCAGCAGCATTACGAGCGTCGGCCAGTGGTTATAGTGACGCCAGGTCCACAGCGCCACGATGTCCATGACGATCAGGATCGGCAGCATCACCGCGGCCGCTGTCGCCGGTTCGACGACGAAGGTGAGAATCGGCACGCCCAGCAGCGAAAGGGCGCCGCCCATGCCGCCCTTGGCAAGGCCCACGAGTATCACGGCGGGAATTGCCGCAGCATAAAAGATCGGATCGGGAAGCATGAAGTCAAAGCACCTGTTGAAACTCCGCTCTAACGGATTTATCCGGGGAAGGCGAGACCCCCGGATTGGGCGAGGCGGGCGCGAAAGGGATTGAGCGAGATGACTGTGGAACAGGATCGTTGCCGGCTGGTGCTGGTGGTGCCGGAAATTGCCGAGGGCGGCGATCAGCAGCGGCTGCTGGCCGATGCGTTGCGCGGCGGCGACGTCGCCTCCGTCATCCTGCCGCAATATGGCGAGGACATCGAGGCTTTCCAGCGCCGCGCCGAACGACTGGTGCCGATCATCCAGGAGCATGGCGCCGCGGCGCTGATTGCCGGCGACAGCCGCGTTGCCGGGCGCGCCAAGGCTGATGGCATTCATGTCTCGGGCCCTGAGCTCGCCGATGCGATGGAGCGGTTCTCGCCGCGCATGATCGTCGGCGTCGGCGGATTGAAGGATCGCCATGCCGCCCTTGAAGCGGGCGAGGCCAATCCCGATTATGTCTTCTTCGGCATGCTCGACGGCGATACCCACGCAGCGCCCCATCCCAAGAACCTCGATCTTGGCGAATGGTGGGCCTCGATGGTGGAAATACCCTGCATCGTGATGGCGGGCAGCGACCCGGCGGGCGTTATTGACGTGGCGCTGACCTTCGCGGAATTTGTCGCCGTCAGAAAGGCCGTCTTCGACGCGCCCGGTGGCCCCGCCGCCATGGTGGCCGAGATCAACGCCGCGCTTGACGAAAAAGCGCCACGCTTTGGCGATTAGGAAGGCTATGAGCGCTCGTTCCATCGTCACTGCTGCTGTTTTGCTGGCGCTTGCGCCTGGCCTTTGCCTTGCTGCGACGCGGGGGCAGTTCGCGACCGAGCCGGATCTGGTCGCGGGCGACCGGGTTTCGCTCTTCGGCGGCGGGCATCTGCTGCCGCCGGGGCTGGAACCCGACAGGCCTGCGCCCTATCGTTTCGCGCTTGCCGAGCCGGTCGACGACGCGCTTCCCGCGCTGCCGCCCGAGCCGGCCTATGACGGGCCAGTCGATCTCGCCTATGGCGCCTATCAGCGCGGCGCCTATGATGAAGCGTATGAGGCGGCGTTGCAGCGGTCCGGTCGCGGCGATCCGCGCGCGGAAACCCTGATCGGCGAACTGGTGGAGCGAAACCTGATTGCCGAGGAAAGAGCCGGTCCCGCGCTTGAATGGTACCGCATGGCGGCCGAAAGCGGCCAAGCTTTCGCGCTGAACCGCTACGGCATGGCGCTTTTGTCCTCCGACGACGAGGCCGACAGGGAAAAGGGCGCCGCGCTGGTGCAACAGGCTGCCGAAGCGGGCGATCCGCTTGCCCAATTCAATTATGGCAGCCTGCTAATCGAGCAGAACCCAGGCAAGGAGGGGCTGAATCTCGCTCTGCCGTGGTTCGAGGCATCGGCCGAGGCCGATATCGCCGACGCGCAATATGCGCTGTCGCAGATCTATCCGGCTCTGGACGACCTTCCGGAGGAGAAGAAGGCGCTCTGGAAATTCTGGCTGCGCCGCGCCGCCGATGGCGATCACGATACCGCCCAGCTCGATCTCGCGCTGGCGCTGATCAACGGAAGGGGAATGCCGCGCGATCTCGAGCAGGGCGTCGACTGGCTGCGCCGCGCCGCGCTCAACGGCAATCCGGCGGCGATGAGCAGGCTCGCCTATCTTTACAGCCAGGGCATCGGCGTGCGTGAAGACAAGGAAACGGCGGCGACCTTCTATCTCAGCGTTCGGCGGCTGGGGCTGATCGAACCGGGGATGGAGGCGCTTATCGACGATCTCGACGCCCAGACCAGGGCTGCTGCCGACCGCCGTTCGCGCGCGCTGGCGCAAAGATACTAGCCAAAAACGCGCCGGGAGCACGCGGTCGATGATCAATTTTCCTGTTCCTCGCGCGTCAGTTTGTGTATTTTCCGTTGTGACAGGTTGTGACTATATTTTGATGAGCGCGACTGGTGGAGGTTGGGGGAAGTTTCTTGGGGCGCCTGGATACTGTCGGTGAATTGATCACGAGCCTGGGACTCGGTGCGCTGATCGTCCTTGGCTACGGCTTTGTCCTTCGCCATGTTCGTCAGCCCCGTCATCGCTCCTATGCTAGCGCTGTCGTTTTTGCCGGCGGCGCGATCGCCGCGATGATGAACGCGATAGAAACGCAGTCCGGCTATGTGTTCGATACCCGCGCGGTCTTCGTGGTTCTTTCCGCCGTCTTCGGAGGGCCGCTTGCCGGCCTGATTGTCAGCGTGATCGCGGCCGCGTTCCGCATCTGGATCGGCGGCGCTGGCGTGGCGGCGGGGGTTGTCGGCATCGCCATGGCCGGCGCGATCGGGATCGGCTTTGCACTTTTCGGTCCCAAGAACCAGCGCTTTCGGTCTCTCCTGCTGCTTGGCTGTCTCAGCAACATCTATGTCCTGTCATTGCTATTGGCGGGGTTCGAGCGGGCGTTCGATCTGTTCGCCGTGATCGGCGCGCCGCTGATCGTGATCAATACCCTCGGCACGGTCCTGCTTGGAACGGCACTGGAATCGACGAGACGCGCGACCTCCTATCTGCACGATGTCGAGTTCAATGCCGACCGCGATCCGTTGACCGGGCTCCACAATCGGCGGGCGCTCTCCCAGCTCGAATTCACGATCGACCGGGAGGCCGCCGCCGGAGAGCAGAAGGATGGTTGCGTCATCCTGTTCGATATCGACCGCTTCAAGGCGGTCAATGACCGCTATGGCCATCCCCGCGGCGACGAGGTGCTGAAGCAGGTGGCCAAAACGATCGTCACCCGTATCCGCCGGTCCGATTTCGCCGTGCGCTATGGCGGCGAGGAAATCGCCATCATCCTGCTGGCGACAACGGTGGACAATGGCTTCCGCGTGGCCGAACAGATCCGGACCACGATCGAGAAACTGGAATTTACCTTCGAGGGGCAGACATTCTCGATCACCATCAGCGCCGGCGTGGCCGGTTTTGCCGCCGGCGAGACGCGGTTGGCGGTGGCGCTCGATTATGCCGACCGGGCGCTCTACCGCGCCAAGAATGCCGGTCGCAACCGAACCGAAGTGCTCGATTTATCGTCGAAGAAGGCCGAACGTTCCGACGACGAAGCGCTTCAGGGCGATTCGATTTAGGCCTGCGGGCCTTGAATTTCACCGCGTTCTGTGATCATGAACCGCCGTGTCGCAAAAGCGCCGCGCGTTGCTCACCGCGCAGGCGCTCACAACCAAGGAAAATTTCCCGATGGCCCGTTCAGCTCTTCTCAACGTCATGGTGCAGGCTGCCCTTAAAGCCGGGCGCTCGCTGACGCGCGATTTCGGGGAGGTCCAGAACCTGCAGGTCTCGGTCAAGGGGCCATCCGATTTCGTCAGCCAGGCAGACCTGAAGGCTGAAAAGATCGTGCATACCGAACTGATGCGGGCCCGGCCGACCTATGGTTTCCTGGGCGAGGAAGGCGGCGAGGAAAAGGGCACGGACGGCCAGCACCGCTGGATTGTCGATCCCCTCGACGGCACCACCAATTTCCTGCACGGCATACCCCAGTTCGCCGTCTCGATCGCGCTTGAGCGTTCCGGCGAAATCGTGGCCGGCGTCATTTTCAACCCCGCGCTCGATGAACTGTATGTGGCTGAAAAGGGCGGCGGCGCGTTCTGCAACGACCGCCGGATCCGCGTTTCGGCGCGCCGAAAACTCTCCGACGCCGTCATCGGTTGCGGCGTTCCCCATCTCGGTTTTGGCCATCATGGCAAGTTCCTGGTCGAACTGCGCCATGTGATGGGCGAGGTCGCCGGCATCCGCCGTCTTGGCGCCGCATCGCTCGATCTCGCCTATGTCGCGGCCGGTCGCATGGACGGCTTCTGGGAGGAAGGGCTCAACGCATGGGACATGGCGGCGGGCCTGATCATGATCCGCGAGGCTGGCGGTTTCGTCTCCGACATGAAGGGCGGCCAGCAATGCCTTGAGACCGGCAGCGTGATTGCCGGCAACGAGATGATCCGCATTGCGCTTTACGACCAGCTTCAGCGCCGCCTCGAAAAATAGGCTTTGCGGTTTTGCGCCGCGCCCTTCAAATCGCCGTCGTTTTCGAATAGAGGTTGCAGAGCCAGCCGCTTCCGGCCCGCAGGCGTGGGCAGGGGCGGCGGACTGTAGCACAAGCCGCTTTCGGCCGAGCCGAAGTCGAGCGCAGAGCGGAGGAATTGGCGAATATGTCGGATTTCGAACTCGAGCATGATGACCGGCGCGCCCCGCCGCGTCCGGGCTATGCGCAAAAGATGTCGAGCCCGATGTCCTTTGTCTGGACGATGGTCATCTTCCTGATCCTGATCGGCTTCTGCGTCGCCATCCTCTACCGTCAGGCCCACACCGCCTTCATGACCAATCCCGGCCTCAACGGGCTGATCCTCGGCGTGCTCCTGATCGGCATCCTGATGGTGTTTTCCCAGGTGCTGGCCTTGCGCCGCGAGGTCGGCTGGCTGAATTCCTTCCGCGCCGCCGGCAGCGCCGATCGCGTCGGGCGCGACCCCAAGCTGCTCGCGCCGATGCGCGCGCTGATCGGCAGCCGCCAGACCATGTCGCTTTCGACAACGTCGCTCCGCTCGATCCTCGATTCGATCGCGACCCGGCTTGACGAGCAGCGCGATACCTCGCGTTATCTCGTCGGCCTTCTCGTCTTTCTCGGCCTGCTCGGCACCTTCTGGGGCCTGCTCAACACGATCGGCTCGATCGGCGACATCATCCAGAATCTCGACCCCAATGCCGGCGATTCCTCCGATGTTCTCGATGCCCTCAAGTCGGGCCTGTCCGGGCCGCTCTCGGGCATGGGCACGGCATTCTCGTCCTCGCTGCTCGGTCTTTCCGGCTCGCTCGTGCTCGGCTTTCTCGACCTTCAGGCCGGCCGCGCGCAGAACCGTTTCTACATGGAACTCGAAAACTGGCTGTCCTCGGTGACCGACGTGACTTCCGACCTTGCACCGGCGCTTGAGGGCTTTGCCAGCGGCTCCAGCGAACAGTTCGAAATTCTGGCCGAGGAGCTGCGCCGGATCGCCGAGAACGGCTCTGGCGCGGGCTCGGTGCCGGCGATGGCCCAGCTTGCCGAGGGCATTCAGGGCGTCGTCAAGAACATGCGCAACGAGCAGCAGATGCTGCGCGACTGGATCGAGGCGCAACATGAAGAATCCCAGGAACTGCGCCGCACCCTGCAACGCCTGACTGACAAGCTCGGGGATCGCTGACCATGGCGCTTGCCCGCAACCGCCGTTCCAATCGCAGCGTCGATTACTGGCCGGGCTTTGTCGATGCGCTCGCCACGCTGCTTCTGGCGATCATGTTCCTGCTCACCGTGTTCGTTATCGGCCAGTTCATCCTGACGCGCGAAATTTCCGGCAAGGACGAGGTGCTGAACCGGCTGAACAGCCAGATCGCCGAACTGACCCAGCTTCTGGCGCTCGAAAAGGGTAACACCCAGGACGCCGAGGACATGATCGCCTCGCTGCAGGCCTCGCTGTCATCTGCGGAGGCCGCGCGCAGCCGCCTGCAGGCGCAGCTCGATGCCGGCGCGGGCGCAAGCGACAGCGCTCAGGCGCAGATCGGCGCGCTGTCCGAGGACCTCGAGGCCGAGCGTCAGCTTTCTGCGCGCGCGCAGAACCAGATCGCGCTTTTGAACCAGCAGATCGCGGCGCTCCGCGCCCAGCTTGCCGCCGTCGAGGAGGCGCTGGAGGTCTCCGAGGCGAAGGACGAGGCCTCGCAGGCGCGGATCGCCGATCTCGGCCGCAGGCTGAACGTCGCGCTGGCCCAGAAGGTGCAGGAGCTGAACCGCTATCGTTCCGACTTCTTCGGTCGGCTGCGGCAGATTCTCTCCGACCGCGAGAATATCCGCATCGTCGGCGACCGCTTCGTGTTCCAGTCGGAAGTGCTGTTCCCGTCCGGATCGGACGAGCTCAATGATGACGGCCGCGTCGAACTCGGCAAGCTCGCCGATGCGCTGCTCGAAATCGTTCCCGAAATTCCCGAGGACATCAACTGGGTCCTGCGCGTCGACGGCCATACCGATGACGTGCCGATCCGCCCCGGCGGCCAGTTCGCCGACAACTGGGAACTGTCATCGGCGCGCGCCAACGCCGTGGTGCGCTACCTGATTTCCGAGGGCGTTCCGGCGAACCGGCTGGTGGCGGCGGGCTTTGCCGAGTATCAGCCGATCGCGGAGGGCAACTCGCCCGAAGCGCGCGCCCAGAACCGCCGTATCGAGTTCAAGCTGACGGAGCGGTAGCGCGCCGTGTATCGGTGCGCGGAACGCTCCGAGCGGCTGTGAGTAAGCCGCGGGCTTGCCTTCCGCGCCGCTCTTTTCTATCCTTCCCGCTCCGCAAGGATGGCGAGGCGCTTGCGCCCTACCATCGCGCTTTTCCTGCGCTGATCTTCCTGTCAAGCGGACGAGGGCTCCTCCAGGAAGCATTCCTTATTGCTTTGGCAGGAGAAGCCATGTCCATGTTCAGCGCCGCCCGGCGGCCCAGTACGCGCCTTGTCGCTACCCTTCTGATGATCGGCGGCGTCGCCTCGTTTACCCTCGTCGACACGTTTTCCAAGACGCTCACCGACCGCCACGCGCCGGTCGTGGTGATGTTCATGCAATACGGCCTGGCGGCGGTGATGATGTTGCCGGTGGCGCTCGGTCGCGGCGCGGCGGGCTTTCGCATCATCGGGCCGCGGCTTCTGGTGCTGCGCGCCGCGATCGGCGTCGTCGTCAGTTTCCTGATCGTGACGTCACTGTCGCTGCTGCCGTTCACGGTCGCGGCGACGCTGTTGCAGCTCGAGACACTGTTCTTCATTCCGCTGGCGATCGTGCTGTTGAAGGAGCGCGCGGACTGGCGGCGGTGGTTCGCGGTCGGTCTCGGGCTTGCCGGCGCACTTCTGATCCTGCGTCCCGGCACGGAGACCTTTCAGGTCGCCGGCCTTGTGGCGGTTGCCGCCGCGATCGCGCTCGCGCTGAAGAATGTCGTGCTGAAGCAGGTCGCGATGAGCGAGGCGACGGTGCCGGCGCTGTTCTGGATGTATGTGCTGATGGCCGGCATCGCCGCGGTCCCGGCATGGTTCTACTGGACCGGCATGAGCGCCGCCGATTTCGGCCTGTTCGTCATCTCGGCCGCGCTGGTCAACGCCAGCAATTACTGCATGCTGCGGGCGTTCTCGATGGCCGATGCCGTGCAGTTGACGCCCGCGCTGCACACCGCCCTGCCGATGGCGGTGCTGATCGGCCTCGTCGTCTTCGGTGAATGGCCGAGCCCGATTGTCTGGGCGGGCATTACGCTGATTTTCCTCGCGACTTTCATGCCCTCGGGCCCGGCAAAAACCGAGTAGCTACCCGGCGCGCCGCTCGGTCTCGACATCGAATTGCAGGCGCGCGAGTCGGGCGTAGAGGCCGTTCTTCTTCACCAGCGTTTCGTGCCGGCCCTCCTCGATGATCCGGCCCTCGTCCATGACCACGATCCGGTCGGCGGAGAGCACGGTGGCGAGCCGGTGCGCGATCACCAGAGTGGTGCGGCCCTGCATCAGCGTGCCGAGCGCCTGCTGCACCAGGATTTCGCTTTCCGCGTCAAGCGCCGAGGTCGCCTCGTCGAGCAGCAGAACCGGCGCATCGCGCAGCACGGCGCGGGCGATCGCGATCCGCTGGCGCTGGCCGCCGGAAAAGGTGATGCCGCGTTCGCCGGCCATGGTGTCGTAGCCATTCTCGAGTTTCGAGATGAAGCCGTCAGCCTGGGCGGCAATGGCGGCGGCGCGAACCGCCTCGCGGCTCGCATCGGGGCGTCCCAACGCGATATTGTCGTGGATGCTCGCCGCGAAGATCGCGACATCCTGCGGGACCAGAGCAAACCGTTCGCGCAGCGCCTCAGGGTCGACATCGCGCAGGTCGAGCCCATCGAGCGTGATGCGGCCCTGATCGGGATCGTAGAACCGCAGGAGCAGCGAGAACAGCGTGCTCTTGCCGGCACCCGAGGGGCCGACGACGGCGACGGTTTCGCCCGGCTGAACATTGAGCGAGACGCCCGAAAGCGCCCCGGCCTTGGCGCCGCCCGTCGGATAGCGGAAGGCGACGTTCTCGATGGCGATTGCGCCGGTGGCGGGCTGGGGCAGGGGAAGGGGATTTTCAGGCGCTGCGATCTGGCGCTGTTCGTGGAGAAGCTCGGTCAGGCGTTCGGCAGCGCCCGCGGCAAGCGAGAGTTCGCCCCAGACTTCCGAAAGCTGGCCGAGCGCGCCGGCGGCGAGCACCGAATAGAGCAGGAACTGGCCGAGCGTGCCGCCCGACATCGTGCCCGCCAGAACCGACTGCGCACCGAACCAGAGGATGGCGGTGATCGAGCAGAACACCAGGCTGATGGCGACCGCCGTCAGCGCGGCCCGCGCCTTCAGCGTCTTGCGGGCGGCCGCAAAGGCGTTCTCGACCGCCGAACCGTAACGCCGGCCGGCCATCGCCTCGGCGGTAAACGCCTGCAGCGTCCGGGTCGCGCCGATCGCCTCGCCGGCAAAGGCGGTGGCATCGGCGAGTTCGTCCTGCGCGGCGCGCGAGCGCGAGCGGACGTTGCGGCCGGCCGCGATCAGCGGCAGCACCACGATCGGGATCGCGGCGATCGCCATCACCGAGAGCTTTGGCGAGGTATAGACCATCATCGCCAACGCGCCGATGCCCATGATCAGATTGCGCAGCGCGATCGAGGCGGTCGCGCCGAAGGCCGACTTGATCTGCACCGTATCGGCGGTCAGCCGCGAGACGATCTCGCCGGACTGGTTAACGTCGAAGAAGGCGGGCGACAGCCGCACGACATTGTCGAACACGTCGCGGCGCAGGTCGGTCACGACCCGTTCGCCGAGAATCATCACGAAGAAATAGCGCAGCGCGCTCGATATCCCGAGCGCCAGCGCCATCAGGCCGAGGACTATGAAGTAGTTGTTGATCAGATTGGCGTCGGAATCGGAAAAGCCATGGTCGATGACCCGGCGCACCGCGATCGGCAGCGCAAGCGTGACGAGGGAGGCGGAAAGAAGGAAGATCAGCGCGCCCGCCACAAGCCCGCGATAGGCGCGGATATAGGGCAGCAGGCCGGCAAGCGGGCTCAGCGCGCGTATCCTTTCGCCCCCGGATGATTCATTTCGGCTCAATGGATTTTCCTCGTTTCCGCCGGTCACCGATATTGCTTTCGGCGGCTCTTGTTATTCGCCTCACGTTCCTGTATAGCGACCGCAACCTTTTCGACAGCCGTGGCCTTTTTGAGGTCTCACGGCTTTGTTTATTCAATAGGCCCGGCCGGCGCAATGGCCGCCAGACCTGAAACGAGCTTGCAGGAACGAGAGTTATGAAGGCTGATATTCATCCCGATTATCACACGATCAAGGTCGTCATGACCGACGGCACGGAATACGAAACCCGCTCGACCTGGGGCAAGGAAGGCGATGTCCTGAACCTCGACATCGACCCGACCTCGCACCCGGCATGGACCGGCGGCTCGCAGCAGCTGCTCGACCGCGGCGGCCGCGTTTCGAAGTTCAACAAGCGCTTCGGCGGTCTCGGCATCTGATTGCTGCCCGAGAGACGATTTTGAAAGACCCGGCCATCGCGCCGGGTTTTTTTATTGTGCTGTTTTGTCGCAGGGAAATGGGCCGGATCCGGCCCGCTCAGCGCCGTGCGAAGGCGGTCTGCAGCAGGTCGATCTGGGCGATCACCTGGTTTTCGGGAATTTCCGGGGCTTCGGCCTCAGCGGTCTTCATCAGGCTGTCGTCGAGCTTGCGGATGCGGGCCTCAAGCCGGTCGGTATGGGCGGCGAGATCGCGGAAACCGGGGGGCAGTTCGTTCCAACCGTGCGGGATGCGGTCGTCGCCGTCACCCAGCCGGAGCTTGCGGCGCTCCTGCACGACCTGATCCAGCGTCATCTCGCCGGTGTTGAGCGAACGCTGCAGCAGCAGCCAGGAGGCAAGCTGCATCAGCCGGGTCGTCAGCCGGATCGATTCCGTGGAATAGAGCGCGGCGCCAAGCGGGCTCAGCATTTTCGCGGCGGCCCGGCCCGGACCATCCAGATAAGCCGCCGTTGTTTCCACGAGTTTCATGCCCTCGGCATAAAGCGCGTAAAACTGCGGAGAGCTTGCGGCCCTGCCGGCGAAATCTATGGGTTTGGGCCCGGAACTGGTCATCAACTTACTCTGGCTACGCTGCCTGCCCTTACGAGCGGGACTTGGACACTACCGAAAACAAATATACCTGTAGCGCAAAACCGCAAGACGTTTCTTAATGAAAGGTTAATACCCACTGCCAATCAGGAAAAGGCAAAAAAAAGAGCCGCGAATAGGCGGCTCTGAAGTCAGAGGGTGATGATCGGAATCAAGACAGAGGTTCCGATACCGCATTGCGGATGTCCCCAATAAAATCCTGGAAAGGTTAATATTGCGTTTACGCGCCGGGTGGGCGTTATTTCTTGAAGAAACTTTCGGCTGTTTGCCTGTCGCTGCCCTTGCGCGCGATCGCCGCCTCGATGCGTTCGATCTCGGCTCTGAGCGCCGCCGCGAAGTCTTTCAGCGCCTCGACGGAGTGCTGCTCGAGATCGGAACCGATCACGTAATCGCTCTTCTTCGGCGCGGGTTCATCCTCGTTCCACATTCTCGGCCTCCTCGTTCGCCGGCGCGCGTTCGGCGCTTTCTTCCTCATACTCCCGGGGCGGCGTTCTGAACGCAACCCCCTCGCGGGTGGAGACCGGCGTGGCCGCGTCCGGCATCGCCATGAAGGCTTCGCGCTCGGCCATCGGCACGGGCGCACGCAGACGCGCGCGCAGCAGCGCATAGGCGAGGATCAGCAGGTGCGCGGTGGCGGTGATGATGAACAGCGCATAGGGGCCGAATGCCGACATGACAGGGCCGCCCACCGTCGGCCCGATGATCGTGCCTATCCCGAACAGGAACAACAGGCCGCTCGAAATCTTCACATAGTCTTCCGGCCGGGCGAAGTCGTTGGCGTGCGAGGCGGTGATCGGGTAGAGCACGTTGGCGGTCGCGCCGTAGATCACCACGAGGCCGATCAGCACCTCCGCGCCGGGCTTGAGCAAAAAGATCAGCACCGCGGCAAGCGCCGCGCAGCCGGCAAGCGCGGCGATCACATAGCGCCTGTCGGTCATGTCCGAGATCTTGCCGAACGGCACCTGCGCCACCGCGCCCGCGAGAATCGCGCCGGTGACGAGAAAGGCGATCTCCGCATCCGGCAGACCGGCGCGGGTCGCAAACACGGCGACCAGCGTGCCGAACGCGCCATTGGCGATGCCGGTCAACAAAACCCCGAGACAGGCGACCGGCGAATTGCGGTAGAGCAGCTTGATGTCGATCCTGACCGCCTCGAGCGGACGCGGCGAGGCCGCGTTCGACATGGTCGTCGGCAGCATGGCCACGCAGTAGAATATGCCGGCCACCATGAACAGGATCGCGGTGTTGGTGTTGCCGAAGCCGACCACAAGCTGGCCGCCGACCACGCCGAAAAGGGTGATGCCGGTATAGAAGGTGAAGACCACGCCGCGGCTGGAATTGTCGACCCGCTCGTTGAGCCAGCTTTCGATAATCATCTGGGTGCCGGCCATGGCAAAGCCGGTCGCGGCCCTGAGCGCGATCCAGGCATATTCGTCGATGTAGATGCCGGTCATCAGCGCCACCATGCAGATGATGGCGATGAAGCCCGAAAACGCGCGCACATGGCCGATGCGCATGATCAGCTTCGGGGCGAATAGACAGCCGAGCACGAAGCCGCTCGCCCAGGACGTACCGATAAAGCCCAACGCGGTGTCGCTGTAGCCCTCCGCCGCGCCGCGCAGAGGCAGAAGCAGGCCGTGCAGACCATTGCCGAGGAAGAGAAACAAGGTGCCGAGCAGCAGCGCGAAAACGGGAAGTAAATTGCGTTTCATCAATGAACCTGGGTAATCTGAAATCAATTTTGGCGGGTATGGTTGCAACGCAACATGACCGCACTTGTTCCGGCGCGATTCTATCACCTGCGCGGCAAATTGCACTGTCGAATTATGGCTGTCGCGGGTGACGCGGCCGGCCTATCGCTGTATGAGGGGCGAAAGCCCGTTGCGCCGGGCGGATGAGGAGAGACATGGCCAAGCTGATATCGCTGCTGCTGATCGCCGCCATGGCGGTTCAAATCATCAAACCGCTCGGGCTGCCGGGGCTGAAGAAGCGCATGGATTTCTGGAAGATCGCGGTGTTCGCGCTGGCGATGACGGCGCTGGTGGTGGCGATTCGGCCGGGCTGAGGCAGAGCGAAAAGGTGGGTCATAGGGTCGCGCCTCAGACTGCCGACAAAGCCGGAAACGCGCAGCTCGTTGTCTCCATCGGCCTCACCACATGGGTCATGCTCGGACTTGATCCGAGCATCCAGGCGGATTAAGGCATTGATCAACCATACCCTTTGGCAAGCATTCGTCGTGTTTCCTGGATCCTCGGGTCGAGCCCGAGGATGACGCGGAGTGTTGGGGCAGGCTTGTCAACCCACTGAGGCGGACCGGCCGGCCAGCCTTTGCATTTTGAGTGCGCTCAAGCCTAATGCAGGATCTGGCTCAGGAACAGTTTGGTGCGTTCGTGCTGCGGGTTGTCGAAGAACTCGGCGGGCGCGTTCTGTTCGACGATCTGGCCCTGGTCCATGAAGATCACGCGGTTGGCGACCTGGCGGGCGAAGCCCATTTCGTGGGTCACGCACAGCATGGTCATGCCTTCCTCGGCAAGGCCCACCATGGTGTCAAGCACTTCCTTGATCATTTCCGGGTCGAGCGCCGATGTCGGCTCGTCGAACAGCATGATCTTCGGGTTCATGCACAAAGAGCGGGCGATCGCCACGCGCTGCTGCTGACCGCCGGAAAGCTGACCCGGATACTTGTCCGCCTGCTCCGGGATCTTCACACGCTCGAGGTAATGCATCGCGATTTCCTCGGCCTGCTTCTTCGGCATCTTGCGCACCCAGATCGGGGCGAGCGTGCAGTTTTCCAGGATGGTGAGATGCGGGAACAGGTTGAAGTGCTGGAACACCATGCCGACCTCGCGGCGGATCTCGTCGATCTTCTTAAGGTCGTCGGTCAGCTCGATATTGTCGACGATGATCGTGCCCTTCTGGTGTTCCTCCAGCCGGTTGATACAGCGGATCATCGTGGATTTGCCCGAGCCGGACGGGCCGGCGATGACGATGCGCTCGCCCTTCATCACCTTCAGGTTGATGTCGCGCAGCACGTGGAAGTCGCCATACCATTTGTTGACGTTGATCATGTCGACCGCGACCTCGGTATCCGAGACGGTCATGTGGGAGGTGTCGATGGTGTCTACATTTGTCATTGCGGTGCTCTCAAAAATCTAGCTTCTGTGTCCGGTGTCGAGATGGCGTTCCATGAAGCTGGAATAGCGCGACATGCCGAAGCAGAAGACCCAGAAAACGAGACCGGCGAAGATCAGGCCGGTGATCGGGGTGACGGGCGAGGCCCAGGAGGAATCGGTGAAGTTGAACTTGATGATGCCGAGCAGGTCGAACATGCCGATGATCGAGACCAGCGAGGTGTCCTTGAAGATCGAGATGAACTGGTTGACTATCGCCGGGATCACCAGCTTGATCGCCTGCGGCAGGATGATCAGCCGCATGGTCTGCCAGTAGCCGAGGCCGAGCGAGGCCGCGCCCTCGAACTGTCCCTTCGGCATCGCCTGAAGCCCGCCGCGGATCACCTCGGCCATATAGGCGGAGATAAACAGCGACACGCCCACGATCGCGCGCAGGAACTTGTTGATCGTCATGCCTTCCGGCAGGAACAGCGGCAGCATCACGCTCGCCATGAACAGGATGGTGATCAGCGGAACGCCGCGCACCACCTCGATGAACATGATGGAAAGCGTGCGCACCACCGGCAGTTTCGAACGCCGGCCAAGCGCCAGAAGAATGCCGAAGGGCAGCGACACCGCGATCGCGAAATAGGACAGGATCAGCGTCACCATCAACCCGCCCCAGGCCGAAGTGTCGACCACCGGCAGGCCGAAGACGCCGCCATAGATGATGAAGAAGCCGAAGATCGGAAGCACGATGAACAGCGCCAGCGCGTTCCAGCCCTTGAACGGGGCCTTCGGCATCAGCATCGGGATCAAAAGCGCGGTGAAGATGACCGCCACCAGCACGGGACGCCAGAGCCACGGATCGGGATAGCGCCCGAACAGGATCTGATCCATCTTGTTGCCGATGAAGGCCCAGCACGCGCCGCTCCAGCCGTCGGGCTTGATGCCGCCCTGGGCAATGGTGGCGCAGGCCGCGCGGTCCGTGCCGGTCCAGGCGGCGTTGATCAGCAGCCAATCGACCATGGGCGGTATCGCCCAGACAAGAAAGACGATGGCGATCAGCGTCAGGATCGTATCCTTGGGGGTGGCGAACAGGTTGGCCCTGAGCCACTGGATCGCGGTCCCTTCTTTCTTCGGCGCAGGCTGCTGTTCCTGCATTTCCTTTCGGACATAAGCCAGATCTTGCGCCATCTTATCTCTCCACCAGAGCCATCTTGGCGTTGAACCAGTTCATGAAGATCGATGTCAGGATCGACAGCGTGAGATAGATGATCATCCAGATCGTAACCACCTCCACGGCCTGCCCCGTCTGGTTGAGGACGGTCTTGCCGACGGCGACGATATCGGCATAGCCGATCGCAACCGCGAGCGAGGAGTTCTTGGTCAGGCTCAGATATTCGGATGTCATCGGCGGGATGATGATCCGCATGGCCTGCGGCACGACGACGAGCCGGGTGACCTTGCGCGGATGCAGGCCAAGCGCGCTGGCGGCTTCCGTCTGGCCCTTGGCGACGCCGAGAATGCCGCCGCGGATGATCTCCGCCATGAAGGCTGCGGTATAGAGCGAGAGCGCCAGATAGAGCGACATGAATTCCGGGCCGAGAACCGCGCCGCCCGAAAGGTTGAAGCGGCCTTTGACCGGAATGTCGAAGGTGACCGGCATGCCGGAGACGAAATAGGCGATCAGCGGCAGCAGGATCAGGATCGCGATGCTGACCCTGATCGTCGGAAATTGCTGGCCGGTCGCCATCTGGCGGCGCTTGGACCACATGGCGAGCGCCACGACGGCGACGATCGCCGCCACCAGCGCCGCGCCCATCAGCCAGGAACCGGGGCCGAAGATCGGCGTGGGGAAGGCGAGGCCGCGATTGTTGAGAAAGATATCGAGCGGCAGCGTGATCGAATCCCGCGCCGAGGGCAGGAGCGCCAGAACGCCGGTGTAGAAGAAGAAGATGACCAGCAGCGGCGGAATGTTGCGGAAGATTTCGACATAGACCTCGCTGAGCTTGGCCACGAGCCAGTTCGACGAAAGCCGTCCGATGCCGACGATGAAGCCGATGATCGTCGCTGTCACGATCCCCGCAAGCGAGACGATGACCGTGTTGATGATGCCGATGACGAGCGCCCGGCCATAGGTCATGTCGTTATTGTAGGCGACCGGCGTCTGCGCGATATCGAAACCGGCGCGGCTATCGAGAAAGCCGAAACCCGAAGCGATGCCGGCGTTTTGAAGGTTGGTGATGGTGTTGTCGGTGACCCACCAGACAAATCCTACGACCAGAATGACCGTCACCAACTGGTAGACGAAACCTCTGACGGCGGGATTGTATAGAAGTGCGGCAGCCCGCGACTCCCCCAAGGGAGCGTTGCTAGTCGTGTCAGCCATGTGTTCCCCGGTTTGCCCGAAAGGTTTATGTTATTTTGCCCGGAAGGGTTCTTATTTTATACGGCGCATGGCGGATGACCGCCATGCGCCTGATTGTATAGGTTTATAACCGCAGCTTAGCGGATCGGCGGGCCGTACTGCAGGCCGCCATCGGTCCACAGCGCGTTCAGGCCGCGGTCGATCTTCAGCGGGCTGCCCGAGCCGACGGTCTTGTCGAAGACTTCGCCGTAATTGCCGACCAGCTTGATGACGTTATAGGCCCACTTCTCGTCGAGGCCGAGATCGGCGCCGAGCTTGCTGTCGGTTTCGGTACCTAGCAGACGCTTGATCCCCGGATTGTCGGAGGATTCGGCAATCTCATCGACGTTTTCGGAGGTTATGCCGAATTCCTCGGCGTTCAGCATCGCGTAGTGAACCCACGATACGACGTCGCCCCACTGGTCGTCGCCCTGGCGCCATGCCGGGCCGAGCGGCTCCTTGGAGATAATTTCCGGCAGGATCACGTAGTTGTCCGGATCGGTGAGCGTCAGACGGATCGCATAAAGGCCCGACTGGTCGGTGGTGTAAACGTCGCAACGGCCCTGGTTGAAGGCATTGTTAACGTCTTCGAGCTGTTCGTAAACGACCGGGTTGTAGTCCATGCCGTTGGCCGAGAAGTAGTCGGCGAGGTTCAGCTCGGTGGTGGTGCCGGACTGCACGCAGACGGCAGCGCCGGAGAGTTCCTTGGCCGAGGAAACGCCGAGGTCCTTCGGCACCATGAAGCCCTGGCCGTCATAGTAGTTGACGGTGCGGAAATCGAGGCCGAGCGAGGTGTCGCGCGACAGCGTCCAGGTGGTGTTGCGGCTCAGAACGTCGATTTCGCCGGACTGCAGCGCCGGGAAACGGTCGGTTGCCGTCAGGGCAACGAAATTCACCTTGTCGGGGTCGCCGAAGATCGCGGCAGCGATGGCGCGGCAATATTCGACGTCCAGACCGGACCAGTTCCCCTCATTGTCGGGCGCGGAAAAGCCCTGAAGGCCCGTGCTGACGCCGCAGGTCAACGTTCCTTTGGACTTCACGTCGTCAAGTGTCGCGGCCGCAGCGCCCTGGGCGCCAAGACCCAAGACTACTGCGCCGATCGCGGCTGACAGAATCGTCTTTCTCATTTTCCCAACCTTTGTTTATCGTTGAAATCTTGAGTTGCCGCCGCGACCAGTTCAGCTTCAGGCCGGTAACGACAACTGCCCGCTACCCCTCGGGGCGAGCGGACTTATCACAGTCGTTATTTTCCGGATGGTCAATACTCGGCTGTCAAAAATGGTCTGTTTTCATGGAAAAGGTACACTTTAGTCTAATAAATGAGCAGGGAGCCAAAAACTGTGCGTGACGTTGCTGGGAAACAGGGCAGGTCGTTGTCTTGTTTGTTTTATTGACTGTCGATCAACTACCGCGAAATCGTTCAGCCTTGACTGGCCTTGACCGGCCTTCCGCAAAACTTCAAAACACCGGTGCGTTTTTCACAACCGTGCGATTGGATGCCATGGCCAGAATACCAGATGCCGCCTCTAAGCGGGGCGACAATACCAAGCTCGCCCATTGCGGGAACGACCCGCACGCCTTTCACGGCTTCGTCAATCCGCCGGTGGTGCATGCCTCCACCGTGCTGTTTCCCGATGCCAAAACCACCGTGGAAGGGAGCCAGAAATACACCTATGGCACCCATGGCACGCCGACCACGGATGCGGCCAACGCGGCCTTCACCATGCTGGAAAACGCCGCCGGCACGCTGCTCTACCCGTCGGGTCTTGCCTCGATCACCATGCCCTGGCTTGCCTTCCTCAGGCCCGGGGATCACATCCTGATCGTCGACTCGGTCTATGATCCGGCCCGACGTTTCGCCGACAACGTGTTGACGGGGCTCGGGGTCGAAATCGAATATTACGACCCGGCGCTCGGCGCGGATATCGAGGGCAGGTTCAGGCCGAACACGAAGCTCCTGCATACCGAGTCCCCCGGCTCGAACACGTTTGAAATCCAGGACATTCGGCTCCTGTCCGACATCGCCCACGCCCATGACGCGATCGTGTCGATGGACAATACCTGGGCGACGCCGCTCTATTTCAAGCCGCTCGATTTCGGCGTCGATCTGTCGCTCAATGCCGCGACGAAATACCCGTCCGGCCATTCCGATATCCTCATGGGCACGGCCTCGGCCAATGAGCGTTGCTTCCCGCAGCTTCTCGAGCATTACACCTGGACCGGCATGTGCGCGGCCCCGGACGATGCCTACCAGATCCTGCGCGGCCTGAGGACCATGGGCGTGCGGCTTGCCCATCACCAGAAGAGCGCGCTCGAGATCGCAGCCTGGCTGGAAGGCCAGTCGGGGGTATCGCGGGTGCTGCATCCCGGCCTGCCGTCATTTCCCGGCCATGATCAATGGAAGCGCGATTTCAAGGGCGCGACCGGGCTGTTCTCGATCGTGCTCGCCGCGGAGGAGGGCGCCTTCCGCCGCCGCCAGCACGCCTTCCTCGACGCGCTGGACCTGTTCGGCATCGGCTATTCCTGGGGCGGCTATGAATCGCTCGCGGTTCCGGTGAACCTTGCGAACCGCACGATCAGCAAGGCGCCCGCGGATGGCCCGCTTATCCGCCTGCAGATCGGCCTTGAAGATGTTCAGGATCTGATGGCCGATCTCGAAAAGGGACTGGCGGCTGCGCGGGCGGCATAGCGGCCGCCACCTGTTCTTGGGTCTATACGGAAAAGCCGGCGATCGGATGCGATCGCCGGCTTGTTTTTTTACCACCGTCCCCCGCGATGACCGCCGTGGAACTCCATCGGAGGGCGGTGATATCCGGGCGGCGGGCCGCCGTGATAATAGGGCGGCGGCGGGCGATAGCCGGGCCGGCCGACCGGCGGATAATGCGGCGGCGGAGGCTGGCGGTAGACCGGACGCGGTCCGCCCCATGGCGGGCGATATCCGGGCGGCGCGCGCCAGCCGGGCGGCGGACCACCCCAGCCGGGCGGGGCGCGCCAGCCAGGCGGCGGATAATAGGGGCGCGGCGGATAATAGGGCGGATAGCGGCCCCACGTATTGTACCAGGGATAGCCGCGATAATAATTGTTCCAGTAGGACTGGGAAAACGCGGTGATCGCAACGCCGGCGCCAAAGGCGATCGCCGGCGACAGCGTCTGGCGCTGGTTCTGGTAGACGATCTGGATGTAGCGCGCCGCCAGCCAGCCGCGATAATTGGCGTAGGACACGTCGCACCAGCTGTAATCGGCAAGGCAGCCATTATTGACGAGGCTGGCGCCCGCCGGAACAACGGTGACCTTGGGATAGGACGTCGAGGGACCGGCGCGAAGATTGACGTTGGAGGTGGCGTAGGCGGCGGTCGCCGCATGCGCCTGAACCGACATCAGCGCTGCCGCCAGCGCGATGCCGGCAGATTTAATAACGGCGCTTGCTCTCATGGTTTCTCCCCGAAAAAAGTGTTGAAGCCGATGCTAACACAAAACGAACTATGAGGCGCGGAAGCTGAAGGCCAGATGAACGAAGGCCGGGGCAACCGGCCATCCCGGAACTTGCGCAACCGGCGTCAGGCCTGATGAAGACCATAGGCCTCATAGCCATAAAGCCAATTCAGCTCCCGGACAAGGGAATCGGGCGATCGCATGGCCAGCACGGCGTCGCGGCCGAGCCGGAAGGGGCCGCGCGCATGGTAGGCGAACCTGTTCAGGCCGGTGCGCTTCTTCAGCCGCTCCAGCCGCGGGCGACGATGGGCCTCGAAGGCCGCAAAGGCCGTTGGCGCAGGCATTTCGGCCAGAAATGCGGCAAGCTCGAAGCCGTCCTCGATCGCCATGGCCGCACCCTGCGCCGAAAACGGCATCATCGCATGCAGCGCGTCGCCGATCATGATCGTGTCGGCGCCATTGTGCCAGCGGCCGTCGCCCACCTCGTAAAGCGGCCAGGCTGCGGGTGAGACCTTTGAGAAAAGCCGTTTGAGCGCTCCGTTCCAGCCGCCGAAATGCTTTTCGCGGGCCACCTGCCAGCTATGATCGGCATTGCCGTCCCAGGTCTCGCCCGGGTTGGCGCCTGCGGCGATCGCCACAAGGTTGAAGCCGCTGACATCGCGCAGCGGATAGGCCACAAGGTGGGCGCTCGGCCCCATGAAGGCGGTGATGTGCTCGCGGTTCAGGAAGGCCGGCGTATCTTCCGACGAGACCACGAAACGCCAGGCGATATTGCCGGAAAAACGCGCCGTCGCGCTGCCCTCTATCCGGCCGCGGCTGGCGGACCAGACGCCGTCGGCGCAGATGATGGCATCGGGCTTGCGGTCGCCGTTTGCGGTGCGCGCGGCGATATCGCGAGAGGTCGCCCGCGCGCCAAGCTTCAGGTTGACGCGCGGTTCTTCGGCGACCGCCTGTGCCAGCGCCGTTTGCAAGGTGGCGCGGTGCAGCACGCCATAGGGCGCGTTCCAGCGCGCGCGGGCCTCGCTCATCGGCAGACCGGTGATCCGGCGAAGGCTGACGCCGGAGGCAAGGGTGATCTCGCGCGGCTCGCGCCACTGGCTTTCCAGCCGGGAGAGCACGCCGACCCGTTCAAGGCAGCGCGCGGCGTTGGGCGAAATCTGCAGGCCTGCGCCGACCTCGTTCAGTTCTTCCGCCTGTTCGAAGATATCACTGGAAATGCCGCGCCTGGCGAGCGCCAGCGCCACGTTCAGCCCGGCAACGCCCGCTCCGATGATGGCGACATGTTGAACTGTCATGGCATTCCTTGACCGCCGAAAGCGTCGTCCGGCGGGCGCGCGGTCAGGCCGCGTCGACCTGATAGGCGCAGCCGGGCGGGTTGGTCTCATCTGCGTGAAGGGCGGGGTTGTAGCGGTAATGCGTCGAGCAATAGGAACAGACAGCCTCGTCGTCATCGCCCATATCGATGAAGATATGCGGATGGTCGAAGGGCGCGGACGCGCCGACGCACATGAATTCCTTCACCCCGACCTCGATGGAGCGATGTCCCTCGTCGTTCTTGAAATGCGCGATCGCGTGACCAGCCATAATTGTCTCCGGTTCCTTGAGCTTTCGGCACGGACACTATAACTCTTTGCCGCAAATGTGTAGTACCCGATTTGTCGCTGAGGCGGCTTTTCGCGGGCTTGTTTTTGACGACCATCAGCCGCGGTGCAGCCATGAATTTCAATCTCCCGGATTTCGACAGTTTCAGCCATGACGGCCTCGATCTTTCCTATTTCGATGTCGGCAACGGCGAGCCTGTCCTGCTGATCCACGGCTTCGCCTCGACCGCTTCAGTCAACTGGGTGCATCCGGGCTGGCTGAAGACGCTGGGCGAGGCGGGCTACCGCGTGATCGCGCTTGACAATCGCGGCCATGGCAAGAGCGACAAGCCGCACGATCCCGAATTCTATTATCCGAGGCTGATGGCCGGAGATGCCGCGGCCCTGCTCGATCACCTCGGCATCGAAAGCGCCCATGTGATGGGCTATTCCATGGGCGCACGCATCGCCGCCAATCTGGCGCTCGCCCATCCTGAAAAGGTCCGCAGTCTGGTCTTCGGCGGCCTCGGTATCGCGCTTTGCGACGGGGCAGGCGACTGGGACCCGATCGCCGAAGCGCTGCGCGCGCCTTCGCTGGAAGATGTCACCCATGAGCGCGGCCGCATGTTCCGCGCCTTCGCCGACCAGACCAAAAGCGACCGGATCGCGCTCGCCGCCTGTATCGAGACCTCGCGCGAGCTCGTGAGCCGCGAGGATGTCGGCCGCATCACCGCGCCGACGCTGATTGGGGTCGGCACCCGCGACGATCTCGCGGGCTCCGCCCAGACGCTTGCCGGGCTGATGCAGAATGCGCGGGCGCTCGACATTCCGAACCGCGACCACATGCTTGCCGTCGGCGACAAGGTGTTCAAGCAGGCGGTTCTGGATTTCCTTCAGGACGTGGCCGACACGAAAAACTGAAGACCGCCGCATTGGTAATTGCGGCCGGCTGATCTATATTCCCGCAAATTGCGTCCTTTACCGTGCTGACGGTGCCGGCAGATGCGACGCCCGGAGAACCGGAAGAAAAGGAGGCCGTCATGGCCGCGCAGCCCGAAAAGAACAGCCAGGAAACCAATCTGAAGGCCGTCGATCCGATCTGGGCGAGCCTCAGGTCGGAGGCCGAATATGCGCTGGAGAAGGACCCGATCCTTGCGGCGTTTCTCTATTCGACCATTCTGAACCATGATTCGCTGGAGGATTGCGTCGTCTATCGCATCTGCGAGCGGCTCGACCATCCGGATGTCCAGGCGATCCTTCTGCGCCAGACCTTCGAGGAGATGCGCCGCGACTGGCCGGAATGGGGCGATATCCTGCGCGTCGATATTCAGGCGGTGTACGACCGCGACCCGGCCTGCACGCGGTTCATGGAGCCGGTGCTCTATTTCAAGGGCTTCCACGCGATCCAGACCCACCGGCTGGCGCACTGGCTGTGGAACCGCGGCCGGCAGGATCTGGCGCTCTACCTGCAGAGCCGGTCCTCCAGTGTGTTCCAGACCGACATCAACCCGGCCGCGAAAATGGGCAAGGGCATTTTCCTCGATCACGCGACCGGCCTCGTGGTCGGCATGACGGCGACGATCGGCGATGATGTCTCGATCCTGCAGGGCGTCACGCTTGGCGGCACCGGCAAGGAGACAGGCGATCGCCATCCGAAGATCGGCGACAGCGTGCTGATCGGCGCGGGGGCCAAGGTGCTTGGCAATATCGCGGTCGGCAAGTGCTCGCGCATTGCCGCCGGCTCCGTGGTGCTGAAGCCGGTGCCGGCCAATTCCACGGTCGCGGGCGTTCCCGCCAAGGTCATCGGCACGGCCGGCTGCTCCGATCCCGCGCGCACGATGGACCAGTTGATCATTTCCGACGAATAGGCGCGGGCAGAGAACAATCCGTGCGGCAGTGCGTTTGCGTTTCGCCGGCGCGCATGGCAAAAGCTGCGGACATTGCAAAGGCCAGACGGAGAAAATCCCTTGAAACAAGACGAAATCAAAAAACTCGACGCCTATTTCAAACGTCTCTTCGGCCCGAGCTTTGCGGTCCGGGCGCGGCCGCGCAAGGATGATTCCTGCGAGGTCTACAATGGCGAGGAATTCATCGGCGTCATCTATCTCGACGACGAGGACGGCGATCGCTCCTACAATTTCTCGATGGCTATCCTCGACGTCGACCTCGAAGGCTGAACACCTTTCCCTTCGCAAAAGAAAAGGCCGGCCCGTGTGAGGGCCGGCAAAAGGCGGAAACATTTCGGTGATGTGAAGTCAGAGGGCAGTAAGTCACTCTTCAAAATCCGGGGCGGCAATACGCAGGTTACGGCAATCGTACCGACGGCGGGTGACGCCGCCTTGCCCCGTGGTTTGGATAGTGTAAGAACATCTCGTTTTGATGACATCGAGACGCATTTGAGCCCTCATTCCGAAAAAATCGGAAAGATGCCGGCGTCTCAGAGGGGAATGAGATGCCGCCGCTTTCCGAACTTCTCGAACTTTGCGTATTGCTGGCGCTAGCCGGCGGAATTGCCGGCTTTCTGGCCGGGCTTTTCGGCATTGGCGGGGGCGCCGTGCTGGTGCCCGTCTTCTATCAGGCGTTCGCCCTGTTCGGCGTGGATGACGGGCTGCGCATCAAGCTGAGCGTCGGCACCTCGCTTGCGATCATCATTCCCACATCGCTGCGCTCCTTCCAGTCGCACTACAAGCGCGGTGCGGTCGACATGTCGGTGCTCAGGCGCTGGGTGATCGCGGTACCGTTCGGGGCCGTGGTTTCGACGCTGGTGATTGCCTATGCGCCCGGCAGCCTGCTGCGCGGGGCCTTCGCGGTGATCACGCTGTTGATCGGCCTGAAGATGCTCTATCCGAAATCGGCCGAATGGCGGCTGGGCGATGACCTGCCGAAAAACCCGGCGCTGTTCGTCTATGGCTGGCTTATCGGGCTTCTGTCCGGCCTGATCGGCATTGGCGGCGGCACGCTCAACAACACCTTCATGACGCTCTTCAACCGGCCGATCCATCAGGCGGTGGCAACCTCGGCAGGCGTCGGCGTGCTGATTTCGATTCCGAGCTTCATCGGCAATATCGTCGGCGGCTGGGGCAAGGCGGGGCTTCCGCCGCTTTCCACCGGCTATGTAAACTGGGTCGCCGTCGCGCTGATCATCCCGATCACGATGCTTATCGCGCCGCTTGGCGCCACCGTCGCGCACCAGCTCAGCAAGCGGAAACTGGAGGCCGGTTTCGGCATCTTCCTGCTGATCATCTCGGCGCGGTTTTTCTATTCGTTCTTCTGATCTGCTATTCGGTCAGCCGTAACTCGTCCGAGCGCATGTCGACCGAGGTGAGCGTTGACAGGAAGCTCATGCCGAGCAGGCTTTCGGCAAGCCGGCCCTCCGTCGCCACCATGGCCCTGACATTGCGCCGCGTGATCGGGCCGATCGAAACCTCGTCGAGCGTTATGGGCGCGGCCATCGCCGTGCCGTTGGCCGTGGTCACCATCGCGGTATAGCTGAGATCGGCCCCTTCAAACCCGATCCGGGCGGCGTCGTGCGCCGTCAGCGTGATGCGGCTTGCGCCCGAATCGACCAGCATGGTGATCGTCTCGCCATCGATCACGACATCGGCGGCGAAATGGCCGTCCAAGTGCTTGTGGAGGATCACCTGCTGGCGGCCGTCGGACGTGGTGGTTTCCATCGCCATGCCGGGGATCAGCCCGCTGAAGAGCCGCGCGCCGACAGTGCGGAAATCGTCGCGGAAGATGTAGGCCGCCGCCACCACCAGCAGCACCGCCGCCCAGATCAGCAGCGACTGGAACACGAAGCCGAGATTGCGCCGGCTTTGCAACACGCCGGCCGAGACCAGCAGCAGGATGGGCGCGAGCCAGAGGGTGCGGGCAAAGTCATCGCTGTTGACGCCAAGTGTGGTGCCGCTGGTGCCCGTGACCATAAGGAGGATCATGCCGACCGAAACGATGGCGATCAAAATCCAGAAAAGGCGCAAGGCATAAACTCCCGGTCCGAGACGATGTTGTACTGTCCGGATATCGGGTTTCAGGCGGCGATAGCAAGGGTTGTGAGGAAAACGATCTCGCCGATCTGCGCGGCGGCGCCCAGCGTGTCGCCGGTATGGCCGGCGATCTTCTTTCTGATGAAGGCGGAAAACAGCAGCGATGCGATGCCGGCGGATGCCAGGGCAATCACAACCCCGCCGAGCGCGTTCGTTGCGATGCCGATCCCGACGCATAGAAGGAGCGTGATCGCCTCGGCCGAGGCCGTCGTCCGAACGCCGGGCCGTCCGAGCGTCGCGGCCGCGCCGTCCGCGCGGGCGGCCGGCAGCATTGTCCACTGCAGCACAAGGCTTCCACGGCCGGCAATGGCAGCGGCAATGAACAGCAGCGCCGCAGCCGTCGGGCCGTGTTGCGCAACGAGCGCGGCAAGTGCCGCCGCCCGCAACAGCAGCGACAGAACGATCGCGGTGACGCCGAAAACGCCGGAATGGCTGTCCTTCATGATCGCCAGCGCCGTCTCGCGGTCGCGCCCGCCGAAAAGCCCGTCGGCCGCGTCAGCGAGGCCATCTTCGTGGAGCCCGCCGCAGACCATGATCGAGATCAGTACGGCGAGGAGCGCGGCAACCAGCGGCGAAGCGCCGAGCCAGACGAAACCCTCCAGCGCGATGGCGGGCAGGATGGTTGCAATCGCGCCGGCAAGCGGGTACGCCCAGGCGGCGCGGGCGCCCGCCGGCATCTCGGCCATCAGCAGGTCAGGCACTCTGAGACGTGTCAGGAAGCTGAGGGCGCTCGTCAAGTCGGTAATGAAGAATGGCATCTTCATTGGTTTGTGCTCGTTTCCAGGTCTTCGGCCTTGCTAGCCGGCCGTTTGAAAAATATGAGCTTTGGCAACGCTGTCAGCATAGCACGGGACAAAACAAATGAGCGATGGACACCCATTCGAGGATTTTCGCACTTTGCTGGACGCCTTCCCCAAGGCCGATGCACAGATACTCTCACAGGCGAGAAAACGCAACTCTGTACTTACCAAACCGCCCGGTTCGCTTGGCAGGCTGGAAGAGATCGCCATGTGGCTTGCGGCCTGGAGCGGTCGGACGCCGGCGGTCAACCGGCCCATGGTCGCCGTGTTTGCCGGCAATCACGGCATCGCAGCGAAGGGCGTTTCAGCCTATCCTCAGGCCGTCACCAAGCAGATGGTCGATAATTTCGCCAAGGGCGGCGCGGCGATCAACCAGATCTGCGCCAGCGTCGATCTCAGCCTGAAAATCTTCGATCTCGCGCTTGATCACCCCACCGGCGACATCTCCGTTGAACCGGCGCTTTCGGAGCGCGATTGCGCTGCGACCATGGCCTACGGCATGGAGGCGGTGGCCGGCGGCGTCGACCTTCTCTGCCTCGGCGAGATGGGTATCGGCAACACCACCGTCGCCGCCGCGCTTAGCTATGGGCTCTTTGGCGGCAGCGCAGCCGACTGGGTCGGTCCGGGCACCGGTGTGGAAGGGGAGGCTTACGAACGCAAGGTCGCGCTGGTCGAGCAGGCCGTGGCGCTGCACAAGGATCACCTGTCCGATCCGCTGGAAGCATTGCGCCGCCTCGGCGGGCGGGAACTGGCAGCGATCGCGGGCGCCATCATCGCCGCGCGAATGCAGAAAGTGCCGGTGCTGATCGACGGCTATGTCGCGACGGCCGCCGCCGCCGTGCTGAAAGCCGCCAACCCCTCGGCGCTCGATCACTGCATGATCGCCCATGTTTCCGCCGAGCCCGGTCATCTGAAGCTGGTCCAGAAACTCGGCAAGACGCCGCTTCTGGCGCTCGGCATGCGGCTCGGCGAGGGCACTGGCGCGGCCCTTGCCGCCAGCCTGGTGAAGGCCGCTGCCGCCTGTCATACAGGCATGGCTACATTCGAGGAAGCCGGTGTGTCCGACCGGGAAGGGTGAGTCACAAACGTGTCGCAGGACTGTCACGGGCCTGTGGCAGTTTGCGCGCTACACCGGGCGACAACGCAGGCCTTTCAGGCTAAGTAAGTGCTTTGGCTGGTTTCGAAAACGGCGAAGGATAATGCATGGCCCCGATCGAGAAGAAGAAGGGTTTCCGCCATCTGCTCGCGGCGGGCGGCTATTCGTTCCAGGGTTTCATGCGGTTGCTGAAGGAAGAGGCCTTCCGCCACGAACTGATCGGTTTCGTGATCGGTCTCGTCGTGTTCTTCCTTGCCGGCGCCAGCGCGGTTCAGTTCATGATCTTCGTGATCCTGATGCTCTGCCTGTTCGGGGTGGAAGCGCTGAACACCGCCGTCGAGGAGATCATCGACCGGGTGTCGCCGGAACTCTCCGTGGAAGGCCGGCATGCCAAGGACCTCGGCTCGTTCGCGACCTTCTGCCTGATCAGCAGCAATTTTATCTACGCCATCTACGTGGTGTTCTTCTGAGGCGCCTGGCGCTCATGCCGGTAGACCAGGTCTGCCGGGTGCGGAGCGGGGGCGTCGGGATCGAGCCGCCCGCCAAGCCGCTCGGCGAGCCGGATCGAGCGGGCGTTGTCGGGATCGATATAGCTGACGCATTCGGTGACGCCGAGCGTTGCAAAACCCCAGTCGCGCATCGCTGACGCCGCCTCAAGCGCATATCCCTTGGCCTCGGCGCCCTCATAGACGAACCAGCCGAGTTCCAGTTCGGGAAAGAGCGGCCCCTTGCAGAGCGCCACCTGTCCCATCGTTTCACCGGTGCTGCGGTCTTCGAACATCAGTGCGCCATGGCCGAAGAGCGACCACTGGGCGACATCGTTGCAGAAGAACGACCACGCCGTTTCCTGGTTATGCGGTCCGCCCATGTAGCGGGCGCGATCGGAAGCGAGAAAGGCGAAATAGGCGGGCCAGTCGGCAAAGACGAGCGGGCGCAGAAGCAGCCGGTCGGTTTCGATCACCGGGATCGCTGCGATGTCATGCGGCATTGGCGGCCTCGTGCCGGCGTCCGCCGTCGTCGGCCTGCAGCGCCTCGATAATCTCGGCTTCCAGCGCATCCTCGAAGGTGAGGTCTTCTTCCGGCATCGGCGGCGCGTCATTGGCAACCTTGCGGCCCCGGCGTTTCAGCGCTGCGGCAAGGCGGTCGCGGCCGCTACGGGTTCCCGAAACGCTGGCCGGGGTTTCGATCGTGATGCTCTCGGGCGCGAACGGCATCGCCCGTTCGGGGGAGAGGGCCACGGTGAGGCCGGTGTTTTCATGATGAATCGCGGCGGCCGGCAGGTTGATCACGCGGCCTGCGGGGAACAGGATCGTGGCAAGCGTACCCTCGCCGGGGGCGGATTGCAGGATCAGCTCGCCCTGATGGGCCTCGGCAAGTTGCTTCACGATCGCAAGACCCAGCCCGAAGCCCTCGACGTCGCGGGCCTCCGCGCCGCGCGAGAAGGCGGTGGTGGCAAGCGCCAGCGCATTATCGTCCATGCCGCAGCCGAAGTCGCGAACGCTGAGATACTGGCCGCCCTCCGCGGTCGTGCCGGCCAGGATCAGCACGTCGGAATGTTCATCGGAAAACTTGACCGCATTGGAGATCAGGTTGAGCAGCATCTGCTTCACCGCCCGGCCATCCGCCGTGATCGGGGCGAGCGCGCCAGCGACATCGCATTTGAGCGCGATCGCCTTGCTGGCGGCCTCGCCGCCGATCATTGCCATCGAGGCATCGATGATGTCGACGAGATAGACCGGCTGCTCGTTCAACCGATAGCCGCCGGCCTCCAGCCGCGACAGGTCGAGCACGCTGTCGATCATGTCGAGCAGGTGACGGCCGGACTGGTGAATGTCGGCTGCGTATTCGCGGTAGTGGGCGTTCGGCAGCGGGCCCATCATCTCGGTCTTCATGATTTCCGAGAAACCGATGATCGCATTGAGCGGCGTGCGCAGGTCGTGCGACATCGCGGCGAGGAAGGTCGACTTGGCCTGATTGGCCGCCTCGGCGGCCTCGGCCGCGGCTTCGGCACGGGCGAGGCTTTCGGTCAGTTGCCCGGCAAGCAGGTCCTTTTCGCTTTCCCTGGTTTTCAGCGCCTTGTCGCTCGCGGCGATATGATGGTTGAAATAGGCGATGAACAGCATGACGATCGCGAGCACGGCCGCCAGGCCGATATCGAAGGGCGCGCGGCTCTGATAGGCGACAAGGCCGAAGGCGATGACTGCCGGCAGGAAGACATGCCAGGCCGAGCGCGGCAGCGCGACCGCGCCAAGCGCCATCATCGACAGCGCGACAATCACCATCGACGCCTTGAAGAAGGGCAGGGCAGCGCCGCCGCAGGCGCCGCCGCATTCCAGAACGGAGAGAAGCGCCCAGGCGCTGCCGGCAAGCCAGTAGGCGCCGATGACGCGGGCGTTCCATTTGCGCACTGATGCGGTATCTTCGCCCGCGCGCGCGGCCTGCCGGATGGTCAGGAATGCGACCCCGTGCAGGATCAGCGCCGCCAGCGCCCAGACCGCGAAGATCAGATCGCGCCCGAGATAGAGAAAGCCGAAACCGGCGAGCGCCAGCATGATCGCGATCGCTGGCGCGCTCTTTTCGAGACTTTGAAGCGCGGCGTGGAATTCGCCGACGCCATCGGCTTCGTTGCGGGGGCTGGCAATCAGTTCGGCACGGTTCGTCATCGCATCCATCCTCGATTGCGGACGAGGATACGAACGAATTGTTAAGAAAACCGTAAAGGATTTGTTAGGGCTGTTTTTTAAGACGGCGGTAACACATCTATGCCGGGAGCCGGCAACAAGGGAGCTTTCGCTGACAGATCAGATCGAACTTGCAGAACGGATCGCGGCCTGCCGCATCTGCCGCGATTGTCCGCAGATGGCCGAGCCGCTGCCGCATGAGCCGCGCCCCGTCGCGATCCTGTCGCCCACCGCGCGAGTGCTGATCGCCGGTCAGGCGCCGGGGCTCAGGGTGCACGAGACCGGCATTCCGTTCAACGACCGCTCCGGCGACCGGCTGCGCGACTGGATGGGCGTCGACCGCGCGGCGTTTTACGACTCGGCGCGTTTCGCGATCATGCCGATGGGTTTCTGCTTTCCGGGCTACGACGCGCGCGGCAGCGACCTTCCGCCGCGCCGGGAATGCGCGCCGCAATGGCGCGAGCAGGCGATGGCGGTGATGCCGCAGATCGAACTCGTGCTCGCAATCGGCATGTATGCCCAGAAATGGCATATGGGTGAGGCGAGCCGGAAGACGCTTACGGAAACGGTGCGCAACTGGCGCGCCAGCTATTTCGCCAACACCAGCCCCCGCATTCTGCCGCTGCCCCATCCAAGCTGGCGCAATACCGCATGGCTGAAACGCAACCCGTGGTTCGAGGCCGAGGTGCTGCCGGAGCTGAAGGCTGCGGTGCGGCTTTTCGCGGGCGATGGCATCCGCTCTCAGGCTGATTGACCCCTTTCAAATCAAAAAATTGATGCTATAAGAGCAAAAATATTTTACGGAGAGCGGAAATGGATCGCCTGGATAGGAAAATTTTGCGCCTCATACAGGAGGACTCGACGCTGGCGGTTGCCGATATCGGCAAGAAGGTCGGCCTTTCGACCACGCCCTGCTGGCGGCGCATCCAGAAGATGGAGGAGGAAGGCGTGATCCAGCGGCGGGTGGCGCTGCTGGATCCTGAAAAGGTCAACGCCAATGTCACCGTCTTCGTCGCGATCCGCACCAACACCCATTCGGTGGAGTGGCTGAAGCGGTTTTCCGAGGTGATTGCGGAGTTCCCGGAAGTGCTGGAATTTTACCGCATGAGCGGCGAGGTTGATTATCTGCTGCGCGTGGTCGTGGCGGATATCGCGGCCTATGACGCCTTCTACAAGCGGCTGATCGCGAAGATCGAGATCCGCGACGTCTCGTCCTCCTTCGCCATGGAGCAGATCAAGTTCTCGACCCAATTGCCCCTCGACTACATGAAGCTCGAGCTCGCCCGCAACGGCGAATGAGAAATCGTCTCGAGGTTGTGCGAATTAAGGGTATGTAAACCATAAGCTGACGCTTTCTTAACGCTTCATGCGCTATGGCTTCGATAAGTCATCACCTACGGAGCCTTCCATGAGAAAACTGTCAGCGTCACTTCTCGCCATTTACGGCGCGTCATGCTTTCCGGCATTTGCCGCCGATCTGGCGCTGCGCCCGCCAATTCAGCCCGTGGCCTATCAGGAAGTCTATGTTGAGGAAGAGCCGCTATGGGACGGGCCCTATGCGGGCCTTGGCGGCGGCTATGGCTGGACAGGGGCGCGCGGCACGATCAGCGGGGGAGGCGCCGACCGCCTGGATTATAACGGCGCGATTGCCAACCTGTTCGCCGGGTACAACAAGCAGCTCGGCAACAATATCGTCGTGGGCATTGAGGGCGATGCCGATTACAGCTGGGGCAAGCAGAAATTTGCGACCGGGCTTGGATTTGACGTTGAGGGCGGCTCTAACTGGAGCGGCACCCTGCGCGGCCGCTTGGGGTATTCCTTCGGCAATGCGCTGGTCTATGTCACCGGCGGCGCGGCGGTTGCCAATGCCTATATTCGCGCGTTGAACGTCAGTCTCAGCGACACGATCTACGGCTATACGGTCGGCGCCGGCCTCGACTACGCCGTCACCGACAGCATCTTCACGCGGCTGGAATACCGCTATACCGGCTATCCGGATCAGAAGGTCGTCGACGAACTGGCCTCCGCCGCCGGCGCAACGGCGAAGTTCAAGATGCATACCCATGCGGTGATGGCCGGTCTCGGCGTGAAATTCTGATCCCGTCTTCTTTTGGCGTTTGACAGCAACCGGCCTTGCGGCTTTACGCAGGGCCGTTTTTTCTTTATTGACCTGCCTCGTTTAAGACGCCGTGCGATACGGCAGATTGTCCACCCGCATTCGTTGGCGGGACTGGTTTCAAGGAGCATGACATGTCTGACCAGATTTCCCTCATCTTTCCCGATGGCTCGAAGCGCGAATACGCCGCCGGCACGACCGGCCGTGATGTCGCTGAATCCATCTCCAAGTCGTTGGCCAAGAAGGCCGTCGCGATCGCCCTTGACGGCGAGCTGCGCGACCTCGCCGACCCGGTGACCGATGGCCGCATCGAGATCGTCACCCGCACCGATGACCGCGCGCTGGAGCTGATCCGCCACGACGCCGCCCATGTGATGGCCGAGGCCGTGCAGGAGCTGTGGCCCGGCACGCAGGTCACCATCGGCCCGGTGATCGAAAACGGCTTTTATTACGACTTCGCCCGCGAGGTTCCGTTCACCCCGGAAGACCTGCCGAAGATCGAAAAGAAGATGAAGGAGATCATCGCCCGCAACGCGCCCTTCACCAAGGAAATCTGGTCGCGCGAGAAGGCGAAGAAGGTGTTTGCCGAAAAGGGCGAGGCCTACAAGGTCGAACTCGTCGACGCGATCCCGGAAGGGCAGGACCTCAAGATCTATAGCCAGGGCGACTGGTTCGATCTCTGCCGCGGCCCGCACATGACCTCGACCGGCCAGATCGGCAGCGCCTTCAAGCTGATGAAGGTGGCCGGCGCCTATTGGCGCGGCGACAGCAACAACCCGATGCTGACCCGCATCTATGGCACGGCCTGGGCCGACCAGAAGGACCTCGACGCCTATCTGACCTTCCTTGAGGAAGCCGAAAAGCGTGACCATCGCCGCCTCGGCCGCGAGATGGACCTGTTCCATTTCCAGGAAGAAGGCCCGGGCGTCGTGTTCTGGCATTCCAAGGGCTGGCGCATGTTCCAGTCGCTGACCTCCTATATGCGCCGCCGGCTCGCCGGTGAGTACGAGGAGGTCAATGCGCCGCAGGTGCTCGACACCTCGCTGTGGAAGACCTCCGGCCATTGGGAATGGTATCGCGAAAACATGTTCGCCGTTGCCTGCGCCGACGAGGAGGCCGAGGACAAGCGCGTCTTCGCGCTGAAGCCGATGAATTGCCCCGGCCATGTCCAGCTCTTCAAGCACGGTCTGAAGTCCTACCGCGAACTGCCGATCCGCTATGCCGAATTCGGCGTCGTGCACCGCTACGAACCGTCGGGCGCGATGCACGGGTTGATGCGCGTGCGCGGCTTCACCCAGGACGATGCCCATGTGTTCTGCACCGAGGAGCAGCTTGCGGAAGAATGCCTGAAGATCAACGATCTGATCCTGTCGGTTTACGAGGATTTCGGGTTCGACGAGATCGTGGTGAAGCTCTCGACCCGACCGGAGAAGCGCGTCGGTTCCGACGAAAGCTGGGATCATGCGGAAGAGATCATGACCTCGGTGCTGAAGACCATCGAGGCGCAATCCGGCGGCCGCATCAAGACCGGCATTCTGCCGGGCGAGGGCGCGTTCTACGGGCCGAAGTTCGAATATACGCTGAAGGATGCGATCGGGCGCGAATGGCAGTGCGGCACCACGCAGGTGGATTTCAACCTGCCGGAACGCTTCGGCGCCTTCTATATCGACTCGACCTCGGAAAAGAAGCAGCCGGTCATGGTCCACCGCGCGATCTGCGGTTCGCTGGAGCGCTTCCTCGGCATCCTGATCGAGAACCATTCCGGCCACATGCCGCTGTGGTTCGCGCCGTTGCAGGTGGTGGTCGCCACGATCACGACCGAGGCGGATGGCTACGGCGAAAAGGTGGCTCAGAAGCTGCGCGATGCGGGGCTGTCCGTCGAGACCGATTTCCGCAACGAGAAGATCAACTACAAGGTCCGCGAACACTCGGTGGCCAAGGTGCCGGTCATTCTTGTCTGCGGCATGCGCGAGGCGGAAGAGGAGACGGTCAACATCCGCCGTCTCGGTTCGCGCGACCAGCAGTCGATGTCGCTTGATGATGCGCTGGCCCTGCTGATCGACGAGGCAACCCCGCCAGACCTGAAGCGCAAGCGGGCGTAATCAAGAAGGGGCGGGGCTTTTGGTTCCGCCCTTTTTTACGGCTTGAAATCAATCACCTGCGCGCGCGCGCCGCTGGCGAAATTTCGCAGCTTCCGGCAGGCATAGGCCAGTCTGTCCCTGATTCTGTTCGCCAGTCTTTCGCCCGGCGTCGCCCCATAGGACTTGTGGCTGGCCCTTTCTGCAATATTGCTCCGGCTCGCAGGCTCCGCGCCGGTCTGCAGGCGCGTCTGAATGCAGAGCGCGGGGGAAAGCTGATAAAGCGACAGCGTTTCAGCAACGCCGCCGCGCGGGTCGAACAGCGTGGTGTCCACCGCCATGCGCAGCTTGCTGCTTTCCGCCAGCATGCGGGCGGCGCCCTTGCGGGTGATCACATAACCTGCCGTGCCGATGTGGCAGCCGGCAAGGCGCCGGATCTCGCGCTTGCAAATGATGGTTTCCGGCGCCCGCCCGAGCTCTATCGACTTCAGGCTGGTTTCCAGTTTGACGATGTCGGCGTCGTCCGGCCTCCAGTCTGCGATCGCGGAAAGAACCGCCGCTGCGTCATGGCTGAGGTCGATATCATCCTCGAAAATGGCGGCGCACTCCTGGTCGCTGTCGAGCAGCAAACGCCAGGCTTTGATATGGCTGAGATAGCAGGCGATCTCACCGGGTTGCAGCCTTATGCTGACCGGCGTCGGATAGGCGCAGACCGCCGCGATCTCGTCTGGTGAAAGCGATCGGCCGTCAACCGCGGGGACCCGGGTGAAGGCAACGTCCCGTTCTGAAAGCAGCGCTTCGATACGCTCCAGTCTTTCGGTATCCCGGTCGAGATTGATGACGAATGTGAGCACGACGCCCTTTCGCGCTGGCGGAGGAATATCGCTTTGCGGCAATTCCGGGCAAGGCGGCTCACCCTTTTCAATTGCCTGAAACACTGGAACGGAGCGATTCACGGAATGCTCCGAGATTGCATTGCAGTGTTATAGCGCGGGCTCGGCCGCTTGCAAGACGAAGCAGGGCGCTGGCGAAAATCTATAACGCGCTTGCGGTAACCGCCGATCCTGTATCTGAGCCACAGGCGCAGGCGGCGCAGGCCGTCACACGCCACATAGCGAGCGTATTCGACCGCACTGGTTCCGCAGGACTTCCGGCTTCTTGGAACCGGGTTGTCCGAGCAAAAACCCAGGCGGGGCAGGCCGCAGCGATAGGCGATATCGTCCTGAATGCAGATCGCGGGATCGATCTGGTAGTTGATCATCTCGTGCTTCAGCCGAGGGCGCGGATTGAACATGACCGCGTCGACGCCCATCGCGAATTTATCGCTGTTTTCCAGCAGCTTGCGGGCGCCTTTTCGGCTGAGGATATAGGCGGCCGACCCCAGGTGCCGCGATCGCAAGCGGAAGAGTTCGCGCCCGAAAACCGTGTCCACGGGCCGGCTTTCGAGGCGCACGGGCTGAAGGCAGGTTTCCAGCTTGACGACATCCGCATCCACGGGAAACCAGCTTTCCGCCTGTTCCAGAAAGACGCCGATATCGTCTGCCAAATGGACATCGTCCTCGAAGATCGCAACGAGCGGGGCACCGCTTTCGAGAAATGCCTGCCAGCATTTGACATGGCTGAGATAGCAGCCGTATTGCGTGGGCGTGAGGGCGTGGCTTCCGGCTCTTGGATAGCTGCCGCGCTTGACGATCTCGTCAATTGCGACTGTGCGACCGTCAACGGCCTCGATCCATTCGACACTCAGGCCGGCCGCATCGAGCGCGCCTGCGAGATGCTCACGCCTGTTGGCATGCTGTCGAAGACTGATCACATATATCAGCAAATCTCGGCCCCCCGCGACTTGCCGTCACAATATCCCAAGCGCTGCCCCGGCGACAGAGGGAACCTCGGGAAATCCCGGATAAACAGGAATCGGTCAATCTGCCGCGGGCTGTTCCGTCTTTGCCGGCGTTCCATCTTTCTGCTCTGCCACACCTTCGCGGACATAAGTCGATTCCGTCTGGTTGCGCGATAGGCTTCAGTCGAACCCATCGCCATCGGTGTTCGCCTTGTTTTCGGACAGCAGCAGCTCGACATCCTCCGTGCCCGCGGAGGAGACCGTGAAGGTCTTCTCAAAGAGGCTGTCCTGGTTGCGGGCAACGGCGGTGTAGCTGCCTTCGGCGAGGATCATCGTCGGCATCGCGCTGCTGCTTTCGGTCAGCACGTCGCCGGACGCGCCGAGGACCGTCCAGGCCGTGTCGGCGAGCGCTTCGCCACCGGCCTCGCCGGCAAGCTTCAGGGTCACCTCGGCGGCCTTGATCTTCAGCTTGGCGTCGGTGATCTCGCCGGCCTTGACCTTCAGCCTGGCATGGGTTTCTGCATTCAGCGAGCCATAGGACGATACCACGTCATAGGTTCCGGCGCGCAGGCGAAGAATGCTGCCGGGCGCGATATCCTCGGCCACCAGTTCGCGACGGTCGTCGCGGTCCTCATAGACCGAAAAGCGAAGCTCGCTGGCGCTGGCGGGCTTGCCGTCGCCGAGACGGGCGTTGAGCATCAGTCCGCCGGCATTGAGCACGAACGAAATCTGCTCCGCCTCGCCGGCCTCGTGGGCGATGCGCACCTTGCGCGTTGCCGACGCCCGGCCGAAGGCGCAGTTGATGAAATAGTCGCCGGGAGAAAGCTCGATGGTCTTGCTGCCGCCTTCGGCCGATGCGACCAGCCGCAATCGGCCGCTGGTATCGGGAATGGTGGTGAACACCCGCCAGAACAGGCCATCGCGCATGACATTGCCATCTTCGGCCAGCCGCGCCTCGAGCTTCACCGGGCGCTTTTCGCCGGGCTGCTGCGTTCCCCGCATCAGGGAGAAGGGATCGTCGGAGTGAACCGATGGCGTGCTCTGGGCCAGCGCTGCCGCCGGCGCGGCCAGCAAAAGCCCGGCAATGGCGGCGGCGAGGGGCCGAAGGGTCTTATGTCTGGGCGTTCTGTGCGGAAACATGCTGCTCGCCGGTTGACTTGCCTGACGCAAGTGTTCACTTCAATGTCCGATTGCGTAGTGACCCGAATATCATGGCGTTTTCAAGAGCGTCGCATGATTTTTTGACTGAACGAGGCCCGCCGTGAATGCCAAGAATGACACCCTCATCGATTTCCTGAAAACCCGCCGCTCGACGCCGGTGCTGCAGCTTGCGGCTCCAGGGCCGGAGCGCGGTGAGATCGAGGAAATGCTGACCATCGCCTCGCGTGTTCCCGATCACGGCAAGCTCGCGCCATGGCGTTTCATCGTCTTTGCCGGCGCGGCGCGCGAGGAGGCGGGCGAGAAGCTCGCCGATATCGTCAAGGCGGACGATCCGGAAGCCTCGGCGGAGCGGCTGAAGCTGGAGCGCGAGCGGCTTTCGCGCGCGCCGCTGGTGATCGCCGTCGTCAGCCGGGCGGCGGTTCATCCCAAGATCCCGGAATGGGAACAGGTGATGTCGGCGGGCGCGGCCTGCTACAATCTCGTGGTCGCGGCCAATGCCTTTGGCTACGGCGCGACCTGGCTCACCGAATGGTACGCCTTCGATGAACGCGCCAAGCCGGCGCTGGGCGTGGAAGCGGACGAGAAGATCGCCGGCTTCATCCATATCGGCACCCGCACCGAAGCGCCGTTCGAGCGCGTTCGGCCGGCGTTGGAAGATATCGTCACCTGGCGCGGAGAGGCCTGATCATGTTCTACGCCACCGATACCAATGCGCACGGCCTGCCGCACGATCCGTTCAAGGCGATCGTCGCGCCGCGGCCGATTGGCTGGATCGGCTCGCGTAGCCGGGACGGCAAGGACAATCTGGCGCCCTATTCGTTTTTCAACGCGGTCTCGTCCGCGCCGCCGGTGGTGATGTTTTCCTCCGACACGGTCAAGGACAGCTTTACCAATATCGAGGAGACCGGCGTGTTCACCGCCAGTCTCGTGAGCCGCGACCTTGCCGAACAGATGAACACCACCTCGGCACCTTTCGCTCGGGGCGAGAGCGAGTTCGAGGCGGCCGGCCTGACCGCCGTCAACGGGCAACTGGTGGACGCCGCCTTCGTCGGCGAAGCCTATGCTGCGCTTGAGTGCCGCGTGACCCGGCTGATGGCGGCTCCGACGCTTGAGGGGTTTTCCACAGAGAGCAGGCTGGTGTTCGGTCAGGTGGTGGGCATCCACATCCGCGAAGACGCGATCGGCGAGAATGGTCTTCTCGATATGGCCAGGATCCGCCCTGTCGGTCGCATGGGCTATCTGGACTATGCCGAGTGCGGCACGCCGTTCCAGATGAAGCGTCCACGGCGCGGCTGAGGCAAGGCTTTCTCAGCTTTCCGCATCGTCGGCCTCGGCTTTCCCTCGCGAGGCAAAAAGACGCATGCCGGGCGTGGCGGTGACGCCGTGGACCAGGATCGATCCCGCGACGACCGCGCTGACGGCGTACCAGACGAAGTGGTCGCCCGTCCGCTCCACGCTTTCCATAGCGTAGAAAATCGCCGCGATTCCGATCGGTCCGAACCAGCCCGCGAAGGCGATATCGCGGCCGCTGAACCGGTTCGATAGCACCGGTGCCAGCGCGAGCATCAGCGGCGGCCGGCGCAACAGCAGGATCGCCAGCGGAAACAGCACCGCCCACACGCCGAGGGTTGCCCAGCCGTGCCATGGAATGACGAGGCCGAAGATCACAAAGGCCGGCAGGTCCATCAATTTGCTGATGGTCTCGTGCACATTCTCCTCTTCCATGGCGTCGTGCCGACCCACCGTCAGGCAGAATGCGCCGCCGGCGGCAAAGGCTGTGAGTATGCCATCCGCGCCCAGCATCCGTCCGAGCCCGAGCGCGCCAAAGGCGAGCGCGATCGATATTGCATGGTAGGAGTGGAACTCCGCCAGCTTGTAGCGGTCCGAGAGCCTTTGCAGACGGGCGACCAGCCAGCCGAGAACCATGCCGACGCCGGCCGCCAGCAGCACATCGAGGATCAGGATATCGATGAGCCAGTGCCGAACCAGTTCGCCGCCGGCCTCGCCGCGCGCGATTGCCAGCATTGGCAGCATGACGAAAAGATAGCCGAGTCCGTCATTCGCGCCTGATTCCAGTGAAAGCAGGCCGCGCAGATTGGCGGGCAGCATGTTTTCCGCGATAGGACCGGACACGATCGCGCTGGCCGCGACAGGGTCCGTCGGCGTCAGGCAGGCGGCGATCAGTAAGGCCGTCGCAAAACTGATTGAGAACGCCGGGCCGAGTGTGACCCACGAAACCAGCGTGGACATTGCCCACATCCCGGCCATGCCGAGCGTCAGCATGACCGTGACGGGACGGACGAGACGTTTCCAGGTTTCCGGCGGCGTGCGAATCGCGATACCCACCACGCTGATCGCGATCGTGAAGCGAGCGACCTCGCGGACGATGATCTCCTTGCTTTGCCATTCTGAAGGGTCGAGCCAGCCGGTTACGGCGGGGCCGGCGACTATGCCTGTCGCGACCGCGAGCAGAGGCAGCGACGCGAGCGTGCCCTGCACATAGGCGGAGAGCGCGCCGAGCACGATGACGACGAGGGAACAGAGGGCGACAACGTGGAAGATTTCGGACATGACGGGCAACGACCGTTGTTTCGAACCTGGGCACTTCCAGGAAAACCGGCGCGGGAACGGCAATCGTCCGTTCGCCTCCGCTACCCCGGTCTTCGCTGAAAGTGATCTATACTGGTTCAATCGCCAGAAGCCGGAGATGTTCCGGGTTGGTGGCGTTTTTCCCTGTCGGTCGAGATCAGGCGGCGCCGAAGGCGTGCTTGATGATGCCGATATGGTCGGGATTGCCGGTCAGCTTGCCGGTAAAGCCGGTGCGCGCTGACTGGTGGCAGGCGGTCTTGAAGGCGGCGGTGGCGCTTCCAGCGCCGGAAAAATCGATCGCCGGTATCCCGAGATTGCGGGCCGCCAGCATGGTTGCCACCGCCCCCTGGCGGGCGATGTCGCCGCTGCCGGATTCGTCCTGCAGGGGCTCGGCATCGTAGCCGAGCGCGATCAGCCGGCCCAGCTTGTGGATGAAGTGGCGGGCATTCAGCAGGCCGCCGCCATTGTCTCCGATCATCGCGATCAGGGCGATGGCGTTCTCGGGAAGTCCTTCGCGCGCTTCGACGACCCTGAGCAGGGTCTCGGCCATCTGTATCCGGGCGGCGCTTTCGACCCCGCGAAGGATGACGCCGTCCGGCGCGCATTTCGCGGCTTCGGAGAAGTCCGCGATATTGTAGGCCTTGGAAATTGGTTCGCAGATCAGGAAGATCGGCAGCGATGGCAGCAGGTTGCGAAGCGATGCAACGCGGCCGGCAAGGTCCGTCTCGCCGGCAACGGGAAGACAGAGGCAGTCGGGCTGGGTCTCTCGGGGATCGAACGGCAGGGGCTCATCGGAGCCAAGCAACCAGACTTTCATGCGGCGAATGTCCATGCGTCATTCCTCCAACCGGGTCTCCGTCGGGCTGCAGAATGCCAAAACGCCCGCCGGTTTCAAGCGGCGGGCGCGGCTATCCACTTCATTTATGACTAATATGCTGCGGCTTCGTGAAATTTTTGCGATTTTCGCATTCACGGTCGGTGTGGATACGGACCGCAATCATGCCGAAGCCGAATCAGCCGGCGCTGCGGATCGTCGCCAGCGGCCCGGCCCATTTGAACAGCTCATCGAGCATGCCCTTGGCGCCCGCGTTCATTTCGTCGTTGGGCGTGAACACGCCGTCTTCGCTGATGAATTTGGGAAACAGCGGGACCGGCACGACCTGCGGGATAGCATGGGCATTGAGATTGCCAAGCAGGGTGCGAAGCTCCTGCGCGGAGCGAAGGCCGCCCGAAATGCCGCCATAGCTGACGACGCCGGCCGGCTTGTAGCCCCATTCCAGCGAAAGCGCCTGGATGGCGTTGACCAATGCTGCCGGCGGAAAATAATCGTATTCCGGCGTAACGAAGACGAAGGCATCGGCCGCCTGAACGCTGGCGCTCCATTTCTTGCTGTGTTCGTGCTCGTATTTCTGCATGCGGGGATGCGCCGCTTCATCCAGCAGGGGGAGGTTGAAATCGACGAGATCGACCAACTCGACCTCGAATTTGCCATGTTCGCGGGCTGCACCTTCCACCCATTTTGCGATCTTGGGGCTGACGCGGCCGGGACGGGTGCTGCCGATGATGATGTTCAGTTTCACAATCATTCTCCTTGCCGCCGCAGGCGCGGCGGTCTTCAAATTCAAAACCCTCGATGGGCGTCATTTTCGGGGAGGAACGCGACCAGTATGGTCACAAAAAATGACTTGCTAAAATTAAATGACCGAATACCCTGATGCAAGAACGCAATTTTTTGCAACCAGGTCACATCGAGATGACTAATACGGGGTCAAAGTCCGAAACAAGGCCAGATGCAAGGCCCGAGACTAGGCATGTTCTGGAACGGTGTCGAAATGTCGCGCCCATCCTGCAGCGCGTCGGCGACAAATGGTCGATGCTGATCATCATCGTGCTGATCGACGGGCCGTGCCGGTTCAGCGTCCTGAAGCGCAAGATCGACGGGATTTCCCAGCAGATGCTGACCCGGGTGCTGAAGGCGCTGGAGCGGGACGGGCTGATCAGCCGGACCACCTACCCAACCAGCCCGCCGCAGGTGGAATACGCCCTGACCGAACTCGGTCTTTCGCTGAGCGAGCCGGTGCTTCGGCTCGGCGACTGGGCGCGGGACAATATCGGCAGGATCGAGGCGTCACGGGAAACCTACGACGCCCGGTAATAGGGTCTGACGAGCGCCCCCGGAAAACCGGGGACTATCGCATATAACTTCGTCGCATAGCCCCCCAATCTTCTCGCCCCGGAGGGGAGAGATGTCGCGACAGCGACAGTGAGGGGGGAGACTTTCACCGCGAGCGCTCTCACGATCTGAAGCACTGCACCACCCTCACTGCCCCTTTCGGGGCATCTCTCCCGCCAGCGGGAGAGAGTAATGGGAACAAGCTGCTAAGCCATATGCGATAGCCCTGCCGGAAATCCGGGGCCGATGCAACTTACTGATAGACGACGATCGGCGTCGGCAGGTTATCGACGCGGTTATAAAGGTCGATCACATCCTGGTTCAGCATGCGGATGCAGCCCGAGGAGACCGCCTTGCCGATGGACGTCCAGTCCGGATTGCCGTGGACGCGGTAGAGCGTGTCCTTGCCGTTTTCGAAGATATAGAGGGCGCGCGCGCCGAGCGGGTTCATGAGGCCGGCCGGCATGCCGCCATTGGCTTCCGAATATTCCTTGAGTTTGGGGTCGCGTTCGATCATTTCGGCCGGCGGGAACCATTTCGGCCATTCCTGCTTCCACTTGATCACGCCATTGCCGCCCCAGGAGAAGCCGGCGCGGCCGATGCCGACGCCATAGCGCATGGCGGTGCCGTTTTCTTCCACCAGATAGAGGAAGCGGTTGGGCGTGTCGACGACCACGGTGCCGGGCGCTTCGCCGGTCGGATCCTTCACGCGCTGACGATAGTACATCGGGTCGATCTGCTGGTAGGGCACGGCCGGGATAAGATAGCCATTGTCCTCAACCGGACCATACATGGCATCGAGCTCGGCGACCGTGTAGGGGGTGTCCTGGACGCGCGGGGAGGGCGGAGCGACCGGGGTGATATCGCGCTGGCTGACGCAGCCTGCAAGCACAGCGGTGGTCGAAACGGCGCCGAGAAGAAATGTCCGGCGCGACATCGTTTTATCAACGAGCATTCAAGCCTCTTGTATTGGTGATATTTATATCGATTACGGCTTTTATCCGACCGGATTGCCGCTTCATAGCGGCGCGCGATCACAATCCCGGGATCGCTTCACTTGGAGCGATGAGTGTGGCGGAAAACACGCATTTCGGTGAAAAACGGCTGCCGGCGCGCGGCTTATTGCACCGCGCAGCCGGTATCCTTGCCCAGATTGCAGATTTCTTTCAGCGCTGTCGTGCGCGCCGGCGACCAGTCCTGCGGACGGGAAACGGCGACCCAGGCGTCGATATAGTCGCGGGCGAGGTAGTTGTGGCCGAAGCCGGCCAGCAGCGCCTTCGAAAGCGCCATGTCGAGCGCCAGCTGGAACTGGGTGACGACCGGCACGAAGCGCAGATAGGGCGAAACATCGGGCGCTGGCGGCTCGCGCATCCATTCCGGCTCGATGAAGCTCGCATTGGGTTCGAAAAACACAATCGGATCAGAGGCATATTGCAGGAAGTTGATCCGCACTCTACCCCAGTTATCACCTTCCGCCTGCGGCTTTCTGAACTGTGAGGAAAAGCGGACGACGGCGCTGTTGTCGATTACGGGCAGCACGTAAGGCGTGCCGGCGTTGCGGGCGGCCACCGTGTGACGCCAGAGATAAGACGGGAAGGGCGGGCCTGCCCAGACCGCGCCGGCGACCGGCTCATCCAGCATCTGGAACACGTTGAAGGAATACATCGACGACCACGCGCCGAGACTGATTCCATGCATGTAGAGTTCCGGCCGGCTGTCTTCCGGCAGGGTGCGCCAGTAGCGGTAGACTTCTTCCATCGTGGCGGTGGCCTGCTTCAGGCCGGTATCGGTCTCGAAGATCAGCGCCAGGGGCGATTGCAGGAAGGAGTACTGCACCGCCACAGTCGCGACATCGCCATTGTGCATATATTCGAAGGTGTCGTGCGCGCCGGGATCAAGCCAGCCGGTGCCGGTGGGGCTTGCGATCATCAGATAGGCGCGATCGAAGGCGCCCAGGCGCTGCATCTCCTCAAGGGCGATCCTGGCGCGTTCCTGCGGCTCGTCGGCCTGGGACCGGCCGACATAGACGCGGATCGGGCGTTCGGCCGGGCGGCCGGTGAAGGTTTCGATATCCTCGGCGGATGGCGCGCTGGTGACGAAGTTGCGGCCGGGCTGGCCCATCGCCTCCCAGCTTGCCAGCGAGCCGGGGCCGCCCGCGATGAAGGAATCAGTGGGTGGCGGCGGGGCGGTTTCGAACAGGTCCTGCGCGGTCTCGTAGCTTTCGTCGAGGAAATCGAAGATCGCCGGCACCACCCAGTCGCGGCTTGCCACGACCACGACCAGCAGCACGATGACGACGCCGGCCAGATTGGCCGCGCGCGGCGACATCACCCGGTAAAGCCGCAGCCGGACGATATCGAACGCCTTCTGAAACAGGGCGCCGATCAGGAACAGCACGATGAACACGGCAAGCCCGACGGCGAGGATGCCGAGCACCGTGCCGCCTTCCAGCAGTTCCATGTTGACCCTTGAGCGCACCGAGTTCTGCCATTCGGTCATCATCGACAGGCAATAGACGAGAAGGATCAGCGCCGCGGCGTTCACCACGGCCAGGCTGATCGCGCGCCAGCGACCGCGCGGCTCGGGGATCTGCAATCCGCGCCACAGCGCCACGACGAACCGCCCGATCATGTAACCGAGCGCCATCACAAGGCCGGCCAGCACGGCCTGCAGCGGCCACGCCCGCGGGATCAGCGACGGCGTGAGCGAGGCGGCGAAGAATGCCAATCCGAGCGCGAGCGAAAAAAGGCTGATTGAGAACCAGCGCGCGGTTGTCGGCGTTTCCGTCTGCATGGCGGCTGACCCGTCCTTATCTGTTCTGCTCTGCGAGCTCTTCCATCTGCCGCTTGAAGGCATCCTGGTCCTTGTCAACGGTCGCGAGGATGGTCTCTATGTTGAAGAAATCCAGAGGCTGATAACGCCCGACATTCGGCGCCACGAAAAGGTCCGGCGCCGCGTTTTTGAGTTTTTCCACCACGATCGAGTGTTCTGTGATGGAGAACGAGCCGGCCCAGGTCTCGAACGACCCGGGAATGTTACCGTCATTCTCGATCGTCGACCCGGTCACGTCGATGCCGATGGTGATGTAGCGGTCGGCGTCGAGAAGGTCGAAGGGCGTTGGGTTCACGAAGCCGCCATCGATCAGCACCCGGCCGTCGCGGCTGACCGGCGTCAGCAGAACGGGCAGGGCGGAGGACGCGGCGATCGCCGACAGCAGCGGCCCCTCGCGCATCACATATTCGTTCTGTTCGTAGAAATCGGTCGCGACGATCGCGAGCGGTATCTCCAGCCCGGCGAAATCGGCGGGCAGGTCCGCAGGCAGCAGCGCCGCGAACAGGATCTCCGGCTCGATCACCGCCGGACGGAACAGGTTGAACAGCGAGCCCCAGGTATCGCCGGTATCGATCAGCAGGCGCTTCAGCAGCGACTGGCGCTGGGTCAGCAGGTCCACGCCATATTCGCGGATTTCGGTGCCGGTCATGCCGCTGGCGTAGAGCGCGCCGATGATCGAGCCCATCGACGTGCCGGTCATCTGTTTGGGTCTGATGCCGAGTTCATCAAGGCTCTGGAGGTAGGGGATATGGGCAAAGGCCTTGGCCGCGCCGCCGCCGAGCGCCAGCGCGAAACCATCGCGGCCGACGGGCTCAGCCTCCAGCGCGACGCCGGGCAGATTGCGGGTGATCGTTCCCGGTCGGCTCTCGGCCCTGGCAAGACCGGTTGCGCCGGCCAGACCGGCAGCAGAGGCGATGATGAAGTTTCGGCGCGAAGTCATTGTTTCACAGAGCTTTTCTTTTTTGTCAGGCACAGACTATAGAGAGCGTATCCATGCCCGACAAGCGCGGAAACCGGCTCAATTTTGGCGTTTGCGGAGAAACCGGTTTAAGTCGTTGGTACCACGGTTTGAGTTTCCTTCGTAACGCCATGTTTATTAAAGATATAATTAACCTTAACGCCAGCCTTTCACCATCACGTGCGGGCCCGCGTTTCACGAGGATGCGGGCCCGCCTTATCGATCCGACCAGCACCGTCTCAGCGGCTGACGCCGGGCAGGCTTTCGATCCTGAAGGCCAGAAACTGGGTCTTCTGGTCGGCATTGAAATTGTTGTCGGAGGCCAGCAGCAGGAGCGGCGTTCCGTCTTCCGCCCGGCCGATCGTCATCGCCTCGATATTGTCGGGCTCGATGCCGATGGCGCCGAGATCGAGGATCTGGGTCTTGGCAACCGGCACGATGGTCTCGTCGGTGTCGGCAAGCGAGGCGATCGCCGAAACATCGGTCGCGCCGTCGAGGTCGATCATGAAGATCCGGATGGTGAAGCCGCGGTTTTCGGCGAAGCTGCGCTCGGAAATCAGAAGGCGGGTGTCGTCGAGCGGCATCATGTCGGAGAGGCCGTTGTCGTTCCACGCGCCGCCGTCGACCGGCGCATGGGGAATAGGGTCGATCATGTAGACATACTGCGCCGTCGGTTCGCCGCTTTCGGCATCGTAACGCACGATCCGGGCGGGGCTTGCGGTGGTGAGCGTCGAGGCGGGGCCGTCCTGATAGAGGGCTGCCTCATTGGCCACCAGCACGTCGCCGGCGGGCAGCAGCGCGATGCTCTCGAAAGCGTTATTGTTGCGGATGCCGGTGGCATGGTCCTCGCTCGGCGCAAAGCCGTCGGGCAGGGCGAATTCGCGCACGAAATTGCCATCGGTCGACGTGACGCGCACGAACGGCGCGATCATCGCCTTGCCGTCGCCCTCGCTCGACCAGATCAGATTTTCGCCGAACAGGCGGATCTGTTCCGGATCGACGGTCTTTTCCGCAAAGGGCGATCCGTTCTCGTCCTTCAGCGTCACGGTCTTCACGACCGAGACATCGTCGATGCCGTTGGCGCCTGATTCGATATCGAGTTCGTAGAACCGGGCCGGAGCCTTCTGGGAACGGTCGTCGGAGATCGCGATGTAGCGGCCGGTTGCGGCATCGTAGTCGATCCCGGAAATGCCGCCGAATTCGACGCCGTCGATCAAGGTCCCGGTGTCGATCGCGAATTCACCGGCGAATGTCAGGCTGATGGGGCTGTCGCAGTCGTTGATCGGGCAGTCGACGGCAATTGTCTTGCCGATCTCGGCGGCATGGGCGCCGGCGGCGAGTATGGCGATAAGGGTAGTGGCGGAAAGCAGGGATTTCATGGCAGCACCTCGTGTGAGACGGCGGGAGTGACCGTCATTGAGGTAGTGCCCTCGCTCGTTATCAGGCGTATGACACCGGCCCCGTGAGAACGTCTCCGGGCCGGCGCTCGCCGTCAGATATCCAGGTTCTCCGCGAACGCCGCGTTTTCCTGGATGAAGCGGAAGCGGGCTTCCGCCTTGGTGCCCATCAGGTCTTCCACCGCAGCCTTGGTGCCTTCGAAATCGACGTCGTCGATATCGACACGCAGAAGCGTGCGCTTCTTCGGGTCCATGGTGGTTTCCTTGAGCTGGGCCGGCAGCATTTCGCCAAGCCCCTTGAAGCGGCTGATTTCGACCTTGCCACGGCCGGTGAACACCGACTTCATCAGCTCTTCGCGGTGGGCGTCGTCGCGCGCATAGGCCGTCTTGCCGCCCTGGGAAAGCTTGTAGAGCGGGGGGACGGCCAGATAGAGGTGGCCCTGGCGGATCAGCTCCGGCATCTCGGTATAGAAGAAGGTGATCAGCAGCGAGGCGATGTGCGCGCCGTCGACGTCCGCATCGGTCATGATCACGATGCGCTCATAGCGCAGGTCTTCCTCGCGGTATTTCGTCCGCGTGCCGCAGCCGAGCGCCTGGATCAGGTCGGCAAGCAACTGGTTGGAGGTGAACTTGTCGCGCCCGGCGCTCGCCACGTTCAGGATCTTGCCCCGAAGCGGCAGGATCGCCTGATTGGCGCGGTTGCGCGCCTGCTTGGCCGAGCCGCCGGCCGAATCGCCCTCGACCAGAAACAGTTCCGCGCCTGCGGCGGTATTCTGCGAACAGTCGGCGAGCTTACCGGGCAGGCGCAGTTTTTTCACCGCGGTCTTGCGGTTGACCTCGCGCTCCTTGCGGCGGCGCAGCCGCTCCTCGGAGCGTTCGATGACCCAGTCGAGCAGTTTTTCCGCCTCTGCCGGGTTGGCAGAAAGGTAAAGGTCGAAGGGGTCGCGCAACGCGTTCTCGACGATCCTCTGGGCCTCGACGGTGGCCAGCCTGTCCTTGGTCTGGCCGACGAATTCTGGCTCGCGGATGAACACCGAGAGCATGCCGACGGCCGAAATCATCACATCGTCGGTGGTGATCTGCGCGCCGCGCTTGTTGCCGATCATCTCGGCGTAGTTCTTCAGCCCCCGCATCAGCGCCTGGCGCAGGCCCGCCTCATGCGTGCCGCCTTCGGGCGTGGGGATGGTGTTACAGTAGGAATGGACGTTCGGGTCGCCGCCATACCAGGCCACCGCCCATTCCACCGCGCCGTGGCCGCCGGTCTTCTCGGTCTTGCCGGCGAAGATTTCGCGGGTGACGGTGAAATCCTTGCCGATGGTTGCGGCGAGATAATCCTTGAGCCCGCCGGGGAAGTGGAATTCCGCCTTTTCCGGCAGGTCCTCCTTGCCTTCGACCAGCGAGGGATCGCAGGACCAGCGGATTTTCACGCCGCCGAACAGATAGGCCTTGGAACGCGCCATCCGGAACAGACGGGCCGGATCGAATTTCGCACGCGGCCCGAAGATTTCGGCATCGGGATGAAAGCGGATTTTGGTGCCGCGCCGGTTCTGCGTTGGGCCGCAATCCTCAAGCTCGCCCTGCGGCACGCCGCGCGAGAAGGAAAGCCGGTAGAGACGCCGGTCGCGGGCGATCTCGACCTCAAGCACATCGGACAGCGCGTTGACGACCGAGACGCCGACGCCGTGCAGGCCGCCGGAGGTCTCATAGGCCTTGCCGTCGAACTTGCCGCCGGCATGGAGCTTGGTCATGATCACTTCCAGCGTCGACTTGCCGGGCACCTGCGGATGGTTTTCCACCGGGATGCCGCGGCCGTTGTCCGTGACCGTCAGGAAGCCCTCGGCATCGAGATGGACGTCGATGAAATCGGCGTGGCCGGCGACCGCCTCGTCCATGGAGTTGTCGATGACTTCCGCAAACAGATGATGCAGCGCCTTTTCATCGGTGCCGCCGATATACATGCCCGGTCGCATGCGCACCGGCTCCAGCCCCTCGAGCACGCGGATCGAGGATGCGCCGTAGTCCGCGTTTTCCACGGAGGCGGGAGCGGAGGCTCTCGGCTTGGCCGCGCTCTTGCGCTCGGGCTGCGTGGTATCGGTTTCGGCCTTGCTGCCGCCAAGATCGGCGAAGAGGTCTTTGCTGTTGTCCATAGGGTCGGGCAGCCTGTAAAGATCGGTTTGCGCTGGTGCCGGCGCTTTGCGGCGAATCACCCTGCTATTCTGGCAAAGTTTTGGTCGCGAGGCGATGCTGCGCCAGATTCTCGCAATAAGGGTGTGGATAGTCTGATGCGCCGTATAAAGCCGTGATTGCGCCTGCTGTCAAACCATGAGCGGCAAAACGCCCTTTGACGGCGCGCGCAAAACGGACGACAAGGGAAAACCTTTGCCGGTCGCGCCGGCCACAAAAGCAATGAACGGGAGAATGACGAAGATGACTGCCGCAATACGCCCCATGGTCGCCGGTAACTGGAAGATGAACGGCACCCGCGACTCGCTGGCTCAGATCCGGGCCATCGCCGACGGGGTGAGCGGCGGGCTCGCCGACAAGGTCGACGCGCTGATCTGCCCGCCGGCCACACTGCTCTACGTCGCGACCACGCTGACGGAAGACACAAAGCTGCTGATCGGCGGCCAGGACTGCCACGAAAAGGCGCGGTCGGGGGCCCATACAGGCGATATCTCGGCGGAGATGATCAAGGACTGCCTCGCCACCCATGTCATCGTCGGCCATTCGGAACGGCGCGCCGAGCACCATGAAACCAACCGCACGGTCTGCACCAAGGCGCGCGCGGCCTACGACCAGGGCCTGACCGCGATCGTGTGCATCGGCGAAACCCGCGAGGAACACGCCGCCGGGCTGACGATGGAGGTGCTGAAGACCCAGCTCTTCCAGTCTATGCCCGACGACGCCACCCCTGAAAATACCATCATCGCCTATGAGCCGATCTGGGCGATCGGGACCGGTCAGACGCCGGGTCCGGAACAGGTGGCCGAGGTCCACGCCGCGATGCGCGCGGATCTGGTCGAGCGTTTCGGCGAGGCCGGTGAAAAGATACGGCTGCTCTATGGCGGCTCGGTGAAGCCGGCAAACGCCCGCGAACTCTTGAGCGTGCCCAATGTCAACGGCGCGCTGATCGGCGGCGCCAGCTTGAAAGCCGCCGATTTCCTCGCCATCTATCAGGCCTATGAGGATATCCTGTCCTCCACAAAGTAAGAATGGGCAGCGTCTACGGCTTAAAACGGCCAGAAAAAGGGGTTGGATTGCGCGCCGGCCTCATGTAGAGAGACGCCAGTTATTCTAGCGGGCCCGGACCTTCAAGGCGGGGCCGGATTGGACATTCATGCAGACGGTATTGATCGTAATTCACCTGATAATCGTCGTTGCGCTGGCCGGTGTGATCCTCATCCAGAGGTCTGAAGGCGGCGGGCTCGGCATCGGCGGTGGTTCCGGTTTCATGACCGCGCGCGGCACGGCCAATGCGCTGACGCGGACCACGGCCATTCTCGCAACGCTGTTTTTCGTGACCTCGCTCGGTCTCGGCATTCTCGCCCGCTACCAGGGCAATCCGTCGGATATTCTCGACCGGATCGAACAGAACGCCGAAACCGACGGGCAGGGCATCCTGAACCAGCTCGGCGGTTCCGTGACCACGACGACGCCGGCAACGACTGACGAAAGCGGCGTTCCGAGCGGCAGCGAAGGCTCTTCGGCGCCAGCCGTCAGCACCCCGGCGCAGGATTCGAACGCCACCGGCGTTCCCACCGGCGACTGATCGCCGATATAGGTAAAGACATCAGCCGGCGGGCCTCCCGCCGGCATTTCTTTGGGCCGCTCGTCCCGCGCAAGCGTCGGCGATGCGGCATTATTGTGACAATTGACCGGGAATGGACGGGCTTTTTTAAGCGAAGGCTCTGGCAGAATCGGTTTGAAAACGGTATCGGAATAAGCCCATGGCGCGATATATTTTCATCACAGGCGGCGTGGTTTCCTCCCTCGGAAAAGGCATTGCCGCAGCAGCACTCGGTGCATTGCTGCAGTCACGGGGCTATCGGGTCCGGCTCAGGAAGCTCGATCCCTATCTCAACGTCGATCCGGGCACGATGAGCCCGACCCAGCACGGCGAGGTGTTCGTCACCGACGACGGCGCTGAGACCGATCTCGATCTTGGCCATTACGAGCGCTTTACCGGCCGCTCGGCGACCAAGACGGACAACATCACCACCGGCCGGATCTACAAGAATATTCTCGACAAGGAGCGGCGCGGCGACTATCTCGGCGCGACGGTGCAGGTCATTCCGCACGTCACCAACGAGATCAAGGACTTCGTGCTCGAGGGCAATGAGGATTTCGATTTCGTGCTGTGCGAGATCGGCGGCACGGTCGGCGATATCGAGGCGATGCCGTTCATGGAGGCGATCCGCCAGCTTGGCAACGACCTGCCGCGCGGCAACGCCGTCTATGTTCACCTGACGCTGATGCCCTATATCCCGGCGGCGGGCGAACTGAAGACCAAGCCGACGCAGCATTCCGTCAAGGAGTTGCAGGCGCTCGGCATTCATCCCGATATCCTGCTGGTGCGCGCCGATCGGGAAATTCCCGAGGCCGAGCGCCGCAAGCTTTCGCTGTTCTGCAATGTCCGCGAATCCGCCGTCATCCAGGCGCTCGATGTTGCCAATATCTACGACGTGCCGCTCGCCTATCACCACGAAGGGCTGGATGACGAAGTGCTGCACGCCTTCGGCATCGATCCGGCGCCCGTGCCGCGCATGGATGCGTGGAAAAAGGTCAGCGAACGCATCCGCACCCCAGAAGGCGAGGTTACGATCGCCATCGTCGGCAAATATACCGGGCTGAAGGATGCCTATAAATCGCTGATCGAGGCGCTGCATCACGGCGGCGTCGCCAACCGGGTCAAGGTCAATCTCGAATGGATCGAGTCGGAGATTTTTGAGAAGGAGGACCCGTCCCCCTATCTCGAAAAGGTCCACGGCATTCTGGTGCCGGGCGGCTTCGGCGAACGCGGTTCGGAAGGCAAGATCCAGGCGGCCCGCTTTGCCCGCACCCACAAGGTGCCGTATTTCGGGATTTGCTTCGGCATGCAGATGGCCGTGATCGAGGCGGCGCGCAATCTGGCGGGCATCAAGGACGCCTCGTCGACGGAGTTCGACCGCAATGCCGCCGAGCCGGTCGTCGGCCTGATGACCGAATGGGTGAAGGGCAATACGCTGGAGAAGCGGTCCGATACCGATGATCTCGGCGGCACGATGCGGCTTGGCGCCTACAAGGCCCATCTTGGCGCGGATACCAAGATTGCCGAGATCTACGGTACGACCGAAATCTCGGAACGTCATCGTCACCGCTACGAGGTGAATTTCGGCTATCGCGACAAGCTGGAGGCCTGCGGGCTGGTGTTCTCCGGTACCTCGCCGGACGGCGTTCTCCCGGAGACGATCGAATATGCCGACCATCCCTGGTTCATCGGCGTGCAATACCACCCCGAACTGAAGAGCCGGCCGCTGGAACCGCATCCGCTGTTTGCAAGCTTCATCGAAGCCGCGCTTGAGCAGAGCCGGCTGGTATAGGATTACATCCAAAGCGGACGCTGCATCTACACCAGTTCGGTCTGCTCGCGCAGCACCTTCTCGAACTCGGCGGCCGGCATCGGTCGGCCCAGCCAGTAGCCCTGAAGAACGTCGCAGCCGAGCTTGGTCACGATCTCGGCGTGGCGTTTGGTTTCCACGCCCTCGGCGATTACCTTTATCTTCAGCGTCTTGGCGATATCGATGATCGATTTGACGATCGCGCGCTGATCGGGCGAGTGCGGCAGCGGCAGGACCAGTTCGCGGGCGATCTTGAGGCCGTTGGGCGCGACCTTCAAGAGGCCGCTGATTGATGTATATCCCGTGCCGAAATCGTCAACGTCGATGCAGATGCCCAGCCTTCGAAGCTGCTTCAGATTGTAGGCGCTGATATCGTCCGGCTCGTCCAGAAAGATCGATTCCAGAAGTTCGAAAGTCAGCTTGCCCGCCGGAAGTTCGAATTCCTCCAGCGCGGAAACCAGCGCCGGATCGCTCAGGCGGCGCGGCGAAAGGTTCAACGAAATGCCTGGCGGATCGAGCCCGAGATCGCTCCAGCGCCGGAAATCGCTGGTCGCCTGGGCGAGGATGCTGGTGTCGATCATGTTCATCAGGTTCAGCGTTTCCGCGAGCGGCATGAATTCCGAAGGCTGGCCGAAACTGCCATCGGCGTGGCGCCAGCGCGCCAGCGTCTCGATGCCAGTCAGCCTCAGCGTCTTCGCGTCGAATTGTGGCTGGTAGAAGGGGACGAAGTCGCATTGCTCCACCGCCTGCATCAGCCGGTCGGTAGGCGTCCGGTTGGCGGCAACCGCGCTTTTGAGATCAGGCGAGTAGAAGGCGACGCGGTTCTTGCCCTGCTGTTTCGCCAGCTTGAGGGCAAGGTCGCTGTTCTTCATGAGGCTGCCGGCGGACAGGTCCTCGCAGGCATCCGCGGTGACGATGCCGACGCAGGCGCCGATGCGGATGCGGTGCTCGCCCACTTCGAGTGGCTTGGACAGTTCCAGAAGCATGCGCTTTGCGACCTGTTCCAGACCGGCCGCGCCATTTCCATAGCTGCAGATGAAGGCGAATTCGTCGCCGCCCACGCGCGCGACGAAATCATTGTGGCGGCTGACGCTCAGCAGGACCTGGGCGGCATGGCGCAGCACCGCATCGCCGGCGCCATGTCCATAGCTGTCGTTGACGGCCTTGAAGTCATCGATATCGATCTGCATCAGCGCAAGCTTGCCGGCCGTTGTCGGCGCCATCTCGACGCGGCGCGACAATTCATCGTCAAGAAAGCGCCGGTTGGGCAGGCTGGTCAGATAGTCGTGCAGGGCCGCCTGTTCGATATCGGATTTGGCGCGGTCGAGCTCGAAATTGCGGGCTTCGGCGAGTTGCTTGGCGGTGATCAGGTCCTGGCGCAGCCGCACCTCTTCGGTGACGTCCCAGTTGATCCCCAGAATGTTCTGCTGCCCTTCATCGTCGATCCGCATGGTCATCAGAGCGCGAACATGACGCACGGCGCCGTCGTCCTCCCGGTTGATCCGGAACTCATCGGATATTGGAGGGTCGCCTGGCTTCAGCGATTGCAATGCCGCCCTGATGCGATTCAGGTCTTCCGGGGCGGTGATCGCGCCAAGACGGCTGGCGTGGTAGGTTTCAGCCTCCTCCCCAAATCCGTAAATCTCACAGATGCGCTTGTCGGCAATCACCATGCCTGTTTCCGGATTGTACTCGAACACGCCGATGCGGGAGGTGCTCAGGGCCAGTTCAAGCCGCTGGCGGGTCCGCGAAAGAAGCATTTCGGCATTCTTGCGGTCGGTGATGTCGCGATCGGTGCCGACGATACGGGCGGGTTTGTGGTCGAAGAAACTCGATACCGCATCGCCGCGACACTCGATCCAGATCCAGTGCCCGTCCGCGTGGCGCTCGCGGTATTCGAAGTTCATGTACTGGGGATCGCCGGTTTTCTGGCGTTCGATCGCGTTGGCAACGAAATCGCGATCGTCGGGATGTACCAGTTGCAGCCATTCCTCGGTCGATGAGAAGGGCTGTGGACCGCCGCCGGGATAGCCGCGCATCGTCAGCCAGGTTTGCGAATAGAAGAACTGGCCACGCCGGTAGTCATGGTCCCAGACGCCGAGCCCCGAACTGACGAGCGCGTAGTCCCAGCGATGGGCGCGTTCATTGGCTTCCAGTTCGCGCAGCTTCTGTGCGTTGATATCCGTGCAGCTCAGCAGGGAAAGCGTTTTGCGGCCGTCGTGTTCGGGCGACAGAGGCTTGTTGGAGCACAGCATCCACCGCCATGGACCATCGGGGCGCGGGCCGAAACGTATTTCCCGGGTAAGCGGCTTGCCCTTCTTATCCGCCGTGGACAGCAGGGATTGCAGCACGGGCCGGTCGTCACTGTGAACCCAATCGAGAATATTTGCGCCGACAAGATCGCTTCCCTGAGCGATCGCCTTGAAGCTGTCATTGACGGCCCGGATCTTCAAACTGAAGACGTCAAGCGCCGCCATCGCGACTGCCGAGCCTTCGATTGCGGCGGCCGCTATTCCGGATTTCCTCCAAAACTCACTCCTGTCCTCCGTCAAAGTTCGCCCTCTTGCTGGAGGCGGTTTTGGCAAATGCTGAACTTGCTCTGCTCGGCTGCAAGGCCGCATCAGCCCGGTTCGCGCTCCCCTCAATTTTCTATATTTGGCCGATCCGGATGCAAAAAGTCATCGTGGACCCACACTACAAGTGTGGTCCATGAATGGAGAAAGTCAATTCTGATTTGAAAGCCGCAATGATTTCAGTTCGCTGAAGCGGCGTTCGAGATATCGCGCATTCCCGGTGCCCTCCAGCTTTATCCTGCCCTCACAGACGCGACAGAAAACGCCCGAACATCAATATGCCTTCCGGCCAGGGACCGAAGCCGTCTTCCTCGTTGATATGCCCGGCCTCTCCGACATCGAAGAAGGCCGACCCCCATGCATTGGCGATGTCGCCGGCATGGTCGAAGGACCCGAAGGAATCATTGCGGCTAGCGATCACGATGCTCGGAAATGGCAGCGGGTCGCGCGGATAGGGGCCAAACGTCTGGAGATGCTTCGGGCGGATCTTCGGATTGTCGACTTCCGGCGGCGCGACGAAGAAGCCGCCGGCCACCGGTTTCTCGAATCGGGGCAGCGCGAGGATGGCGGTGGGAATGCCGAGCGAATGGGCGACCAGCACGGCCGGGCGCGTCGAAGCGTTGACCGCTTCCACAAGCTTGTCGACCCAGTCTTCGACAACCGGCTTGTTCCATTCAGCCTGTTCCACCCGCCGCGCCGTCGAGAGTTTCTGCTCCCAGCGGCTCTGCCAGTGTCCCGGCCCGGCATTCTTGTAGCCGGGGATGAGAATGATATCTGCTTCGGAGGCTTTCATGCGGATCGTCGTCTTTGATGGGAGCGGGCGTCAGGCTTCGCCGAAAACCCGCTTGAAAATGGTATCGGCATGCTTGGTGTGGTAGCCGAGGTCGAACTTCTCGCGGATCGTCTCTTCGGAAAGGGCGGCGCGCACTTCCTCGTCGGCGAGCAGTTCCTCGAGAAAGTCCTTGCCTTCCTCCCACACGCGCATGGCGTTGCGCTGGACCAGGCGATAGGCGTCCTCGCGCGACACGCCGGCCTGCGTCAGCGCCAGCAGGACGCGCTGGGAATGAACCAGCCCGCGGAACTTGTTGAGATTGTTCATCATCGTCTCGGGGTAGACGAGCAGCTTGTCGACAACGCCGGTGAGCCGCGCGAGCGCGAAGTCGAGCGTCACGGTCGCATCGGGGCCGATCATCCGTTCGACCGAGGAGTGCGAAATGTCGCGCTCGTGCCAGAGCGCCACATTTTCCATCGCCGGCATTGCGAAGCTGCGCACCATGCGGGCAAGCCCGGTGAGGTTTTCGGTCAGCACCGGATTGCGCTTGTGCGGCATTGCCGACGAACCCTTCTGGCCCGGCGAGAAATATTCCTCCGCTTCCAGCACCTCGGTGCGCTGCAGGTGGCGGATTTCCGTGGCGAGGCGTTCGACCGACGAGGCGATGACGCCGAGCGTGGCGAAGAACATCGCATGTCGGTCGCGCGGGATCACCTGGGTCGAGACCGGTTCCGGCTTCAGGCCCATGGCTTCCGCGACATGTTCCTCCACCCGCGGGTCGATATTGGCGAAGGTGCCGACAGCGCCGGAGATCGCGCAGGTGGCGATTTCCGCGCGCGCGGCGACAAGCCGGTCGCGGCAGCGGTCGAATTCGGCATAGGCCTGTGCCAGCTTGATGCCGAACGTGGTTGGCTCGGCATGGATGCCATGCGAACGGCCGATCGTGACCGTGTCCTTGTGCTCGAAGGCGCGGCGCTTCAGGGCGGCGAGCAGCTTGTCGAGATCGGCGAGCAGCAGGTCGCTGGCGCGTGTGAGCTGGACGTTGAAACAGGTGTCGAGTACGTCGGACGAGGTCATGCCCTGATGGACGAACCGGGCATCGGGTCCGACGATTTCGGCAAGGTGGGTGAGGAAGGCAATGACGTCATGCTTGGTGACGGCCTCGATCTCGTCGATGCGGGCGACGTCGAAGGTCGCGGCGCTGCCTTTTTCCCAGATGGTCTTGGCCGCACTTTCGGGAATCACGCCGATTTCGGCGAGCGCGTTGCAGGCATGGGCCTCGATTTCGAACCAGATCCGGAATTTCGTTTCCGGCGACCAGACTTCCGTCATCTCGGGGCGGGAATAACGCGGTATCATCGAGGCTTCGTCCTTCACATTTCCATCTGGCAAAGCGCATAGACCATTTCCGGCGCAAATGAAATCTTTGCGCCGGCAAAATGCTCCGTGTCCCTGCGTTTTAAGGCCGGAAAGGCACGGCGATCCAGCGGCCGTTCGGTCCTTCGAAGCCTTGCGACAGCACTATCACCAGCGCGACGTGGACCGCATCCGGCCCGCCGCCGCCATAGGTCATCATGCCGCCGAGGCGGTAATCCAGCGGGCAGTTGCGGCTTTCCGGCAGGCGCGTGTCGGCGTGGATTTCCCGCTCCTCGCCTTCCGGGCTGCGATAGGTCAGGCGAAAGCCGCGGGCATCGGGCGTGATGTCGGTGCAGGCGGGGTTCGGCGCGAGCGGAAAGGTTTCGAGGGTCATTTCGCTGACCGGCGACAGGTTCGGGTGAGCGCGATACCTGATTGTTCCGCTGTCGCCATTGTTCTCTGTCACCGGGTTGAAGGCGGCGAGCCAGCCGGGATGGTCGAGCAGCTGGTAATCCTGGATCATCTGCAGGGCCTCGCGCACGGCGAGCGCGCGCGCCGCGCTGATCGAGGCATTGTCGGTCTCGGTGCGAAGGCGGAACGGCGTGCCGTCCAGAAAAGCGTCGTTCAGCGTATCGATGAAGAAGATATTGGAATAGGCGAAACCGGATCCATCTTCCTGGCCGTATTCCTCGAAAGCAAAGACCTTGCCGTCCTCCGAAAAACCGAGTGGGGTGAAGGCGGCGAAATCGCCGGCGCTCGCGGTCGCGGCGGCGAGGCCGGAAAGCACTGTTGCGCCCAGAAGGCGTGTAAGACCTGGCATTGCAGCTCCTTGTTATTGGCCGGCGCGGGGCCGGCATATCGGCGTTTCTTATCGAGCCGGGCGCGTGACATCGCTCCCGGCCGTTGACCCATCTTCCAGAATACGCCTGAAACGCTGTACGCTAAACTGCGGCCGACCGCATCGCATCCATGGCCGGCCGGTAGCTGCCGCCCTCGGCCTTGCCGAAGATGGCCGAGCCCGCGACCAGCACATTGGCGCCGGCTCTTGTGACCGCTTCCACCGTGTCCGGCGCGATCCCGCCATCGACCTGAAGCTCGATCGGGCGGTCGCCGATCAGCGCGTCGACCTGCTTGATCTTCTCAAGCATGGCGGGGATGAAGGCCTGACCGCCGAAACCGGGATTGACGGTCATCACCAGAATGAGGTCGAGATCGTCGATCACGTTTTCGATCGTCGAGACCGGGGTTGCCGGGTTCAACGCCACGCCCGCCTTCTTGCCCAGGTTGCGGATGGTCTGCAACGAGCGGTGCAAGTGCGGTCCGGCCTCCTGGTGCACCGTGATCCTGTCCGATCCCGCCTTGGCAAAGGCCTCAAGATAGGGATCGGCGGGCGCGATCATCAAATGGCAGTCGAAGACGGCATCCGTGTGGCCGCGCAGCTTGGAGATGATCGGCGGGCCAAACGTGATGTTCGGCACGAAGTGGCCGTCCATGACATCGAGATGCACCCAGTCGGCGCCGTCATCAACGACGGCGCGCACATCCTCTCCCAGTCTGGAAAAGTCGGCGGAAAGTATCGAGGGGGCGATGCGCAGGGGACGTTTCACTGCATGTATCCTTCTTGGTATTACTGGCGGGCCGAATCGAAAACCGGCACGAATTGATTACCCTGCCAGCGCAAAAGAAAATACGGATTGTCCGCCAGTTCGTGGCGATCGGTGAAGGAAACCGGGCCGAGCGCGGTGTCGAATTCACCGGTGGCAAGCATAGCGGCGAGCCGGGCGCGATCGCCATCGGCTGCCGCCATTGCCTGGGTGGCAACATCGACCGCGCTTGCGGCAGGCACGACATAGCCTTCCGGGATGACGCCTTCACTGGCGGCAAGCTCCGCGAGCTCGGCGGCAGGGGGGAGTTCGCCATATTCGGGCAGTCCGATCGCCAGAACACCGGGCTCGAGCGGCACCTCGGTTTCCCGGGCGCGGAGGGCCTCGGTTCCGAGGATGGTGAGATCGGCGCCCTGTTCGAGCGCGTCGCGCGCGACAATGGCGACATCATCGCGCGTGCCGCCGATGAAAACATGGGTTGCGCCGGCCTGGGAGAGGCGGCGCACCAGCGACAATTGCTGCTCCTGCGCCGGGCGGAACGTATCGACGAGCACCGGCTGCAGCCCGCGTTCCTCCAGCGCGTTGCGCACGGCATTGACCATCTCGCGGAAATAGATCGTTCCGTCATCGAGCAGGGCGACCGGCTGGTCGATCCATTCGTCCATGATGAAATCGACGATCGCGTCGGTCCCGTCCTGATCGTTGGGCGCCATGCGGAACAGCGGCCAGCCTTCCTTCAGCGCGGTGGCCATCAGCGGCATCGACCGGGCGGAAAGGGTGATCGCCGGAATGCCCGAATCCCGCAGCACAGGCATCGCCCCGCGCACGGTCTCGGAGCAGAAAAAGCCGATGGCGATATCGACGCCGGCATCGGCAAGCGTGCGACCGATATCCGCGCCGCTGCCATCCTCGCAGCTTTCATCGACCGGGGTCAGTTCTATATCGTGGTTTCTGGCGGCAAGGTTCGCGCCATCAAGCGCCTGTTCTCCGAGAATGGCGTAGTCTCCGCTCACCGGCGCGACAACGCCGATCTTCAGGCTCTCGGCCGCAAGGGAAGGAGCGGCGGCGAGCCCGGTGATGGCGAGGCCCAGGAGGCAGGCGTGAATGGATCTCATGATCGCGCGTCCTCTTCTCAAAACTTGCCGCAATGAACCCTGTCATAACCCTTGCCAGATGCAGGGGCAACGCCGTAAGTACCGCAACTGAGTATTAGAGGGATGGTTCCTTGACAGTTTTTTCCACGCTTGAGCGCGGCATTCCCCATGCATGATGATCCGCAGTTTTCCAAACATTACCGCGATGCAATGGCCCATTATGCCGGCCATGTTCAGATCGTAACCACCGCCCATGGCGGCGTGATGCGCGGCGTGACGGCGACCGCCGCCTGCTCGGTATCGGACGCGCCGCCGACGGTGCTGGCGTGCGTCAATCGCCTGAACGAGCACAATGCGATATTCGAGGAAAGCGGCAATTTTGCGCTCAATACGCTTGCCGCCCATCACCGCCCGCTCGCCGATGCCTTCGCCGGCTTCACCGGGCTTTCGGCCGAGGAACGGTTCGCCATGGCTGAATGGGAGGTCGAGGCAAGCGGCGCGCCGGTTCTGGCCGATGCGCTGGCCAGCTTCGATTGCAGGCTGGTGGAAGCAAAGGCAATGACGACGCACTGGATTCTGATCGGCGAGGTCGTCGGCGTGAAGATGAGCGCGCCCGGCGAAGCCTTGCTATACTACAGGCGCGGTTACCACTACTTGTCGTGAAGTGCGGACTTCTCGAAAATATAATTGACGATAATGCGCATTTGTATTATATAATGCGCATACCAAATGAATATTGAGAGATTTTTATCTGTATGTATTGCTGTAAAGGCAAGCTTACTGACGGTTTTTTGACGGCATATCAGGCATATGATGAGAGCCGCACCTCCTGAAGGAGATGCGGCTCTCATCATGTTCAAGGAATTGTCCCGACGTCAGGCCTTGGCGGCGACCAGCATGAAGGCTGGAATCTCGTCGCCGAAGCCGACAGGGGTCTGGTCGTCGTCGCGGTCGCGGCGGCGCGAGCGCCGGCGATCGTCATTGGCGGGTTTCTTCGACGGGGCCGGCTTTTCGGCCGGCGCAGGTTTCGCCGCTTCGGCGGGACGCGGAGCCTCCGCCTTTTCTTCCGCAGGCTTGTTGTCCTGCTTGCGCGACTTGCCCTTGCGGGTGCGGGCTGCGGGCTTTTCACCCTCGTCTTCAGCCTGCACAGTGCCGAGATCGCCGTCGAGATACTCGATCTTGCGATCGATCAGCTTTTCGATGGCATCGACGAACTTGGCATCCTTGGGAGCAACCAGCGTGAAGGCTGCGCCCTTGCGCCCGGCGCGACCGGTGCGGCCGATGCGGTGGACATAGTCCTCGGCATGGATCGGCACGTCGTAATTGAAGACGTGGCTGACATCGGGAATGTCGAGGCCGCGCGCGGCGACATCGGAGGCCACCAGCAGCGGCAATTTGCCGTCACGGAAATTCTGCAGGATCGTGGTGCGCGAATGCTGGTCCATGTCGCCATGGAGCGCCCCGCAGGGATATTCATGGCGCTGCAGCGAGCGCAAGAGATCGGCGACCGACTTCTTGCGGTTGCAGAAGATGATCGCGTTCTTCAGGTCGTCCTGCTTGTCGATTATGGCGCGCAGGGACGCGCGCTTTTCATAGTCCTTGCCGCCGGTGGCGACGAGCTTCTGCTCGACGGTGGCCGCGGTGGAGGAGGGCGGCGCTACTTCGACGCGGGCCGGGTTCTGCAGGAACCGGTCGGCGAGCTTCTGGATCTCCGGCGGCATCGTCGCCGAGAAGAACAGCGTCTGGCGCGTGAACGGAATGAGCTTGGCTATCCGCTCGATATCGGGAATGAAGCCCATGTCGAGCATGCGGTCGGCCTCGTCGATGACGAGGATTTCGACGCCGGTCATCAGCAGCTTGCCGCGCTCGGTGTGGTCGAGCAGGCGGCCGGGCGTGCAGATCAGCACATCGGCGCCGCGTTCGAGCTTGCGGTTCTGCTCCTCGAAGGAAACGCCGCCAATCAGCAGCGCGACATTGAGCTTGTGGTTCTTGCCGTATTTATCGAAATTCTCGGCGACCTGGGCCGCGAGTTCGCGGGTCGGCTCGAGAATCAGCGTGCGCGGCATGCGCGCCCGGGCCCGGCCGCGCTCCAGAAGCGTCAGCATCGGCAGCACGAAGGAAGCGGTCTTCCCGGTGCCGGTCTGGGCGATACCGCAAACATCGCGGCGCTCCAGAGCATGCGGAATGGCGCCCGCCTGGATGGGCGTGGGTTCGCTGTAGCCGGCCTCGGTTACAGCGGAGAGTACTTTGGGACTGAGCCCAAGATCGGAAAATGAGGTCAAAGGAAAACGGGTTCCGTGTTTTCGTGACAAATTCGACGGCGCTTTCACCATCGTCATGCGTACGAGGGGCGGGATAGTCGCAAACGGCCCGAGAGTCAAGAAAACCGGGCGATCAAGGGCATTTCAGCGCCGTGAAATGCCCTTTTTCGTCGGTTACCCGCCGTTGACGGCCTCAAGCACCGCTTCGGCATGGCCGTCCGCCTTCACCTTGCGCCAGATGCGCTTGAGCGTGCCGTCCGGCGCAATCAGGAAAGTCGAGCGCTCGATGCCCATATAGGTCTTGCCATACATGCTCTTTTCCTTCCAGACGCCATAGGCCTCGGCTACCGCATGATCCTCGTCAGCGCCAAGCAGAACGGAAAGGTCATGTTTCTTGGCGAATTTCGCGTGGCTCTTGAGCCCGTCGGGCGAAACGCCCAGAACAATTGTGTTTGCCTTTTCAAAGGCTTCCGAAAGGGCGGTGAACGCAATTGCTTCAACGGTGCAGCCCTTGGTGTCGTCCTTGGGGTAGAAGTAAAGCACCAGGTTCTTGCCCTTGGTGTCCGCCAGCGCGAACGTCTCTTCCTCGGAAACGGGAAGGGAAAAATCGGGGGCCTTGTCGCCTTCTTTCAGTTCGGTCAAATTCTCACTCCTTTGTTCATTTAGCGTTCAAGCACAGGTCGGCATAAATGGCGACCGGATAAAGGGTTGCGCGCTTGCCAGCGATGCGCTTCGTCGTGAATATGCCTTCAGAGATTCGCGCCGGGCAGACCTGTTTCAGCGCAGTTTATACGCTTACGGAGCGGCTTTGGACGACAGCAAGCAAAAAGATTCCCTGATCAGAGGCGAACGCACCCGTTTCGGCCGCGGCGAAAACGTTTCGCTCCACAAGCTGCCCTCGGCCCAGGCGCATGAGCCGATGATCGTGCGCGCGTCGACGCATCGCAGCTTCACCCGTCACTGCTTTCGTTTCCTGGCGTTTTTCGGACTGTTCGCCGGCGGTCTGCTGCTCCTCGTCTACTACGTTATCGAAAGCGGATCGCTGGACCGGTTTCTTGCCGCCAAGGCCAATGAACAGATCGCCGCGGCGATGCCGGACGGCTATCACGCCCGCATCGAGACCGCGCGGCTGAGGCTCGGCGGCGATCTTGACCTGAAGCTCAGCGTGCGCGGCGTGACGCTGTTCGGCCCGGGCGAAAAGCAGATCGCGTCGATCGGAACCATGGATTTCGCCGTGGACCCGATCAAGCTCGCCGGCGGTCAGGTGACCGTCAACTCCGTGTCCGTCGATGATATCGCGGTTGATTCCTCGGCGCTGCCCTCCACCGGGACCTTCCGCCTCACCGAGCACCGGGTCGACAGCCTGCCGGTTCTGGTGGAGCAGATGTTCACCCATACCGATTTCGCCCGCGGCATTCTCACCGCCGCCGATACCCGCTCGATCTATCTGAGCGACATCGTGTTTCCGGTTGGCAGCGCCTCGCCCGGAAAATCCGTCAATGTCGATATCCGCGAGATCAATCTCAACCTTCTGGCCGACGGCATACTCCGGGTCGATGGCGAGGTGCTGCTGGACGGAACGGCGGCCGCGTTTTCTGCCGAATCGGTGGAGCAGGACGGCCGCACGCAAAGTCTGCAGGCCGAGGTTTCCAACCTGGTGCTGACGCCGTTTCTGCTGAGGACGAAGGAAGACGGCGAACCAATGCTCGGCCTTGAGGGGACCGCGGATCTCGTGCTCTCCCTGGAGCGCGCGCGTGTCGACGGCGAGCCCGCGGTCGCCGCGCAGATCGATGTCGGCGCTGGCCGTTTTATCGCGGATTCGATCGCGCGGCCCTTCAACGACGCCAATCTGAACCTGACCTACGATACCGCCAAGAAATCGATCGAAATCAGCGATTCCTCGTTCGAATTCGACGGCAGCCAGTTTCCCTTCACCGCCGGGATTATCGATCTCGACCGCTACCAACCCGATGCCACGGATGGCTATGCGCTGGATGTGCTGGTGCGCGGTGGGCGGTTCAAATCGCGCGAGCCCGGCCTTCCGCCGCTGATATTCGACGCGAAGTTCACCGGGGAGTACCGGGCGTCGATCCCGCGCCTTCTGCTCGATGATATCACGATCAGCTCGCCCCAGGGCATGATGGCGGCCTCGTTCAAGGCGGTGTTCGGCGACGCCAGCCCGGAGCTCAGCTTCGGCGCCCGGATCGAACGGATGGATACCGAAGCGGTCAAGCAGCTCTGGCCGTTCTGGATCGCCAGGAAGCCACGCGAATGGGTCAGCCGTAATCTCCACGGCGGCGTGGTCACCAATGGCGATATCGCAATCTTCCTGAAAGCGGGCCGGATCGAGGGACCCGGTATTCCGCTCGAACTGGACGAGACCGAGATGAAGGTCGCCTTCGATATCGATGACACCCGGATCACGCTCAGCGACCAGATGCCCGATGTCGAGCGCAGCGACGCCCGCGTGGCGATCAATGGCGGCAGGGTCGATGTCGAGATCAGGGACGGCGCGCTCAGCGTTGCCAAATCCCGCACGGTGAAGCTGAAGGAGGGCACCTTCGCGATCGCCGACACCTATTCCAAGCCGCTGACCGGGGCCGTCGACATCATGCTCGCCGGCGAAGTCCGCGATCTGGTGAAGCTCGCCGAGGCGCCGCCGATCAACGCGCTGAAATCGACGGATTTCACCTCCGACCAGTTTTCCGGCAACGCCGAGGTCAATCTCAGGGCAAGTTTTCCGCTCAATCGCGACGTCGCCTTCGATCCGGTCTGGCACGTCGTGGCTGATATCAAGGATGGCGCGATCGCCACGCCCATCAACGGCAACCAGGTCAGCGGCCTAAATGGTCTTATCGAGATCGTGCCTAGCCGGATCTCCTTCGAGGGCGGCGGCAGCGTGGATGGCATACCGCTTGACGTGCAATGGAGCATGCCGCTCGGCAAGCCGGAACAGGCAGCGGATGGCGAGGACGCTCAGTCAGTGCTGTGGCTCGCTGGCAATCTGAGCGATGCCCAGCGCAACCAGCTTGCGCCCGGCCTTGAGGATTATGTCAGCGGTCCGGTTTCCCTCACGGTCGAAGGCGGCGATGAAGGCAATATGATCGCCGTTGACCTGCAGCAGACGACCCTGTCTCTGCCTTTCATCGGCTGGCAGAAGCCGCCGGGCGTGCCCGCCACGCTGTCCTTCACGCTCACGCCCGGCGAAAACGGCGTGACGACGCTTGATGATCTGCGCCTGTCGGGCAGCGGGCTTGGCGCCAGGGGGCGGGTTACCCTCGACAAGGGCGGCCTTCTGGCCGCGACGCTGACCGATGTGGCGATCTCGCCCGGCGACAGCGTCAATATCGGCATGCAGCGCGGCGCGAGCGGGCTCGACGTGACGCTGACCGGCCGGTCCTTCTCGGCCAAGCCGTTGCTCGACCAGCTCGTCAAAAGCGGCAATGGCGGTTCGATCGGCGGCGGGGGAAGCGGCGGCGGCAATGTTGACGTCCATTTCGACATCGCGCGGGTTTCCGGGGAAAACGACCGGCAGCTTTCCGGCGTCAATGGCGACATCAAGGTTCGGGCAGGCAAGATGGCGGATGCCACGCTGAAGGCGACCACCGCCTCGTCGCAGCCGATGGCGCTGACCGTGGCGCCCGACGGCGACCGGCAGTCTGTGTCGCTCAAGACCAGCGGCGCCGGCGCGCTGCTGCGTTTTCTCGGCATCTACCAGAAGATGACGGGCGGTTCGCTCAATCTCGACATGATCGAGACCGATGCCGGCTGGCAGGGAATGGCAACGCTGACGGACTTCCGGCTGATCAAGGACGAGCAGCTCAAGAAAATCCTGTCGGACCCCGTCGCCGCCAATGGCAAGAGCCTGAACGCCGCCTACAAGAATCAGATCAACGAGACCGACCAGCGCTTCCAGCGCGCCCAGGCGGTGATCGATATTTCTAATGGCGTGCTGCGGGTCTCCGATGCGTTCGTGCGCGGCGATCAGGTGGGCGCGACCATCAAGGGCGTTGTGCGCGATGCCGCCGGCAATATCGACATGACCGGCACTTTCATGCCGGCCTATGGGCTGAACCGGATTTTCGCGGAAATCCCGATCTTCGGTCCGCTGCTCGGCAACGGCAACGACAAGGGCCTGTTCGGCATCACCTTCCGTCTCACCGGCAAGACCGAAAAGCCCGAGCTGATCGTCAACCCGCTTTCAGCCATCGCGCCCGGCGTGTTCCGCAAGATCTTCGAGTTTCAGTGATGTGAGGCTTTGCGGTTTGTCCTGATGATCTCATTCAGGGGACTTATCCGCAGAGCCCCCCAATCTTCTCGCCCCGGAGGGGAGAGATGTCGCGAAAGCGACAGTGAGGGGGGAGTCCATCCACTCGAACGCTCTCACGAGACGAGATGCCGCGCCACCCTCACTGCCCCTTTCGGGGCATCTCTCCCGCCAGCGGGAGAGAGTATTGGGAGCAAGCTGCAGTGCTGTGAGCGATATCCGGCCTTAGAGGAAGAGGCGAGTAGGCGACCGCAGGACGCCGACATCGCAGCTCGTTGTCACACCGGCCGCACCAGAATGTGCTTCTTCTTGCCGACCGAAAGCTTGACCACGCCTTCCTGCGTCAGGGCATCGGCGCCGACCGCCATGCGTTCGTCGGAAACGCCCTTGTCGTTCACCTTCACCGCGCCGCCCTTGATATGACGGCGGGCCTCGCCGTTGGAGCCGGCAAGACCGGCCTGGACCATCAGCGTGAGAATGCCGATGCCGCCGTCGAGTTCGGCCTTCGCCACCTCGATCGTCGGCAGGTTTTCGGCGAGCGCGCCTTCCTCGAAGGTCTTGCGGGCGGTTTCGGCGGCTTCCTCGGCAGCGGCGCGGCCATGCAGCATGGCGGTCACCTCGGTCGCAAGGATCTTCTTGACCTCGTTGATCTCCGACCCGCAGAGCGCTGCAAGCCGCGCGATCTCGTCCATCGGCAGCGTGGTGTAGAGCTTCAGGAAGCGGCCGACATCGGCGTCCTCGGTGTTGCGCCAGTACTGCCAGAAATCATAGGCCGACAGCATGTCCGGGTTGAGCCAGATCGCGCCATTGGCCGATTTGCCCATCTTGGCGCCCGATGCCGTCGTCAGAAGCGGTGAGGTCAGCGCGTAAAGCTGCGGGCAGTCCATGCGGTGGCCGAGATCGATGCCGTTGACGATATTGCCCCACTGGTCCGAGCCCCCCATCTGCAGGCGGCAGTCATAGCGCTTGCAAAGCTCGACGAAATCATAGGCCTGGAGGATCATGTAGTTGAATTCCAGGAAGGACAGCGACTGCTCGCGGTCGATGCGCATCTTGACGCTCTCGAAGGACAGCATCCGGTTGACCGAGAAATGGCGGCCGACATCGCGGAGAAATTCGAGATAATTGAGCCCGCGCAGCCATTCGCCATTGTTGATCATCAGCGCGGACTTTTCGCCGGCGTCGTAATCCATGTAATTGGCGAAAACGCGCTGGATCGAGTTGATATTGTCCTCGATCATGTCGAGGGTCATCAGCTTGCGGGCCTCGTCCTTGAACGAGGGGTCGCCGACCATGCCGGTGCCGCCGCCCATCAGCGAGATCGGCCGGTGACCGGTCTTCTGCAGCCAGTGCAGCATCATGATCTGGATCAGCGATCCGGCATGCAGCGAAGGCGCCGTCGGATCAAAGCCGATATAGGCCGTCACCCGCTCCTTCGAAAGAAGTTCGTCAAGCCCGGTCTCATCGGAAATCTGATGAATGAAACCGCGCTCAAAAAGCGTGTGCAGGAATTCGGACTTGAACTTCGACATGGCTATCTGCTTGTATTTTCGCTGTAAGTGGTAACTATCTGATCCGCTTCGGCGCCGGTTCCGGCACCAGTTCGCCGTCGAGGCGGCGGTCAAGGTAGTCCTCGCATTCGGCGAGCAACTCGTCATTCTTGCCGGAGAAGAAGTGATTGGCGCCGGCCACCGTCTTCTGGGTGATCAGGATGCCCTTCTGGGTCTTCAGCTTTTCCACCAGCCCGTTGACGTCGCGCTGCGGGGCCACCTTGTCGGCATCGCCGTGGATGATCAGGCCGGAGGAGGGGCAGGGGGCGAGGAACGAGAAATCGTAGATGTTCGGCTGCGGGGCAATCGACATGAAACCCTCGATCTCCGGCCGGCGCATCAGAAGCTGCATGCCGATCCAGGAGCCGAAGGAATAGCCGGCGACCCAGCAGGTCTTCGAATCGGGATGCAGGCCCTGCACCCAGTCGAGTGCGGCCGCCGCGTCCGACAATTCGCCCGAGCCGTGGTCGAACTCGCCCTGGCTGCGGCCGATGCCGCGGAAATTGAACCTGAGCGTCGTGAAGCCGCGCTTCTGGAACATGTAGAACAGTTCGTAGACGATCGGATTGTTCATCGTGCCGCCGAAGCGGGGGTGGGGATGCAGCACGATCGCGATCGGTGCATTCTTTTCCTTGGACGGCTGGTAACGGCCTTCAAGGCGACCGGCCGGACCGTTGAAAATCACTTCGGGCATTTGCTCTCCGGAAATTTCGGCTCAAACACTCCAACCGGCTTGCAGCGACCCGTTTGACTTGACTAATAGGGTCATCTTTTCTAAAACCAGTTTAGAATTGTTCGAAAGAAAGAGGTCTTCTGTTCTGCGGTCCAAATAGGGCAAGCGGGCAGTGAATTTCAAGGAAAATGCGTTGCCGGGCTGTTTTGCCCGTGTAAACAGGGCCGCCAAAAGAAAGAACATGAGCACCAACCGGATCTATCTCGACTGGAATGCCACCGCGCCGCTTCTGCCTGAAGCGCGCGAAGCGGTGCTGGACGGTCTTGATCTTTGCGGCAATGCCTCCTCCGTTCACCGCGAGGGGCGGGCCGTCAGGGCGCGCGTCGAGGCGGCGCGGCGGCAGGTGGCCGAGTTGGTGGGCGCGGACCCCGCCCATGTCACGTTTCTTGCCGGCGCCACGGAAGCGGCAAACCTGGTGCTGACGCCCGATTTCCGCATGGGGCGCAGGGCTGTGACGCTTGGCGGGCTCTATGTTTCCGGCACCGAACATCCAGCTGTGTTTGAAGGCGGACGCTTTTCCGCCGAGCAGCGTCATGAAATTCCGGTTCTGCCGACCGGCGTGGTCGATCTCGATGCGCTCGATGCCATGCTTTCCGCCCATGACAAGAGCCTCGGCCTGCCGATGGCGGCGGTAATGCTGGTCAACAACGAGACCGGGATTATCCAGCCGGTTGCAGAAGCAGCGGAGATCGTGCATCGGCATGGCGGGCTTCTGGTGGTGGATGCGGTACAGGCTGCCGGCCGTATTCCGGTTTCGATCGAGGCCCTGGACGCCGATTTCCTGATCCTGTCATCGCACAAGCTTGGCGGGCCGAAGGGCGTTGGCGCGTTGATCTCGCGCGGCGAGACGCTGATGCCGGCGCCGCTGGTGCGCGGCGGTGGGCAGGAAAAGGGGCATCATTCCGGCACGGAAAACGTGCCGGGCATTCTCGGTTTCGCCGCAGCCGCTGCCTTCGCCGCGGATGATATTGAGGCTCGGAATACGCGAATCGCGGCGCTGCGCGACCGGCTGGAGGATGGCATGCGTGCTGCGGCCGCCGATGTCGAAATCTACGGCGCGGACCTGCCGCGCGTTGCCAATACCGCGTTCTTCACCCTGCCGGGTCTGAAAGCGGAAACCGGCCAGATCGCCTTCGATCTTGAGGGTATCGCTCTGTCCGCCGGCTCGGCCTGCTCCTCCGGCAAGGTCGGCGAGAGCCAGGTGCTGAAGGCGATGGGGCGCGACTCGCGCCTTGGCGGCTTGCGCGTCTCGCTCGGTTGGTCGACCACGGATCAGGATATCGACGCGGCGATTTCGGCTTTCGGCAAAATCGCCGCGCGCCGCAGGGCGGCCGGACAGGCCGCCTGAAAAATTGACGAATCGCAGGCCGCGCGGGGTGTAATTGCCGCGCAGTCTGATTAAATAGAGCGGTGAACCCGCTTGGGATACGAACCGCCGGACCTTGAACCCGGTTATGAGTGGAGTGACAATATGGTTGCCGTAAAAGAGACCGTCGATCAGGTCGCCGAGATCGACGTCGATCAGTATAAATACGGTTTTGAGACGATGATCGAAGTGGACAAGGCGCCCAAGGGCCTGTCCGAGGACATCATCCGTTTCATCTCGCACAAGAAGAACGAGCCCGACTGGATGCTGGAATGGCGTCTGGAGGCCTATCGCCGCTGGCTTACAATGGAAGAGCCAAGCTGGGCGCGGGTGAGCTACCCGAAGATCGATTTCAACGACATCTACTACTATGCCGCGCCGAAATCCTTCACCGGTCCGAAGACGCTGGACGAGGTCGATCCGGAACTGCTCAAGACCTATGAGAAGCTCGGTATTCCGCTGCAGGAGCAGGAAATCCTCGCGGGCGTCGAGGAAAAACAGCACCAGCCGAAAAACCGCGTCGCCGTCGATGCCGTGTTCGATTCGGTCTCGGTCGTTACCACCTTCAAGAAGGAGCTTGCGAAGGCCGGCGTGATCTTCATGTCGATCTCGGAAGCGATCCGCGAATATCCGGAACTGGTTCAGAAATATCTGTTCTCGGTCGTGCCGCGCGGGGACAATTATTATGCCGCGCTGAACGCCGCCGTCTTTACCGATGGCTCGTTCGTCTACGTGCCGAAGGGCGTCCGCTGCCCGATGGAACTGTCGACCTATTTCCGCATCAACGAGAAGAACACCGGCCAGTTCGAGCGCACGCTGATCATCGCCGAGGAAGGCTCGTATGTTTCCTACCTCGAAGGCTGCACCGCGCCGCAGCGCGACGAGAACCAGCTTCACGCGGCGGTCGTCGAGCTGATCGCGCTGGACGATGCCGAGATCAAGTATTCCACCGTCCAGAACTGGTTTCCGGGCGACAAGGAAGGCAAGGGCGGCATCTACAACTTCGTCACCAAGCGCGGCGATTGCCGGGGCGACAATTCCAAGATTTCGTGGACCCAGGTCGAAACCGGTTCGGCCATCACCTGGAAATACCCCTCCTGCCTGTTGCGCGGCGACAATTCGCGCGGCGAGTTCTATTCGATCGCAGTCTCCAACGGCCATCAGCAGATCGATTCGGGCACCAAGATGATCCATCTCGGCAAGAACACGTCGAGCCGCATCATCTCCAAGGGCATTTCGGCAGGCGTTTCCAACAACACCTATCGCGGCCAGGTCTCGGCCCACCGCAAGGCGGAAAACGCGCGCAACTTCACCCAGTGCGACAGTCTGCTGATCGGCGACAAATGCGGCGCCCACACCGTGCCTTACATCGAGGCCGGGAATGCATCCGCCCGCTTCGAGCACGAGGCCACCACCTCGAAGATTTCCGAGGACCAGCTGTTCTACTGCATGCAGCGCGGCATTCCCGAAGAAGAGGCCATCGCGCTGATCGTCAACGGCTTCGTGCGCGAAGTCATCCAGGAACTGCCGATGGAATTCGCGGTGGAAGCGCAGAAGCTGATCGGGATTTCGCTTGAGGGGAGCGTTGGTTAACCGAGCGGATCGGTGGTTTGCCACGCTCCTTGCCGTTGACCTTTGAGCTCGCCCCACCCGCAGCGTCATCCTCGGGCTTGACCCGAGGATCCATAGGGCGACAGCGGCAGGCCGTAGAGTGGGTGTCGAGATAGGATTGGATCCTCGGGTCAAGCCCGAGGATGACTCAGAATCAGATGGAGCAGCGGCAGTGACGCCGCGCCCTTGAAAAGATTGACAGCGACCGCCTCCGGTCTTGCCGGAATGCACGACAGAGCAGTCGCCTTGTGAAGGAAACGAAAAATGCTTGAGATCAAGAACCTGCACGCACGCATTGCCGAGGATGGCACCGAGATCATTCGCGGGCTGAACCTGACCATTCAGGATGGCGAGGTCGCGGCGATCATGGGACCGAACGGGTCGGGCAAGTCGACGCTCTCCTATATTCTCGCGGGCCGCGAAGACTATGAGGTCACCGAGGGCGAGGTGCTCTATAATGGCGAGAACATTCTGGAGCTCGACGCCGCCGAGCGCGCCGCCAAGGGGCTGTTTCTGGCGTTCCAGTATCCGGTCGAGATCCCGGGCGTCGCCACCATGCAGTTCCTGAAGGTCGCGATCAACGAGCAGCGCAAGGCGCGCGGCGAGGAAGAGCTTTCGACGCCGGACTTCATCCGCAAGGTGCGCGAGGCCTCCGCCGAGCTGAAGATCGATTACGACATGCTGAAGCGTCCGCTGAATGTCGGCTTTTCCGGCGGCGAGAAGAAGCGCGCGGAAATCCTGCAGATGGCGCTGCTGGAGCCGAAGCTCTGCGTCATGGACGAGACCGATTCGGGCCTCGATATCGACGCGCTGAAGATCGTCGCCGACGGCGTCAACGCGCTGCGCGCGCCGGATCGCTCGGTGATGGTCATTACCCACTATCAGCGCCTGCTCGACTACATCGTGCCGGATACGGTCCACGTGCTCTACAAGGGCCAGATCATCCGCACCGGCGGCAAGGAACTGGCCCACGAACTCGAAGCCAATGGCTATGCCGATATCATCGGCGAAGCGGCCTGAGGCGGGAGCGTTGTGATGAATGTGCAAAGCAAGATAACACTGACGGCTGCCGAAGAGGCGCTGGTCGCCGCCTTCGGTCGGCTCTCCGGCTCGCTGCCCGGCAATGCCGATGTCACGATGGAACGCGACCGGTTGGCCGGCGAACTGCGCAAGACCGGTCTGCCGACCCGGCGGATCGAGGCTTGGCACTATACCGACCTGCGGAACCTGCTGCGCGCCGTGCCTGAGGATGCCGGCGAGGCGGTAAACCCGTTGCCGGCCCTGTTGCAAGGCAGCGACGTTCTGCCGCTGGTGCAGGGCCGCGCCGGTGATGGACCCGCTATCGATGGCGTCGCGCGAAGCAAGGTTTCCGATGCGCTTTCAGGCGGCGATAAGACGGTGCGTTTCGCGCTGTCCCATGCCGATGACGCGATCGGCCGCATCAACGGCGCGCTGGTGAGCGACGGCTACGTGCTCGAGATCGCCGAATCCTTTGATGCGCCACTAGAGCTGCAGGCCGTGCATGGTGGCGGGCAGGTGCATACCCGCAACCGCCTGAACTTTGCAGATGGCGTGACCGGGATGGTGATCGAACGCCATGTCGCGCCGGCAGGCGCGGCGGCGCTCATCAGCAATCTTTCGGCGCTGACGCTCGGCAAGGACGCCGAGATCACCTATGTGGTGATGCAGAGCCAGGGCGCGGACGACACCCATCTCGGCAAGCTGAAGATCGAGCTCGGCGAAAACGCCAAGCTGAAGCTGCTGATCGTCAACGCCGGAGGCAAGCTGGTGCGCCACGAGATCGATTGCGCGGTTGTCGGCGAGGGCGCCGACCTGATGCTGCGCGGCGTCAACCTGCTCGGCGGCGACACCCACACCGACATCACCTTCGACCTCGGCCATAACGTTCCCAACACCACCTCGACCGAGATCATCCGCAATGTGGTGTTCGACAAGGCTAAGGGCGTGTTCCAGGGTCTGATCCGGGTTGCGCCCGATGCCCAGAAGACCGACGCCAAGATGTCGTGCAACACGCTGCTGATGAGCGATTTCGGCTCGTTCAACGCCAAGCCGGAGCTTGAAATCTTCGCCGATGACGTGCAGTGCGGCCACGGCGCGACGGTGACGGATATCGACCCGAACCACCTCTATTACCTGATGGCGCGCGGGATACCGCGCAAGGTCGCCGAAGGGCTTCTTATCCACGCCTTCGTCGCCGAAGTGGTGGAGGAACTGGAGCACGAGGCGCTTTCGGAAGCCGTGGAGGCGATCATCGCGGACTGGCTCGATCGCCATGAGTGACCGGCTCCGCGCTCCGGACGGTTCATTGATGGAGTTCATCAATTATGGACACTAAGGTTTCCAGCTACGACGTCGAAAAGATCCGGCAGGATTTTCCAATCCTGTCGCGCACCGTGCATGGCGACAAGCCGCTGGTCTATCTCGACAACGGCGCGTCCGCCCAGAAGCCGCAGGTGGTGATCGACACGATCGCGAATGCCTACGGCCACGAATACGCCAATGTGCATCGCGGGCTGCATTTCCTCTCCAACGCCGCGACCGACGCCTATGAGGCCGCGCGCGAGAAGGTGCGCGCCTTCTTGAATGCCGGTTCGGTGAACGAGATCGTGTTCACCCGCAACACCACCGAGGCGATCAACACGGTTGCCTATGGTTGGGCGATGGAGCACCTGAAGGAGGGCGACGAGATCGTGCTCTCGATCATGGAGCACCATTCCAACATCGTGCCCTGGCATTTCCTGCGCGAGCGCATGGGCGTCAAGCTGGTCTGGGTTCCGGTGGATGATGACGGCGAATTCCACATCGAGGATTTCGAGAAGTGCCTGACCGAGCGCACCAAGCTCGTCGCCATCACGCAGATGTCGAACGCGCTCGGCACCATCGTCGATGTGAAAGAGGTTTGCCGCATCGCCCATGAGCGCGATATTCCGGTGCTGGTCGATGGGTCACAGGGCGCCGTGCACATGCCTGTCGATGTTCGCGATATCGATTGCGACTGGTATGCAATGACCGGCCACAAGCTTTATGGCCCGTCCGGCATCGGCGTGCTCTACGGCAAGTATGACCGGCTCTCAGAAATGCGGCCGTTCCAGGGCGGCGGCGAGATGATCGCCGATGTGTTCGAGGACCGCGTCACCTATGCCGAGCCGCCGCATCGTTTCGAGGCCGGCACGCCGCCGATCGTCCAGGCTATTGGACTGGGCGCCGCGCTTGACTATATGCAAGGAGTAGGGCGCGCGGCGATTGCCGCCCATGAGGCCGATTTGACGGCCTACGCCCGCGAGCAGCTTGGCCATGTCAATGCGCTGCGCGTCATCGGCGATGCAGCTAAAAAGGGCAGCATCTTCTCCTTCGCGATCGAAGGCGTGCATGCCCATGACATCTCGACGATCATCGACCGGCGCGGCGTCGCCGTTCGCGCCGGCACCCACTGCGCACAGCCGCTTCTGGCGCGTTTCGGGGTGACGTCCACCTGCAGGGCCTCGTTCGGCCTGTACAATACCCGCGCGGAAGTGGACGCGCTGGTGGAAGCGCTGGATTACGCGCGCACATTCTTTGCCTGATAGGGGCCTGACAGGTGCCGGAAAGGCCCGATAAGAGGATTGCCATGAGTGTCGAGGAAAAGACTGAAGACCAGACGGCCGGCGCGACTGCCTCTTCCATTCCCCCGGAAGAGCTGGCGCGGCTGAGCGACGACATCATCTCCGCGCTGAAGACGGTCTATGACCCGGAAATCCCGGCCGATATCTTCGAACTCGGCCTGATATACAAGATCGATGTCGATGACGACCGGGTGGTGAAGATCGACATGACGCTGACCGCGCCCGGCTGCCCGGTTGCCGGCGAAATGCCCGGCTGGGTCGAAAATGCCGTGGGCACGGTCGAAGGCGTCTCCGGCGTCGAGGTCGAGATGACTTTCGACCCGCCATGGACGCCGGACCGGATGTCGGAAGAGGCCAAGGTTGCCGTCGGCTGGTATTGACGCCGCCCGGCCGCGCTGATGCAATGCACTTCGAACGCCGGGCCTTGAACCCGGATGTTGATGGAGAATGAAATGGGCTTTCAGGTCATTACCCTTACCGATGCGGCAGCGACCCGCATCAACGAAATCACCGGCAATGCCGGGCCGGATGCACTCGGTATCCGCATATCGATCAAGAAGGGCGGCTGCGCCGGCTTCGAATATGCGGTGGACCTCGTCACGCGCGACAATACCAAGGCCGGCGACGACACCGTCGAGCATGCCGGAGCGAAGGTCTGGGTCGATCCCGCTGCCTCGCTCTATTTGCTGGGCACCGAGATGGATTTCGAGGTCACCAAGCTCAGAACCGGTTTCGTGTTCCGCAATCCCAACGAGACCTCGGCCTGCGGCTGCGGCGAATCGGTGGAACTCAAGGCCGCCGACCTTGCCGAACTGGCACGGGCGCGTGAGACCGCGGCGCACTGATCGGTGGGGCGGGCCTCAGCCTCTGAGGCCGTCATATTGTATCACGCAGATTTTTTCGCTGACGCCGTCCCCGTTCGAAACGCGGTAACTGCAGGAAATATAGAGCGTTCCGTCGTCTCCTTCCGTCACGGAAGGGTCGGTGATCCGGCTGCCGTCTTCCGCCGTCTCCAGGCAGATCGGGTCGAGCCAGGCAAGCGGCCGGTTGCCGCGATCGGATGACGTGCCGAAGAAGCCAACACAAAGATGAAGGTTCCGACACGCCTCGTCGGGAGCGTAGACCACGACGAACGGGCCGAGAGACGGGTCGAATCGCGAATGCTTCAGCGACAGGGCCGAGATGCCCGAATCACGGCTTTTGATGTGCGCATTGAGGATCGGCACGGCCGGGGACCACGTGATCCCGTAATCGCAGGACTCACTTACAGCAATGCGGTCGAGATACAATTCCGGTGCTTTGGCGCGCGGAAAGGCCGTGAGTTTGCCGGACGGGCGCTGGACGATGCTCGGCTCGACGGTGCCGCGGCCGAGAATCGGCGTTTCGGCATAGTGCCAGTTCGCCCCGTCATCGTCCGAGTAAAGCACGACCGAGAGGTTGACGATGTCGGAATGGACCGGAAGCAGCAGACGATCGGCGCCGTTTTCCAGCCTGATCTTTTGCGGCTGGGAGCGCGTCTGCCAGCCCCGTTCATAGCGGTCAGGGCTGAACATGTTGAACACCGTGAGCCGCATGACGACCAAATTGTAGGTGTCGTAGACCATGTACAGGAACACAATGAGCGTGTTTCTCCTCATATGCGCCTGCAGCGCATCGAAGAACCGCAGGATGTCGGAAAACCTGCGCAATCTGTCCAGTATCGGCCGGAGCGCCAGCCTGTTCTCCAGTAATTGCTGCTTCACGTCCTTGAGATAGGTATTGTCGAATTCCCTTATCCTGGCGATCAATGCTTCGATCATCGCGTCGATTGCGGCGGCATCCACCTCCGGCGCTGCCAGATTGTGTCCCTTCTCGGAGCTGAACGACGGCGCTTTCTCGAAGCTCTTTTTCGGCTCGAACGCGCCGTTCAGAAGCGGCCAGGCGTTGGGATAGAGCGCCGCAGCGGCATTGAGGAAATCATCGCCGCTCACCGAAGTCGTCAGAGGATCGCCATCGACCGGCGTGGTCCATCCCACCGAATGGATGCTGTCGAAGGCATCGGACATGTTTCCGGTGCGCGTGCGAAGCTGGGCGCTTGCCTCGGTTCCGTCACTGGTCATCTGCCAGAACAGGCGCATCTTCCCGGCATCGCAATGAAACACCGGGTTGGTGGCCGGATATTTGGAAACAGCGCCGCCTTCGCCATTGTCCGCGATTTTCGCCAGTGGTCGCCAGGCATAGTCCACGGGGTCCGCCGATGAGGCATAGATGGCGGAGGATTGGCCGTCACGTGCATGCTTGTGGGACCAGGATACAAGTAATTTTTCACCGAGAAACGATATGCTGCTGCCGTGATTTCCGGACGCCCAGAAATCACGATTATCATCATCAATAAATACTAATTTCGTATTTTCCCTCATGATCGTTTACCTGTAGTATATTTCCCCTAAATATTCGTATATATTAAATATTAAACCCGGTAAAGTTGATTGTATTTCGGTTTATACATGTATTTTTACATGATTTATTTAGAGGAAATGCAAAAGACCGGGTTGCGGCGCTCGGCTCGGCCGTCTTGCCTGAGGGGCACTCCGACCCGTCGAGGGGCCGGGCAGAGGGCGCTTTGAGGACATTTTACGGGTGGTTGCCTCATCGTCCGCCCTTGCGCGCACAGGCTTAAAATGGTGAATTGATTGCGCCGCGTTTCCGGCGCAATCCATCATCTGCGAGGCTTCCGTGACATCAGACAAGAATGCACTCTGGCGCGAATGGCCGATTGTGCTGATCTGGTGCGCGTTTTTGCTGTTTACCTTCGCGGGCGCTTCGTTGAAGCCGGACTATCTCGGAACGGCGGCCTCGTTCGCGGTGCTTGCCGTGATCTTCGCGGTCATGCTGATGGCGGTGTTTCGCGTGGTGCATCACGCCGAATGCCTGGCGGCGATCTTCGGGGAGCCGCTTGGCACGCTGATCCTGACGCTTTCCGTCATCGGCATCGAGGTGGCGCTGATCACCGCGGTGATGCTGACCGGCGACAACGCGCCGACGCTTGCGCGCGACACCATGTTTTCGGTGCTGATGATCGTGCTGAACGGGCTTGTGGGGCTGAGCCTCCTGATCGGCGGGCTGCGCCACGGCTTGCAGGTGTTCAATCTATCGGGCGCCAATGCCTATCTGATCGTGCTTCTGCCGGTGGCGATCACCAGCCTGATCCTGCCGAGCTTCACGTCTTCTGCGCCGGGCGGCGGGTTGTCGACGCTGCAGACCGTGTTCCAGATCGTGATTTCGCTGGTGCTCTATGGCATCTTCCTGCTGTTTCAGACGGTGCAGAACCCCGTCAGTTTCCAGCAGCCGCGCCATGGCGACGAGGAGCCTGTTGCGCATCACCATCATCTTCAGCCGAAGAGTGCCGGCTTTCATGCCGCGGGCCTGCTTCTGGCCCTGCTGCCGCTGGTGCTGATGTCGAAGAAGCTCGCCGTCTATGTCGATTTCGGCATTGCCCAGGTCGGCGCGCCGGTGGCGCTCGGCGGCTTCATCGTGGCGATCATGATCCTGACGCCGGAGGCGCTGGCAGCGCTGGAAGCCGCCCGAAAGAACCAGCTCCAGCGTGCCGTGAACATTTGCCTCGGCTCCGCTCTTGCCACAATCGGGCTGACGGTGCCGGCGGTGCTGATCGCCGCGCATTTCGTCGGCCTGCCGATCGAGCTTGGCCTGTCGCCGGCCGGCGTCGTGGTGCTGACGCTGTCGCTCGCCATCAGCATCGTCACATTCGTCGGCACCCGCACCAATTCGCTGCAGGGCGTGGTGCATCTGGCGGTGTTCTTTGCTTACGTTATCCTGATCTTCGACGGCGATTTCTAAGCTCTGCGCGGAGGCAGGCATGCGAAACGACATCATCTTCGGCGCGGTCCTGCCCTATGTGGCATTTCTGATCGCCCGTCACTTCGGCCTGTCGACCGTCCACGCGCTGGCGATCGGCTCGATCTTCCCGATCGCGGTGATCCTGATCACCTATGTCAGAAACCGCAGGCTCGCCCCGATCAGCGTGATCACGCTTGCGGCGACGCTCGCATCGCTTGTCGGCAGCCTCTATTTCAACAGCGCCTATCTGGCGCTTCTGAAGAACTCGCTGATCACCGGCTTCGTCGGTCTGGTATTCGCTGCCTCGCTGATGATGCCGCGCCCGCTGGTGTTCTACTTTGCCACCGAAAAGGGCGGGGAGGAGCGTGCGAGCGGCAACCGTCTGTGGGAAGTCTCGCCGCCCTACCGGGCGCTGATGCGCCGGATGACGATCGCCTGGGCCGTCGTGCTGATCTGCGAGGCGACGGTGCGCGCGCTGCTCATCCCGCTGCTGCCGGTCGACATATTCCTGGTGGTCTCGGAGGCGATGTGGATCGTGGTCTTCGCGCTGATGATCTCGTGGAGCCTGCGCTATGGCAGCCGCAAGGGCGAGGAGATTGCCTCCGCCGCCAGGGAGGGCGAGGAGGCTACGTAGCGACCGCTCTACAGCCCTCTCATGCGTCATCAACTCTGTTGGATGATTTTCTCTCTGAACCTTGCATTGAGGGTCAC